>QNAI01000250.1 GCA_003641745.1 Verrucomicrobiota bacterium | reverse complement strand
TCTGGATGAGGGCTCTGCGTTTTTTTGAACATAAGGACGCTAAGGACACGAAGGGGTTTTGGGCTGATGAATTTTTGGACAGGATTAACAGGATTTACAGGATGGGGTCTGGATGAGGGCTCTGGGTTTTTTACTCGCGCAGAGACGCAGAGGCGCGGAGATGGGGGCTTCCAAGTCTCAGGATTTGAAGCCAATCCTATCTCATCTTCTACTCCGATCCTTCCCAAAGTCCAAAACCCCGATCAAAATTCATCACCCATAAGTCCGATCCTCCTCTGCGCCTCCGCGCGAGAACACCATTTCCTAACTCCCAATTCTCAACTCGTCCTTCGTCCTGAACGTCTCCAGCAGACCAACGATACTGTTGGGGAAATTGCCTTTGATAAAGACACCTTCGTCTCTCGTATCCTGTTTGGTGATACCGCCAACCTCATGGAGTCGCGAGATGATATCGTAGCGATCGTGCGGGATGAGCAACTCCATGATGGTGGCATTTTCGTTGAGGAGGTCGGCGATCCTGATCGAGAGTTCCTCGAGGCCTTCGCCGGTGACGGCACTGACGCACAAGGCGTCCGGATGATGCGAGCGGATCCTGTCGAGATCTTCGGAATCGCAGAGATCGATCTTGTTCAGGACGGTGATGGTCCGTTTCCCGTCGGCTTCGATTTCGGTCAACACCCGCTTCGTGGTGGCGGCGTGCTTGTCCATGTCCGGACTGGTCACATCCATCACCTGTATGAGGAAATCGGCGACAACGACCTCCTCCAGGGTCGCCTTGAAGGCTTCGACCAGGCGGTGGGGCAGGCGGCGGATGAATCCGACCGTATCGGTCAGGAGAACCGATTGGCTGCCTGCCAGATCGAGTTGACGGGTTGTCGGGTCGAGGGTGGCAAAGAGTTTGTCTTCAGCCTGAACGGTGGCCCCGGTCAACTTGTTGAGAAGTGATGATTTGCCGGCATTGGTGTAGCCGACGATCGATCCGGCCGGCACGGGTATGCGCACCCTCTTTTTCCGCTGGGTCTTGCGGTGTTTTGCCACGCCGCGGAGTTCCTGTCGAAGATGGGCGATGCGGTTGTTGACCATTCGGCGGTCACTTTCGAGCTGGGTTTCTCCCTGACCACGCATGCCGGTGCCGCCACCGCGCTGACGACTGAGATGGGTCCAGGCCCGGGTCAGTCTCGGCAGGGAATATTCCATCCGAGCGAGGGCCACCTGGAGGATGGCTTCCCGCGTCCTGGCCCGCGAGGCAAAGATATCGAGAATGACCTCCTGTCGATCGATGACGCAGAGTTTCGATTCGCTCTCCCAATTCCGCTGTTGGACCGGGCTGAGGTCCTCGTCGAAAACGATCATGTCCGCTTCGAGTTCACGGGCTTGCTCAAGGATTGATTCCGCTTTGCCACGGCCTACAAACAGGGATGGGTTCGGAGAGCGGAGATTGACCAGAGTTTGTCCGACCACCGGGATATCCAGGTTTTCGACCATATCCCGGAGTTCGTCCAGGAGGTCGGCGGATTCCTTCATCGCCATCTTCGGATGATGAATCCCGACCAGGAATGCCCGGGTGACTTTTTTTTGAATATCCTGTGCGCTGATCATATAGTGAAGGTGCCTACTGTTCGCCACACACCGGCGTAGTCAAGGCGGCGTGATGGATTGGGGAAGAGGTGCGGAGGGGAAGGTAGACGGTAGACATCCGGCTCCTCGTTGATGCGCCGAGACATGGTGGTCATCCGGCTACTCGATGATACGCCGGGACATGGAGGGAAGATGGCGGACGGACGACGGAGAACGGCCTCCGGCTCGTAGGAGCCTACGCCTCGGAGAGTGGACGGATTTGGGATTTGGGATTGGTGCGAACGGCGGGGTCATTGCTCGACATCTTGCATGTCAGTGCGAGATGTGAGCTTTGACCCCTTCAAACGGTTGGCAACCCCTTCGGTAGACGTCCGGCTATTGATTCGCCTGCGGCTCCGGGCTTTGCCCCGAACACTGCGCGTCCGCCCATCTTCACTTCGTTTCGTCGGTGATACGCCGGGATGTAGTAGCGCTGTCGCGCCGGAAGGGAGAGGGAAGGTAGACATCCGGCTCCTCGTTGATACGCCGAGACATGGTGGAGGGTGGACGGCGGCGCGTCCGGCGGCCACGCCCTACCAACTTCTGCATCGGGTCGAGGGTAGGGACGGGCCGCCGGACCGTCCGCTCGGAGCCTCCGTAAGCAGAACCAGCCATCCAATCAGATTCTGTGAATCCAGTTTTAAACCTGTTTCAAAGGTAAAGGCCCGCTCCTGAGAGCGGGCCTTGAATTCTCATTCCGCGGGGAAACCGGTCAGCTCTTATCGTCCAGGGCCGCCTGTGCGGCGGCCAGTCGGGCGACCGGCACGCGGAATGGTGAGCAGCTGACGTAGTCCAGACCGAGTTTGTGGCAGAACACCACGCTCGATGGATCGCCACCATGTTCACCGCAGATACCGAGTTTGATATCCTTCCGGGTGGAACGCCCGCCCTTGACGGCGATCTCCATCAGCTTGCCAACACCGGCCTCGTCAATGCTGGCGAACGGATTCTTGGCGATGATCTCCTCTTCCTGATACTTGGGCAGAAATGATCCGGAGTCGTCCCTGCTCATTCCGAGAGCGGTCTGGGTGAGATCGTTTGTGCCGAAGCTGAAGAACTGGGCATCCTTCGCGATTTCGTCGGCCACCAGGGCTGCGCGAGGGATCTCGATCATGGTCCCGACCAGGTAATTCAGTTTCACCTTCTTCTCCCTGGAAACCTCCTTTGCCACGCGATGGACCACTTCGATCTGAGCCTTGAGTTCCTTCGGGAAGCCGACCAGAGGAATCATGATCTCAGGCTTCACCCGGATCTTCTTCTTCTGAACAATGGCGGCGGCCTCGAAAACAGCACGGGCCTGCATTTCTGAGATCTCAGGATAGACGATCCCGAGACGGCAACCACGGTGGCCGAGCATGGGATTGAATTCGTGAAGTTCGCCCACGCGCTTGGAGATCATCTGCGGGCTGACATCGAGTTTTTCCGCGATACCGTTGATGAGGGCGCTCTCGTGGGGGAGGAACTCATGCAGTGGAGGATCGAGGAAACGGATGGTGGCGGGCAGGCCTTTCAACTCCTTGAACATTCCGACGAAGTCCTCGCGCTGATAGGGCAGGAGCTTGGCCAGGGCTGCCTTGCGGGCGTCGGTCGTCTCGGCGAGGATCATTTCGCGCATGGCGTCGATCCGATCCCCCTCGAAGAACATATGCTCGGTCCGGCAGAGGCCGATCCCCCTGGCGCCGAACGCGACCGCGTTGGCGACCTGGTCCGGCGAGTCGGCATTGGTGCGAACATCCATCTTTGTGGCTTTGGCACACCAGCGCATGAGCGATGCAAAGTTCTTGTAGCTGCGACTCTTGATGGCCTTCGGCTTCCTGTTGACCAGGGCTTGGATGATCTCAGACGGGGCGGTTTTTACCTCGCCGGCGTAGACCGAACCCGATGTGCCATCGATCGAAATAAAGTCACCCTGCTTGAATATCCGACCACCAACCGTGAGGGTCTTGGCGGCGTAGTCGATCTGGAGTTTGGCGGCGCCGCAGACGCAGACCTTGCCCATCTGGCGGGCGACGAGGGCGGCGTGGGAGGAAACTCCGCCGCGGGCGGTCAGAATGCCCTCGGCTGCGATCATCCCGCGGAGATCCTCCGGGGAAGTTTCGATGCGCACCAAGAGGACCTTTTCCTTCCGTTCGGAAGCGATGACGGCGCGATCCGCATTGAAATAGATCTTTCCCGTGGCGGATCCGGGGCCGGCCGGAAGTCCCTTGGCAATCAGCTTGTGACCCTTCAATGCCGTGGTGTCGAAGACTGGGGCGAGGACCTGGTCGAGTTGCTCGGCGGGTACCCGTTTGATGGCTTCCTCCCAGGTAATCAGGCGCTCCTTGACCATTTCGACCGCAAAACGTACGGCGGCCAACCCGGTGCGCTTGCCGTTCCGGGTCTGAAGCATGTAGAGGACGCCCTCCTCGATGGTGAACTCAAAATCCTGAACGTCCCTGAAGTGACCCTCGAGCGTTTTTCGGATGGCCTCGAGTTCGCGATAGGCCTTTGGCATGAGCTTCTTCAACTCGGCCACCGGCTGGGGCGTACGGACACCGGCCACCACGTCCTCGCCCTGGGCATTGATAAGGAATTCGCCGTAGAAGACCTTTTCGCCGGTGGCGGGATCGCGGGTGAAGGCGACGCCGGAACTGGAGTTTGGACCGGTATTGCCAAAGACCATGGTCTGGACGTTGACCGCTGTGCCCCATTCGGCGGGGATGTGGTATTTGCGCCGGTAGACGATGGCGCGGTCGTTCATCCACGAGCCGAAAACGGCGGAGACGGCGCCATCCAACTGCTTCCAGGGATCGGCCGGGAAAGCCCTGCCGGTCCTTTTCTTGACCAACTGCTTGAAGCGATTGACCAGTTCCTTGACCTGTCCGGCATCGAGGTCGTTGTCATCGACGTGGGCGCGACCCGGAAAGAGTTCCGCCTTGTAGTTCTCGATGGTGGCCTCGAAAGGATCGTGGTCCTCGTTCGGGAGCTTCTGGACGCCCATGACGACATCGCCATACATCTGAATGAAGCGGCGGTAACAGTCCCAGGCGAAGCGCTCGTTTCCGGACTGAGCTGCCAGGGCGAGCACGGTCTCGTCGTTGAGACCGAGGTTGAGAATCGTGTCCATCATGCCCGGCATGGAGTCGCGGGCGCCGGAGCGGACGGCGACGAGGAGGGGTTTCTTCAGGTCGCCGAATTTGCGGCCCGATTGTTTCTCCATCGAGTGGATGCCGGCCTCAATCTGGCTCTGCATGATGGCTGGGTAGGTCCGCTTGTTCTTATAATAATAGGTGCAGACCTCGGTCGTGATGGTGAAACCGGAAGGTACGGGAAGTCCTATCCGAGTCATTTCGGCGAGATTGGCGCCTTTTCCGCCCAGGAGCGGCTTCATGGAGCCGTTACCGTCCGTCTTCTTACCGAAGAGGTAGACATACCGGGTCGCTTTCCTGGCGGTCTTTCGTGCTGGCTTGCGGGTTTTCTTTGCGGGTGATCTCGGTGACATGCTCGAATTCCTGGTGTTATTGATCTGGATCTTGCTTCTACTTGGTGGAACCCGCACCCGGCCATCTGCCGTCAAGGCTTTGGCGGGCACGGAAAAAGGGACGGTTGTTTACCAAGGACATCTTGGGTGTCAATGGATTAAGCAGCTGCCTCTGGCGACCTCTGCGTCTCTGCTCGAGAAACCATCATTGAACCCCCTCTTCAAAAACCCGTTTCCGTCGAATAGTCTTTGAAACCTGAGGCGGTCTGACATAGGCGATACAGGTCTGCCATGACCGACCGACCCGATAACCAGCCGCCCGAGAGCATTCCGACCGAACCTGAACCTGAGAAGAAGGATGCGAATTCGATGGGCTTCCTCGATCATCTCGAGGAGCTGCGCTGGACGATCGGCAAGTCCCTGATTGTCTTCGCGATCATCTTCGTGGTGATGGCTGTCTTCCTCAAGGATGTCGCCCAGATCCTGAATTGGCCCCTGAACCGTGCCTTTGCCAATGCCGGGGAGCAGACGGGTCTGGTGACGACTTCACCGATGGCGGTCTTCTCGGTTTATCTCCAGGTCTGTTTCCTGGGTGGGTTGTTCGGATCGCTGCCCTTTGTTCTTTATTTTCTCGGGCGGTTTGTGGCACCGGCGCTCAACCAGCGTGAGGCGCGGGTTCTTTTGCCGGCCTGCATCATATCGTTCATTCTCTTCATGATGGGGGGGCTTTTTGCGTATTTCGTT
>QNAI01000249.1 GCA_003641745.1 Verrucomicrobiota bacterium | reverse complement strand
TGGGACGCCCTGATCCGGCACCACAATATCGCCAGTGGTAACGGCGATCTGGGCTACACTCCCGGCGAAAAGATCATGATCAAGGTCAATCTGGTGGGATGCCACTACCTGCATGGTTGGGGGGGCGTCGATGCGACGACCTATGATTTGACCGCAGCCATGGACTACATGAACACCTCTCCACAAGTCATGCTGGCTGTGCTGCGTCGCCTGGTCAACGTGGTCGGCGCGGCGCAAGCCGACATCACCATCGGCGATCCACTTGCCTTGTTCCCGAACCAGTACCACGCCATGCTGGCCGGCGAATTTCCGGATGTGAACTATCTGGATCACGAGGGTGGCATACCAGAGCATCCCAGGGTCGCCGCCCAGAATTCCATCGTTCCCTTGTACTGGAGCAACCACCCCACGGGGAATCAGCAGGACTTCATCTTGGAGTCATACGCCCAGGCGACTTATTTCATCAACCTGGCCAACTTCAAGAGCCATTCGGGCGCGGGTGTGACCCTCTGCGCCAAGAACCACTATGGTTCTTTTTTGCGCATCCCGGTCGAAGATGGGTTTTACGATCTGCACGAAAGTTTGGCCTATGTTGCTCCGGAATCGGCCCGGTATCGGTCCATCGTCGATCTGATGGGGCACGCCCACCTGGGCGGCAAGCCCATTCTGTATTTAATCGATGGTCTTTATTCCGGATGCCACCCCCAGGACAGCTCACCCATGCGATGGGAACACGAACCCTTCAACAACGATTGGACTTCGAGCCTCTTCGCCTCGCAGGATCCCGTGGCCATCGAGTCGGTCTGCCTGGATCTCATGCAATTGGAGGGTGACCCTCGTGTTTTTCCCCAGATGGAGGGAACGGATGATTATCTGCACGAGGCCGCCCTGGCCAACGACCCGCCTTCAGGCACCTTTTACGATCCCGACCACGAGGGCGACGTTGTACGCCTGGCCAGCCTGGGCGTTCACGAGCACTGGAACGATCCTGTCAACATGCAGTACACCCGCAACCTCGGCACCGGCGACGGCATTGAATTGATCAGGCGTTCATCGGTGTCCCACGTGCCCCCCCATTCTTCGGACCTCGCCTCCTATTGTTACCCGAATCCTTTCAACCCGCGGACCATGATCCATTTCGAATTGCGGGTCTCGGGGCATGTTGAACTGAGCGTTTACAACGCGGCTGGCGCTCGCGTAGCCACACTGATGAACGAACATCTGAATTCCGGTGAACATGAGATTGACTGGCTTGGGCGTGACGATACCGGTCGCAACCTGCCCTCGGGCACTTATTACTATCGGTTACAGCAGGGAAAGAACCGGAAATCAGGGAAGATGGCCCTGATCCGGTGAGCTGGCCCTATTTCAAGACGGCTATTCGGCCGCCGGCCTGGGCCACGATACGTCCCCCAACCTCGAGGGAACCGCGCACAAGATAGATCCCCGAGGGAACCGGGGATCCGTGGGTGTTGGTCTTGTCCCAAACCACCGTGTTCCGGCCGGTGCCCAACTCACTATCGGCGATATAAGCCACCAGGCGGCCATCCACCCCATAGACCCTGACCTGGAGCCGGCCCGCCATCGGCAGTACTAAATCGATTCTTGAATCCCCATGACCGGGGTTTGGCGTGATCGAGTCGATCCGGAACTTGAGATTGTTGACGGGTTGGTGGTCAACGTTTGTCGGGTCATGGGCCGGCCTGGCAGAGACAGCGAGATAGGTGCGCTTTTGCCACTGAACCTCGGCATCATGTCCTGCGTTGTAGGCGAGAATGTACCGATTGTATTGTTCATCGATGGTGAGAGTCGGCGTCCGCTGAAACCCGGCCGCGGGAACTCCGTCAGGTGAATCGCCGGGCACGAGGATGGGGTTGTCCGGATGACCGAACCACGTATCGCCCCAGTCCGGTGACCAGTAGTACGCGATACGACCTCCCATCGCGTAGTTTTGATTCGAGACCGTCAGCACCATGTGCACACCGTCGGCCCGGACATCGCCGGTGCAGTGGGCCTGCCAGGCGCCGCGGAAGTTGAAACCAACCGGTGGCGGCTGGGTCCAACGATTGGCGGGATTGTCCGGATCCGAGGGATCAAAGGTCGGGTTCTCGTTCTTGACCCAGTTGGTCTTGCCGTCATCGCTGTCGGCGTAGGATATCCGCCAGTTCCAGTACGAACCACTGGACCCATGGAGGCCGCGGTAAAAAAGCCTTACCTTGCCGTTGGTACCCAGATGGGGAACCCAAACCGGGGTTGGCTCCGACAACCCACCCTTGATGACGCCGTTGTTGATCCAGCCGAGTTCCCACCACAGCTCTGCAACAAGTATGTTCTCGTATGTCTGAACAAATGGTGCGCCGATTTCAGGAAGCGCCGCGCTTGTCGCCACCTGGATGGCGCTTTCGTACCCAGGCAAACCTTCCCATTCCGGCCTCAGATACTTGGTGCCCGGCCGCACCGTGTTGTAGAGAAGGTTTTCGCCGGTAATCGGGTGTTGCAGATAACCCGGAGTATCGGTGTGATCCCAGGCTGGTCCAGGTATCGGACCGCCGGGCCGGACGAACCGTCGAGATGAGGGTCTGATGTCTGAGCAGGGGCCGCGGTAAGGGCGAAACTGTGCAGGACAGCTGCGGTGATAAGTGATAATAGGTTGGGCCTACTCATTTTCCGGCTCTCGGAGGGAATTGTATTTCCAACATACTGGTGCCCTTTCCAATTAGCTTGTGCCTTCGAAATTGTGTCTGGCCGGTTGGGGCCGGGTGGCATGTTGCGAAGTGCCCCCGGGGGCCCCTGTTTTTGATATTTAAAGGCACGCATGGTGCAAATTTTTACCCTCAATAGGGTAATTTCTCAAAAGCCAAGGAGTCGTTACCCCAAAACACAATTTCGAAGGCACAACCGACTACTTGACCAAACTGAGTTTACGGACCAAACGGCGGTCCGGGGTCGTCAAGACCAGGAAATAGGTCCCCGATGCGGTTGTTCCAGCATCCCAGGTCACTTCGTGATACCCGTCCGCCCTGACTTCTCGGAGTAAGGCGGCGACCTGCCGACCACGAGAATCGTATATCACCACCGTTACACGACCCTGTTCCGCCAAGCGAAAGCCAATCTGGATGCGGGCGTTAAATGGATTGGGGCGGCAAATCAAATGTCCATCTGAAGTCTCGGCCGATTCATCCATGGCCTGCGCACTGACCACCCCGGTAAAGGCGTTGATGCGACCCGCACCGAGCAATCCGGCATAACCAGGGTTCAGCTCGTCGATCGGGTCTGCGCTTTGTTTCATGAGTTGAACGGTCGCGGCATTGTCAAGTTGCGGATATTGGGCGCGAAAAAGTCCGATCGTACCCGAAACGATTCCCGTGGAGAAAGAGTTACCGGACAGGAAGGTGAAATCATCGTCCCATACCGTCAGGATGTTTACGCCGGGAGCGCAGATGTCGATGTAATCACCGTAAGGGCTGAAAGGAGTTATGTGGTCGTATTGATCGGTCGCCGAAACGGCCACGACGTTATCGTACGCCGCAGGATATGTAAGAGCATCAGCCTCTCCCCCTGCGGCGACGATGACCACGTCTTCAGCCCAAACCGCATCGATAATCGCTTGCTCATACTCCTGGAAAAACGGAAGGCCCCAGGAACAGTTGATGATCTGGGCCCCGTTGTCGGCTGCGTACAACATGGAGATGTAACCATCCACCAATTGGCCATGATCGCTGATCGCCTTGACGGCCATCAATCGCACGCCGAATCCAATGGCGGCACCCAGAGTGCCGTTGTCGGTGACGGCCGAGACACAGGCCGCCGTTCCGGTACCGTGGGGATGAATCTCCTGAGGATCGTTGTCATTACTTGCGAAATCCCAGCCGACCACATCGTCGATGAAGCCGTTTTCATCATCATCGATTCCGTTGATGTCCTCCGGATCGAGCCGACCGTTATGGTTCAAGTCTTCCGGTTCGTTGACCCAGAGGTTGTCCTGGATTTCAGCGTGTTCGAGTTGCAGGCCGGTGTCGATGATGGCGACGACCGCATGACGGGTCTGAGGAGAGCGGATGTAATCCCAAGCTGCAGGCGCCTGGATCTGAGGCAGGTGCCATTGGTCGGCGTAATAGAGATCATTCGGGGTGTAGAGCAGGTTGGGCAGGGTCTGGAGCCCAGCACTGGCGAGATGAGGATCGGCGGCCAGGGCGAGAGCTGCTTCGCGTGCGTTCCTGCCTGGTTCCAGGGTCAAGATGCGGAGTCGAGACGCAAGGCGGGCCAGTTCCGGTCGGCGCAAAAGACCGGGGTAATAGCTGTCCACACGCACCACGCCGAGTTGTCGGCACAGCTGATCCAGTGAAGTGATGCCGGTGGCGGGCAATCCGTCCGGAGAAAACTCCGAGGCCTGCAGCGAACCGTCGGGCTTGGCTAATACCACGACGCGATTGGCCACATAGGACGTACCATCGGGCAACTGCGCTTCGGGTAACTGGGCGAAAGCGCCGGAAATGAAAACCGTTGCGACCAAGCAGACAATCAGTGGAAGGCGATTTTTTCCAGTGGGCGCGATTGATCGGAGGAGACTCGTGGACATGGTGCCTCCTTGGGTGCAGAACCATCCGTTTCGATACCGTCGGGAAAAGTATAACATCAAATGGGATTATGCTGGCTGCTTTCTGCCGGCAACCTTCGGACAGGTGTCCACTATTCACTGTCCAACGCCTGCCGCACCTTGGTGGCCAGGTCACCAATCATGAACGGCTTCCAGCTGGGCAACCCGAATCTGCAAGGCGGTGTTTTGTTGCCGTCCCTCAGGCCCGCCAGAAAGGGCGATAGATAGAAAATAAATCGGAAGAGAAGGGAGTCAGTCCCAGCTGGATTCCGGAATACCGATCCTCCCCATCAAATCCCGGAACCTGGGGTCCGAGCGATATGGGTCAAAGGCAGGCATGGCGAGCAAATGGATAGCAGGAACCCGCGCCTCGTAGGTTTTCTCCAGCCACAGAAATGTCCGGTCGGTGTCGCCGGCCAAGGCGTAGTACCGAGCGACGGAGAGGGGATCGATATACTCCCGCTGAGACAAACCGGCCACACGTTCAGCGCAAACCAGAAAGGCTGCCTGGATACCTGACTCGGAATAGGCTTTCTCCATGACTGTTCTTGATTCGGGGTCGAAACCCGTCGAGGAATGGCGCAACTCGGCCATGGCCTCCTCGTGCCGCCCCTGATCGTAGTACATGCTGAGGAGCCAATACCATCCAACTTGATGGTTATCCGAGAAGGCCCGCCACTGTTCAATTTCCGTCGTCGCCTCTTGATACCTGCGGGCAACCACGAGGTTTGCCCAGACCGGCAGGTTCCTGAGGTAGGAATACGGGTCGAACTTGCGGGCGCGCTTGACCAGTTCCACGGCCTCGTCAAGACGACCGTTAATGATCAGAACACTGGACATGCCGTGAAGAGCGTCGCCGTCGTTGGGACCCATTTCCAACGCCCGGTTGAATTCCTGCTCGGCGGCATCCCAGTCCCAGTTGAAGTACAACTCGACGAATCCCAGAACGGTATGTGCCACGCCGAGGCTGGGGTCGAGTTCCAGCGCACGCTGGGCCGCTTCCTGGGCCGGTGGGTAAAAGTCCCGGGCAGGCAAATTACCCACGATGCTGTACACGATATAGGCTCCGGCCAAGCCGGCGTGGGCCTGAGCGAAGTCCGGATCTGCCTCGATCGCTTGTTGGAAGAAACGGCGGGACTCCAATGCGTCCTTTTCCGTGAACTTGTGCAAGTGGTGCAAGCCCCGCAAAAACATCTCGTAGACATCGGGATCAACCGCACGATCGGCTGT
>QNAI01000248.1 GCA_003641745.1 Verrucomicrobiota bacterium | reverse complement strand
TGCCATGCGTCCACTCTCTCAGGCGATGGGGTCGATCAGATGGGCAAATCCGGCGTCGGCGAAGTCTCTTGTGTTGTGTGTGTAGAACGTGGTGACACCGTTTCCCCGGAGGGTCTCCCCGAGGACGGTATCGTGCGTCCTCTGGTAGGGGAATCGCGGACTCTGGAGCTTTTCGAGGACCGCGGAGAATTGTCTGATTTCGTAGGCACAGCAGGCCATGCCACCTTCCTCCCGGAGGAACTGCACCTGTGCGGCTGCCTGGCGGGCTGTTCTGGGTTTGGAGAGGATTAGGGGATGCCGAAGTGCCTTGTAAAACTCCCAGAGAACCTGATCGGCGATGATCCAATCTGACGGGCTTGCCAGCATCGCGTGAACGACTTCAATCGCCTTGCCATGTTCCGGGGCCGCACGGTTCGACGCGTAAACCAGGATGTTCATGTCGAGGCTGTTCATCTGACATCGTCGGTGTAAAGGCACTTTGATTTATTCGAGACTGTCAGCGCGGCAAGGATTTGGGCGTCGGGCTAGGCGGCCCGGACAACGCGGCCCCACTCCCAAAGCCTTGCCGCCCTTCGGGTCATGCAGAAATTCCATGCCCGTGGTGTTGGTCGGATCAAGGATAGCCCTACGGGTCCCGCGGCCGCGGGATCGATACGACCGCCTTACGGTTCCTGGTTTTCTGCAAAACGATGACATTCTCCAATTATTCAGAGTGCCCATAAATCAGCTCCTTCATTCTGCCGGCGTCGGTCTGGATCTTGCCTCCGTCAAAGGTTGGGAAAGCGGGTGGCCTGCCCGGGCTGAGCCCCAAAGATGCCGCCCGTTGTTCCAGATCTCGATCCACTGCCCGACGAACGATCTCGCTGACCGGTCGATCTTCGACCTTTGCCAACTCGCGGAGTCGTTTCATCTGTGGTTCTGGGAAAAGAATCTGAATCTTTCGCATGGATACATGCATAACATGGATCAGTTTCAGGTCAAGGGAGGAGAGTCGCTGACGCGACTGTAGACTGTGGACATCCGGCTTCTTGAAAATACGCCGGGACAAGTGGGAGATGGGGACAAGCGAGCTTTGCTCGCGGTGGACGGTGTCGCTGAGCGCCAGTGGACTGTTGTCGGTGGTCAGCCTCCGGCTCGGAGAGTGGGCGGCGCCTTTGCAATACGCCGGGATGTTGTGGTCTGTTGCTGGAGGCTGGTTGTGTTTTGGATGGAGCCACGAAAAGGCACGAAGAGACACGTACCGAACGAAGTGACATGACCACAAGAGCCCAAAAGGGAGCAGAGGGGGAGGGAAGAAGAGGTCAGATGGCAGAGGTCGGCGGTCATCCGGCTATTGATTCGCCTTCGGCTCCGGGCTTTGCCCCGAACACTGTGCGTCCGCCCATCTTCACTTCGCTTCGTCGGTGATACGCCGGGACATGGAGGTCGGCGGGCGGATGACGGATGACGGATGACGGTAGGCGATGAACTCGAAGGTTGAGCGAAGCATCATAGGAAATTGAGCTTCGCGAAATCCCGATGTAGATCGGGGTCGGGCTCGTAGGAGCCTACGCCTCGGAGAGCAGGTCGGGACAACGAAGGAACGAAGGTTGATGAGTTAACAGGGATCCCGCCGAGGCGGGAGCAGGATCCGGCCGGGCCGGAACAGGATTTGAGGGAGAAAGGTGAGTTGCCTCTCTCCGAGGCCTGGTGGATGTCCCAGGAAGTTTTTCAGGTCGAAGACGGCGCGCCAGGGACGTCGCGCCCTACCATGTGGCCAGCGGCTTCGGATGGAACCATCAGGTGAGCCGATTGAAAAAAAGCTCATTTACGAGACAGGACACTAGCTCTTCGGTTTCCACGGGTTGATCAACTGGACGTCAATCGATTCGAAATCACGTGTGTTCCGTGTCACCAGGGTGAGCGAGTAAACCGCGGCGGTGGCGGCAATCAAAGCGTCCTCTATGTGCAGTACCCGTCCGTGGTGTTGCTGGTCGGCTCTGAAATCGGCAGCCGTGCGGGCGATTTCCCGGGAAACCGGGATCAAGCTGCTCTGGTATTGGTTCTCAATCGATCCGATCCAATCGAGCAATCTCTGTCGTTTAAGTGGATCGCTGACGCGTCTGGCTCCAAATACGAGTTCGTGCAAGGTCACCACAGAGATATGAGCCGATATCTCGCTGTCGAGGAAAGCGGTGACGGTTCGGTTGGGTCGCGGTCGTGCGAGTTCCGAAAGTACGTTGGTGTCGAGTAACATGGCTATCACCCGTAGGGTGACACCCGATCATCGCTTTGCCCACGGGGAGGAAGCTCAAAGTCAACCCCAGGCGAGTTCTCAATCAACCATGATGTCAGGGGAATCCGGGGTTCAGTGAGGTCTTCCCAGACTTCCTTGGGAACGACGATGCAAGGGTTCCGGGTGCCAATGATCTGAGGCCCGCTTGTTCGAGCACGCCTCAGGATTTCCGACAGTTTGCCCTTCGCCTCCCGGACAGGCCATACCGGTGGTGTCTCTTTTGGGGGTACTGGGTGTTTCATGAGGTCAAACAACGCTTGTGGTCTACAGTGGTCTACTTATTGAGTGCTGTCAATAGTGCGGAGGACGGTTGCTGAAGAGATCAGACGGCGGATGACGGATGACGGATGACGAGGGTAGTGTCCGGTCGTCCTTCGCATAAAGCTTCAGGCTTCGCGCGCTACGCCCGGACGTGCCGGCGGATAGACTGGCTACGGCCTACCTGTTGCCGAGCCACACCTCAGACCCTGCAAGAGCGGATAGCTCGTTGCGGCCCGGGTTATTCCGATGCGCTGGCGCGATCAGGACGCCCATGCAGAACACGGTCCACGCCTTGCTCTGCACCCTTCTGAAGTTGGTGAGACAACCGGATCAGCGGTCGGTTTGCACCAGGTCGGATTTGGCGGGATTGGGATCCTGCCAGCCGTTGTTGAAGTTGATGGGGGCACCACCTTGCTTCAAGGACTCGGACGAGGCTTCGAGTATGCGGACGACTTCCAGACCCTTTTCGCCGCTGGTCAGGGACTTCTCTCCACTCTTGATACAGTCGAGGAAGTGCTGGCACTCGGTTTTCAGGGGTTCTTCCTGGTTGATGTGCGGGATGTAGATGTCGCCGTAATGATAGGCGTATTGAAATTCGGCGAAGGTGTCGTAGTGCGGGGGCCGGTCGACCCGGGCATCGAAGACTTTGATCTTCTCGTTCGCGGATACGTCGTCGTAGACGATCATCCGTTTGCTGCCGACGATGGTCATTTCCCGGATTTTCCGGGGGTCAAGCCAACTGCTGTGGACGATGGCGGAGCGTTCCTTGCGGAAGCTCAGAGACATTGCAGTGACGTCTTCAATACCTGGGGTGACGTGGAAGGCTCCCTGGCAATTGATGGTGACCGGGGTCTCCTCCATGATGTGGAGGATGATGGAGATATCGTGGGGCGCCAGGTCCCAGGTGACGTTGATATCCTGCTGGTAGAGCCCGAGGTTGAGTCGGCGGGCGGCGATGTAGCGGATTTCTCCGATGTCACCGGAGTCGACGATCTTTTTGATCATTCGGATGGCCGGCGAATAAAGGAACGTGTGCCCGACCATGAGGGTCAGGTTCTTCTCCCGGGCAAGATCGATGAGTTCCTGACATTCGGCCGTTGAACTGGCCATGGGTTTTTCGATGAAAGTGTGCTTTCCTGCTTCGAGGGAGGCCTTGGCCAATGGGTGGTGAAACCGCACTGCGGTGGCAACGGCGATGGCGTCGACGGAATCGTCGCTAAGGAGACGATCGAAGTCCTTGACTGCTTCGGCTTCGGGATAGAGGGACTGGAGATGATTGCGGCGATCCTCGCTGAGATCGCACATGGCCTTGAGTCGGCAGTCGCGCAATGAGCGAAAATTGCGAACCAGATTTGGTCCCCAGTAACCGAGACCAACGACACCTATACCTATTTCTTCGCTCATCTTTTCTCCCCTGGGTTCATCGGATTGCGTTCAGGATTCACTAGGGTGTTTTACGGCAGATGTAAATGGTTTCTGAAGTCAGGTGGGAAGAAGGGGTCGAAGGTCTGAAGGTCGAAGGGCGGGGAGTCGCTGGTGCGACTGTAGACGGTGAACGGTAGACAGTGGACCCGACTACGCTCCGGGAACTTCGACGGGCACGCTGTGGTCGTCCGGTTCGGAGAGGGAGAGGATGAACACGGAAGGGACAGAGGGTAACGAAAGGGAAGCAGGTCGCTGGCCTCTCTCCGAGCTGGAAAGCTCTACGAGTTGGAAGCCGGCTCGGAGAGAGCCTACGCCTCGGAGAGCGCGACCGTGGACTGTAATCGGTAGACAGTGGCTGTGGTCGTCCGGCTACTTTGCAGGCAAGGGACGCCCCTGCTACTTGTCGTCTGCAGGGTGCAGACGGGGATAGGAGGTGGGTCGCTGGCGCGACCGTGGACTGTAGTCGGTAGACAGTGGCTGTGGTCGTCCGGCTACTTTGCAGGCAAGGGACGCCCTACGGGGGCAGACAGGGTGTAGCCTGCTACTGAGACCGGACATCCCGACTGAATCACTTCGCGAGCGATTCAGTTTGAGACCTGGACTTGAACTGGCTGGTCGAGGGCTTCCTCGCCGTCCTCTGTTGCGGCGCCCATTCTGGACTCGAGGCATTGCACGATCAGGGCGGGGATCGTCCTGGCAATGATCCAGAGATCCATCCCCAGCGTCTTGTCGTGGGCGTAGCGAATATCCAGCCGCATCATCTCGTCGAAGGTGGTATGGTTCTTGCCGGAAACCTGCCAGAGACCGGTCAGACCAGGAAGGGTGCGGAAGCGCTCACGGTGCCAGGACTCGTATTCCTCGGCTTCGCTGATCATGCAGGGCCGGGGGCCAACGATGCTCATCTCGCCGCGGAGGACGTTGAAGAGCTGCGGGAGTTCATCGAGGCCGGTGGCGCGGAGGAGTCCGAACCCCGGGATGAGTCGTGAGTCACCGGTGTTGTCCATCTTCACCATCGGCTTGTTCGACGACTTGATCAGGTCCTTGACGTAGTTCTCATGAACGCCGGTGTCGGCGTCGAGTCTCATGCTGCGGAACTTCAGGCACGTGAATGTCTTGCCGTTCCTGCCGACCCGGGTCTGGGCAAAGTGAATCGGGCCCGGGGAGAGTATCTTGATCGCGATCGAGATCATCGACATCAGCGGCAGAAGCAGCGGGATGGCGATAAGGCAGATGGTCAGATCGAGGGTTCGCTTCCAATTAGGGGTGGCCAACACTTGAGCCGTTTCAGCTTCAAGCAGTTTGGCTTCTTGGAATGTAAGGGACATCAGAGAGGTCGGAATTGGGTGATAAGATGGTCTGGCTGAAACAGGGGTTGGACAGGTGCTGCGATGGTCGATTTTTCTTAGCTGGAATGGCGAAATTATCTCCCTCGCTCAGATGCTTCTGAAATGTCTGTTCCCGTGCTTTCACGATACTTTGATCAACCCTTAAATCCTTGTTCACAACGTTTTTACGACGTACTAGGGGTCGATCAGGGAGACCCTTAGGGGTGCCGGAGTGATCCCCCTATATGGGTTGCTGGGAACCCCTGATTCCGTGAGCTTTCGCGTGACCTGTTCGCTGCAGAAACAGGTATCAGGGTTGCCTCTGTACGAGGTCCTGATGGGGTCTAGGGAATGGGACTAATCGGTGTCGCTGGCCTCCGGCTCGTTGAGCCTACGCCTCGGAGAGCGCGACAGTGGACGGGGAGCGAGCGTTGCTCGCGGTGGGCTGTGGTCGTCCGGCACCTTTGCAATACGCCGGGATGTAGTGGACTGTGGACGGTAGCGGCGGAGCCGCTGGATGACGGATGGGAAGAAGAGGACAGAGGTCGGATGACGG
>QNAI01000247.1 GCA_003641745.1 Verrucomicrobiota bacterium | reverse complement strand
GGGATTACCGGTTTGCTCAACCCGGCTTATGAACGGGTGGCCTTACCGGACGGTCCCTTCCTGGTGCGACGCACTTTCAATGAGTTCCTGCCCACGGTGGTGAACCCGGCTCACGCCACCCTGACGCTCGTAGCCATTGTTTCAGCCATGGCGATGGCCGTGATCCTCATCCGAACGGCCTACAGTCGACAGCTGATGCGCTTGCAACTGACGTTTCTGGTTGGCAATGCAGCCGGAATCAGCCTGGTCGGTCTGACGGGCAAGCTGGTTCCCGATTTTACCCTCGCAGGGATGATGCCGCAGACCGATACCCTGCCGTTCGGAACGTTCGACTACCATAACAACTGGACCGGATTCGCCATTCCGGTTCTGGCTGTGGCGCTGGGTTTGATCGAAACCCGTCTAACCCGGAAGGTTTCGTCGGAGGAACCACGGCGCCTGCCGATCGGGCTTGTGATCATGGTGGGTTTGATCGTTGCCGGGTTGATTTTATCCAGCTCCCGTTCGGGGCTGATCATGATGACAATTTTGACCGGAGTGGTCGGTATCCGGTTGGCTCGCCACCTGAAACGATCCGGTGCTTCCGGTTCGTCCCTGAGCCGTCACCTCAAACCCAACGCCCTTTACCTGGTGATCTTTCTCTGTGCGGTCGGGGCCATTCTCTTTGCCGGTCGCGGCATCCTGAAATCTCGGTGGGACTATACCCGCATGCAGGTGGAGATGATTGCGGAAGGCGATCGTCTTGAACCTCGGATTTTCCTGGCCCGGGACACCGCGAGCATGGCGATGAGCCGCCCGGTCCTGGGGTGGGGCCATGGCTCCTGGGTCTATCTCTTCCCGGCTTTCGCGGGGCCTGAGTTCTGGGTGCGGATCGGATCGGAGATGCGCAGCTTCTCCCATGCCCACAATGACTGGCTTCAATTGTGGGCTGAGAACGGAGCGGTGGGGGTGCTGGCCGTTCTGATTGTTCCAGCTTGGTTGCTGTGGCGGTTGCGTCGGACCGGGCATGCCAATCCCATCACCTTCTGGGCCTTTCTGGGGGTGGGCCTGGTCGGCTTGCTCGCCTGCTGGGATTACCCCATGGGGCACCCGGCCAATATGTTTCAGGTGGCCATTCTCTTTGCCGCGGGCACAGCCTATGCAGTCCTGGAAAAACGAGCACGAAGGGTGAAGCGATGAGGGCGCATTCCGACCGGACCCGACAGACTATGGTATGCTTTTGGGGACTCGTGGTTTTCCTCTTACTCCCCAATGCCGGGGCTGCCGGTGGGCTTGTCTGGGTGAGTGGCGAGACCGAATGGTTCGGCCTGGGTTCCGCCGAATCCAGGAGTCCGATTGCGGGTCAAGCTCTGCCTGCTTCAGGCCGGATCCGGTCCGTTCATGGGGTGACCGTTTTGCGTTCGGATCCTTCATCGATCGTATTGATTGATGAGGGGGGTGTCCTGGAGTGGAACGATGGTGCGGACGGACTTGTACTTGAGCCAAAGGACGGTCTCGTACTCTTGCAAACGAATCGGACGAACCCGGAATCGGATGGCCTGGCCATTGCCTTTGGTCAGCGCCGGTTCTGGATAGCGACGGGAACCGTTGTCCTGGAAAAGGGCGAGGATGAGCTCCATGTCGGTGTGCTTCTGCGGGGGCGCGAGTTCGGACCGGTCGGATCGATACTCCTGAGTGAGGCTCCGGCGGTCACGCTCGAAGCAGGCGGCATCGCAGTCATTTTCGATCGGGTCAGTGATCTTGTGCGCAACGACCAGGTCCGGATTTACCAGGGCGCCGTGCGTGGTACAGAAATGCTCACCGACCAGTTGCAGGCCGAATGCGATGGGGTATCCTCGGCTGATCTAGGGGCGGTACTCGAATCCCTGCGTCAGCTCCGGTTTCATCTCAACGCCGAAAAGCGAGCCGCTATCATGGAGGTCCTGGTCACCACAGCGCGACGCGAGTGGTCCCTGAGACAGAGTCAGCCTTTCGAGCTTCCGGCCCTTCTGGCCATCCCGGAACCGGTTGCACCGTGGGACGATGCACTTCGCAAGTGGCTGGGGGACGAATCGGATGATGGGAGAGAGGAAGACTGAAGGCTCCGGGGAATTGGGGAGGACACAAAGAACATAAGAATCTTAAGACTGGGGCTCCGAAAGATCAGACAGGATGAACAGGATGGAAATCCCGCAACTCGGGTCACTTTCCTGCAGATCCTGTTGATCCTGTCATTAACAACCCATAAGCCGAAGCACGTCTGACCTCTGCATCACTATCCTCAGAGCCAGAGCCTTATGTTCTTTGATTCTTTGTGTTGTCCCAGGTTCAACTTATTCCTCGATCAGAACCAATGACCCTTCGGGAACGACCTCGAAGAGTTCGAGCACCTCCTCATTGGTCAATTCGATGCAGCCCGCGCTGTTGGGTTGACCGATCATCTCTTCGTGGTTGGTGCCGTGGAAATAGATCAAGCGATCGTAGGTGTCGCAGCCGGGACCGGCGTTGTGGCCCTCATCCAGGCCCCTCAGTCGCATGATCCGGGTGGTGATCAGGTTCGTGACCTGCTTCTCGGCCGACATCTCGGAATAGACGCAACCCAGGCTGACCCGACCTCGAAATACGGTGCCCATCGGCTCCCCCTCACCGATCCGATCGGCAACTGCGTGCAGACCGGTTGGGGTGCCCAGGGAGTCAACCAAGCAGGAGGGCGGGCGTCGACCGGTGGAGATGGCAAAGGTCCCGGCGACCTGCCCGTCGCGCCAGTAGACCATCCGCTGGCGGGCGATCGAGATGGTCAGGACCTCATTTGTAGGCTTGATTGAGAGGCAGGCGCACCTTTGGATCAGCCTTTTGTATTCATCCATCATCATTTCATGAGCTACAAGATTGGTATCGTCGGTGCGACCGGAGCAGTCGGTCAAGAGTTGATCAGATTGCTACTGGAACGGCAATTCCCGGTTTCCGAACTGCGTTTGTTTGCGTCTGCGCGTTCGGCTGGCAAGCGCCTGCCCGCGGGCGACAGGGAAATAACGGTGGAGGAAGCGAAGGCGGATGTCTTTGATGGGCTCGACTTTGCCATCTTCAGTGCCAGCTCCGGCCTTTCGAAGGAATTGGCCCCGGAGGCGGCGGCTCGCGGATGCGTGGTGATCGATAACAGCTCTGCCTTTCGGATGGATTCTGAAGTGCCGCTGGTTGTTCCGGAGATCAACCCGGATGCCGCCGCCAGGCACCACGGAATTATCGCGAATCCGAACTGCTCGACCATCGTGGCCTTGATGGCCCTTGCTCCGCTTAACCAGGCGTTTGGGCTGAAGCGGTTCATCGCCTCGACCTACCAGGCTGTTTCCGGCACCGGTGCCGCGGCCATGGTTGAACTGGAAAACCAGGTGCAGGCCCACGTCAAGGGCGGCGAAGCCAAGGCCGAGGTCTACCCCCATCCCATCGCTTTCAACCTGCTGCCCCACGTGGACAAGTTCCTGGATACCGGTTACACGGCCGAGGAAGTGAAGATGGAAAACGAAGGGCGGAAGATCATGGCCCTGCCCGATTTAAAGGTTTCCTGCCTTTGCGTGCGGGTACCTGTCTTCCGGGCCCATTCCGTTTCAGTCAATGCAGAGTTCGAACGACCGGTTTCCATCGAGGCCGCCCGCAAGGCCATCGACGCATTCCCTGGGTCGGAGCTGACGGATGAACCGTTGGAGAATGTCTATCCTATGCCCTTGGACTATGCCGGCAAAGTGAATTGCGGCGTGGGGCGCCTGCGCCTCGACACGGCCCTGGACAACGGACTCGCCCTCTGGGTGGTCGGCGATCAGCTCTGGAAGGGTGCCGCCCTCAACGCCATCCAGATCGCCGAGCTCCTGCACGAGCGAAAGGCCTGGAGCTTCGAGGTCGCCGGGGTTTGATTCGATTTCCAAGTATTTGGAGAGAAGACACAAAGAACATAAGAATCATAAGGTTTGAAGCTCCGAAGGATCAGACATGATCAACGGAATCGACAGGATGGAAACCTCGCAACCCGGATCACTTCCTGTAAATCCTGTCTGAAACAACCCATAAGCCGAAGCACCTCTACATCATTCTCCTCAGGGCCAGAGCCTTGTGTTCTTTGATTCTTTGTGTCTTTCACGTCTCCCCCTCTAAAGTGGCTTTGTCCCGATCCCGCTTTTTGGTTTGCCCACGACCGGGCTTCTTGTCTCGATCGATCCTTTTCCCATGAGCGCCGACAAGAAAGCCACCACTCCGAGTGGGACCCATGCCTGGGTCTCCTTTCGCCCCGAAATCAAAGTTCTCGACTGCACCATCCGTGATGGGGGGTTGATGAACAACAGCCACTTTGCTGACGATTGCGTGCGTGCGGTATACGCCGCCAACGCCGCGGCCGGGGTCGACTACATGGAGATCGGCTATAAGAACTCACCGGGGTTGTTCAGTCCCGATGAATATGGGTGCTGGCGCCATTGTGGCGAGGACGACATGCGTCGGATTGTCGGGGACAATCCGACCAGTCTGAAGCTCTGTGCCATGGCCGATGCGGAGAAATCCGATTACAAGACCGATATCCTGCCCAAGCAGGACAGTGTCCTCGATATGATCCGGGTGGCCTGTTATATCCATCAGGTTCCTCTCGCCCTTGAAATGGTCAAGGATGCCCATGACAAGGGGTATGAGACTACGGTCAATCTGATGGCCGCTTCGACTGTCCATGAATCCGAGCTGGATGCCGGACTTGAGCTGCTCTGCCAGTCCGGGGCGAAGGCCATCTATCTGGTGGACAGTTTCGGCCACTTTTACTCGGAAGAGGTCAGGAACCTGATCCGGAAATACCTCGGGTTTGCCAAGCCCTGCGGCATGGAAGTCGGTATCCACGCTCACAATAATCTGCAGCTCGGATTTTCCAACACCATTGAAGCCATCGTCGAGGGTGCCAATTACGTCGATGCCACCATGGCCGGTCTCGGACGTGGAGCCGGCAACTGCCTGCTCGAGCTTCTACTTGGCTTCCTGCACAACCCGAAATACAAACTCCGGCCGGTTCTCGAGTGCATTGAGGAATTTATCGAACCGCTTCAGGCCGAACTGGGCTGGGGCTTCGACATCCCCTATATGCTGACCGGTCTTTACAACCGGCATCCCCGTTCCGCCATGGCCCACAATGCCGGTGAGAACAAGGGCAAGCACGTCCTTTTCTACGACCGCGTGCTGGAGGACCAGTAAAGGGGGAGGCAGGCTGTAAGCTGGAGGTTCTGGATTCTCTTCCGGGGGTTTCAGACAGGATTAACGGGATCGACAGGATGGAAACCCCGCAACCCGGATCTATATCCTGTTGATCCTGTCGGAAAAAAAAGGCTCCATCCGGACAGGCTCAGTTCACGAACTTGCCTCGGGCGGTGTATTCGGTGTGCAGGAGTTCGTGGCTGCGGTGGCCGGTGGGGCCGTCCTTGAGGAACTCCCGATAGAGGCGGATGACAGCCGGGTTCTCGTGCGATTTCCTGACTTCGGATCCGCGATCTTCCGCGTAGATGGCCCGGGCTCGCGCCTTGCGGATGTCCGCGTTGGTCGGGATGGGCATGCCGCCGCCACCCAGACAGCCGCCGGGACAGGCCATGAACTCGATAAAGTGGCACTGGCTGAAGGGGCCACCCGCCTTGATGTCTTCCATGACTTTGTGGGCATTGGCCGTGCCGTGGGCCACCCCGACTTTCAGGGTGGCGCCCTTGACCCAGTTCCAGTCAGGCACCAGGTCGGCGATCAGGTCGGGTACCGGTCCCACTTTGTCGGGGATGCGCACCTCGGCCAGCCGGACACCTTCAAATCCGCGCACCGGCACGATCTCGGCATGATCATAGAAATCTTCGACCCGCTCACCGGTGATCAACTCGAGCACGGT
>QNAI01000246.1 GCA_003641745.1 Verrucomicrobiota bacterium | reverse complement strand
TGGAGGGCGGCTTGCTGTGCAGGTCAATAATGAGTCCAAGGCCCGGTTCCTTGCGCGAATGGCGGTCCACCAGACGCTCAGCATGCTGATGATCCGCAGAGGGCGCAGGCGGCTGGAACGTGGCCGAACCTGGTCGGGCAGCCGGATCGATCTGGCGGCAGTTCGTGAAGGGCTCGAGGCAGGAGGCATGCGATTGCTTCGAGTCAGTGGTACGGCTTCCCTTGCGTGTTGGATCCATGCCGTCCGGGAGCAGGGTTGAAAGCGGCTACGACCGAACGCCTTCGTCCGATCTATACCTATCGAGACTGCGAATATCAGTTATTGGAGGAGCTTCCCGAGGCAGCGCGAGTCCTGGATCTGGGTTGCTCGAAGGGTGCAAACCTGCCCATCCTGCAGGGAATGGGGCGGAGTATTTTCGGGCTGGATGTTTCGATGCTCGATGTACGATCGGCCCATAAGATCTGCCCGGTGACAGCCGGTGCGGGCGAGTCCCTGCCGTTCGGCGCCGATACCTTTGATTTCGTCTACGCTTCCCACGTGCTGCACCATGCGCAGTGCTCGTCCGTGCTCCGCGAGGTCCACCGTGTCCTGAGGCCGGGCGGGGTGTTCTTTGTGATCGAGTCCGTTGAGGACAGCCCTGTCATGAGACTTGCCCGGAACGTCTACCCCAAGTGGGGTCCGTACCCTGTTCGGTCCCGCTTCCGGTTCGAGGAACTGGTCACGGATCTCGAGGGCAGCGGTTTTCTGATCCAAAAAAAGGAGCAGTTCAACCTCTTCTATTGGATCTGGGAGGTTCCACAGTTGTTGCTCCGGCCCATGGAACTGCTCATTCCGCTGGTGGTTCGGGCGGAGGTGGCGGCCGTGTGCCGCTGGCGCCGCTTCGCCGCCCACTGTTTCGTGGTCGCAACGAAGAGCGCTTCGGCGGGCTAACCCTTCGGACCGGTGCAGATGGCGAAGAGGTCGTCGGAGACCTCGATTTTCTCGGGACCGACCTTGAAATCTCTGGGCTCGATCGGCGGAGCGGTCGATGGGCCGGTGGCCCGGCGACGGACGGCCAGAGCCAGCACGGGAAAAAGCCGTTCCAGGACCCAACGTGGCGTGAGCCTTCGCAACCCCAGGAAATCGAGGCGCAAGAAGCGGCGCATGGCTTGATGGCGTCGCTCTTGATAGGCCCGGTAGCGTGAGTCCCCGGTGATGCCCAGCACCGTCACATCGGAGAAGTGGCTTTTGAGAAGTTCTGCAAGTTCCTCCGGTTCGTACTCGTGCACATGGTAGATATTCTCTCCGGCCGAGGTCAGCCGGTTCGGCGTCGTGAGGAAGAATGTCCCTTCGGGAGCCAAGAAGCTCGCTAGCCGATCGAGGAAAGGTGTTGGCTGAGAGACGTGCTCCAGGACCTGGAAGGAACAGACGCAGTCGTAGGATCCGGGCTTGGGCTCGGGGTCGGCGCCCTCGACCTGGAAGACCAGGTTGTTCGCCTGGTAGTGGGAGCGAGCCCAGGAAATGGCGTTCGGGTTACGGTCATACGCATGCACTTCCCCTGCATGTCGAGCGAGATGATGGGCGCCATAGCCTGCGCCGCACCCAATTTCGAGAAAACGCCGGCCTTCTCCTCGATCGGCGCAGAAATAATACGGAACCAGGTGTTGGGCAATGTCTACGTCAAACCGTGGGTCGCCCGGCACCAGAAACTCGCCGGAAAAGGGGCTATTTTGCATTGGGCCTCCTCTGGGCATGAACGACTTCGTCGAGCATACGTTCCATGCGATCGGCCGCGGTATCCCAGGAGAAGTGTGAGGCCCACTCAACGCCTCCCTTTGCGAGCCTTTCACCCAGAGCGGGGTCCCGTAACAAACGGTCGAGTGCAGCTGTCAGCGCATCCAGATCACCATGGGGAACCAGGAGGCCGGTTTCTTCGTGGAGGACCGCTTCGCTCAGGCCCGGAGAATCCGAAGCGACCACCGGGACGCCGCACGCGGATGCCTCGATTGCCCCGATTCCCCAACCTTCCTTCGGAGATGTGTAGACCAGTGCGTGGGCGCGCCGTAGCCTATCGATCTTCTCTTCTTCCGAGACGAAACCCGGGAAGCTGACACAATCGCACAGTCCGGACTCCTCGACGAGTTGCCGAAGTGCCGGTAAGTGGTCCCCACGTCCGACAATCTCAACCTTCAGGCCGGGCCAGTCGGCACGCAGGCGCGCTGCCGCTCTGATCAGCAGGTCTATTCTCTTGTAACGTTTGAGGCGGCCCAGGTAGATCAAGCGCGGTTGCGCTCCGGGTTCGACACCTGGTTTTGGGCACAGATGATCGGTGCCAACGCCGTTGTGAATGAGAGTCACTGGTCCAGGACAGATGCCCCGGCTGATCAAATCCGCACTCGTCGACTTGGAGACCGCCACCAGGGGGGCGCCGCGGTAGCCCATCGGCAGGAGCGCCTCGTAGGCCCGGACATAGGTTCCGGCCACCACATTCGTCTCTTGGAAGACGGTTTTGCCGAAGAGGTGATGAACGATGGTCAGGGAGGGCATGCCCCCGCCAAGGCGGTGGGTAAAGAAGGGAATTTTGCACAGGTTTTCAACCGCAACGTCACCGTCGCCACTGCGGGACCACCGCCGACATGCGGCCAGAGCCACGAAGTTGAAGGAAGCTCGGCCGCCGTGGCGCTCCACGTGAATGCCGTCCAGTTCATCGTTCTGCGCTGCCCCGGGGTAGGTGCAGGCCAGCAGCCGCACCCGATGTCCCCGCCGGGCGAGGCGACTGAAAATCTCGTGCAGGTATCGTTCAGCCCCGCCGGCCTCGGGATGGGTGATGTCGCGGTAGTCGATGAGGCGAATATCGTAGGGTGGGTATTTGGACATCATGAAGATCGACGGATGCCCTCCTCAAGGTGCAGTCTCTTGCGCTGCGGGCAATCTAACACAGTGGACACGCTTCTTTCTGTACTATCTCAGAATGTCTCTGAACCCTGATCTCGAGTTTGAACGCGAAGTTGACCAAGGATCTACCCCCCTGGACTGAAACAGATTCCGTGGAGACTACTGCAAATAGCCCAGGTTCCTGAGCTTCTCGGCATCTTCGTCAGAAAGGTCGACTGAGGGGGTGTAAGACATTCGGGATTCCTGAAGATAGCGATCCAAGAGCGTCTCAAGCTCGTGCCGGGTCTCGGGCTCCTGGTCAGCCAGATCGTCTTTCTCTCCTGGGTCCACCTCTACGTTGAAGAGCTCGGTGCGCCGGAAGGGGGATGTCAGCTCGTCACTTATAGTTTCGTCCGGGTCGTCAAAGAGCTGGTGGGGTTGTGTCACCACGAGCTTGTAGGGGTACCTGAGAACACCAAAACGACACACTCCGACATTGACCTTTTCGCCGTTGCTGAGTGTTGCCTTTTCGGCAAAACCGCGGTGGGCGGGCATGTAGGTCTCGAGATACAACGTGTTGCGAATCGGATTTCCTTCGAGAAGCGCCGGAAGTACTGATCGACCATGGAGCGGTGAGTTTCCGACCGGCACGCCGGCAGCCTCGAGAATTGTCGTTGCGATATCGATGGTGCCGACAATGGTGTCAACCCGTCTCCCGGCCACGATGAACTCGGGCCAGCGGATAATCAGCGGAATCTGGAGGTTGTCTTCAAACAAGAAACGACCGTGACCGATGAATTTGTGTTCGCCCAGGGCTTCGCCGTGGTCAGAATGGAAGATCACGAGGGTGTTGGCGTCAAGGCCGGACGATTTGAGCTGATCGAGCAGTCGGCCAACCTCTCTGTCTGACCGAACGACCTTGTCCGGGTAGGTGTCAACGTGGTTGCGAAGGTTCTTGAGGCCGTGTTTTCGGGTGTCGGGCAGACTGTGGGGACCAAAGTAGTGCACCCAGAGGAAGAATGGTCGAGTTTCGTCAATCTCCGCCAGGTAGCCGATGGCTGTGTCGCTGACCTCCGCGTCGGTTCGGCGACTGTTTGCGAACGCTTTCTTCTTATTGAACTCCTCTTGTTCTTGAATAGTTCGACCTCGTTGGCTGGGTATGTTCTCGATGGTTTCGGCATTCGAAAGAACCAGCGGCACGGTGAAATCGTCGTCGTAGATATCAAAGCCCTGATCCAGCCCATAGATGGAGTCCAAGGGGTATGAACCGATCACTGCGGTATTCCTATATCCCTGCCGAGCCAACTTTTCGGCGACGGTCTCAATGTCTTCGGGCAGTCGTTCGAAGGTGGAGCGAAGGCCGTGCTGCGTCGGGAGTAGCCCGGTCAGCGTCGTGGCCATCGACGGTGTCGTCCACGTGACGTTGCAGTAGGCCCTGTCGAAGACGACTCCCTGGTTCCCGAGTTCATCGATGTTCGGCGTGGTGTGCTCCCGGTAGCCATAAATTGAGAGGTAATCGGGGCGAAGGGTATCGACGGTGATCAGCAGGATGTTGGGTCGCTCGGCCACCGCCTCCGTCGGCTCTGACGGCTCGGGTAGAGCACAGCCGCCAACCGCAAGTGCGAGAGAAAGAAAGGTCGTGATGATGTACATGGGATAGGCCGGCAGCGAGACTTTCGTCCGAGAAATACCCTCTCGGGAGGCATCTGCACGGGACTCGATCACTCGACGTACCCCAGAGCACGAAGCTGATCTTCCTGCTCGTCTGTGAGGTCAGTTTCTTCCGAAGTCGATTCATGTCCATGTGCAGTGCTGAAATACGATTTGGCTTCAGCCACCAATTCCTGCTGTTCCTTGGTGAGAGACTTGGTACCTCGCGCCAGATCGTTGAGTTCTTCGGGGTCCTGCGCGAGATCGTAGACTTCGATGCGGGAAGGAGCTTCGGCGCCGGCCGGCCAGGTAACCATGGCTTTCAGAAAGTCCTTTCGAATGGCTACGGTATCGGTTTTGTATGCCTGTGAGAACAATGGGCGGAGCGGGGTTTTTGTGGCGCCTGATTCCAGCAGTGGCAGTAACGACTGACCGCTGAGCCCCGGTGGCGAGGGCAAATCGAAGAATTCAAACAGAGTCGGCGCCAGGTCCACCAATTGAACGGGAGTACGCACATGCTTTCGGGAGAACCTTGGATCGGACGGAAGGGAGAGAATCAGCGGAACATGAATGAGCTCTTCGTAGGGTTCCGTCGCGTGAAGGAGCTCTCCATGCTCCATGAAACTCTCGCCGTGGTCTGAGGTGACGATCAATACCGTATTCTCCGAGAATCCGGAGGTCTCCAGAAAAGACAGCAGTCTTTCAACGTACGAGTCGGCGTAGTTCAGGTTCCCGTGGTACAGCCCGAGGATGTGGGAGAGTTCGCTCTCAGAGCAATTGACTGTGCCGGTGCGGTCACCGCGCAGCCTCAAGAAGGCCCAACTCAGCACGTATTTTTCGGCAATCTCGAGCTGCTCCGAGGTCACCGACGGGGTGTCTTGAAATCGTTTGTCGTAGGGGGCCGGCACGAAGTAGGGGTTGTGAGGTCGCAGCACATGCAGGTAACACAACCAGGGCTTCTCGGTCGCAGTCCCAATCCATTTCTTGACATCCTTGAGCATTTCCTCTGATGCTCGAGTCCCCCTGAAGTATTCGCCCTCTTTGGCTTCCGAGCGCCAATCGTAGACCCTGGCCGTGTCGAATCCGCGATGAAAACCACTTTTTTCGGCCAGAAACGGGTTGTCCGTGAAAAGGGCCGTGTCGAACCCCGCTTTCCGGAATTCCGTTGCCAGGGTCGGGGTGTTTCCCAGAAGGGAGGGAAAATTCTCGATTCCCAGGTACCGGGTGGGGTATACGCCGGTGAAGTACGACGCGACACTGGGTGGTGTCGACGTCTCCTGGGATTGTGCGTACTCAAAGTAGACGTTTTTCTTCGCGAACGCATCCAGAAACGGGGTTGTCGGCTTCGGGTTGCCATACAACGACATGTGCGGAGCGTG
>QNAI01000245.1 GCA_003641745.1 Verrucomicrobiota bacterium | reverse complement strand
GGTATAGATCCCGCTGGGCAAAGCCCGTCCCCGGGCGTCGCGCCCGTCCCAGGCTGTCTGCTCGGTTTCCCTGGCTACTCCCTGCCAGAGTGTTGTGACCCACCGGCCCCGTACATCGTAAACTTCCAACAGACCACTCCGGTGCTCACCGAGGGAGAAATCGACCCGGACCCGCGGGTTGAAGGGATTGGGGTAAAGGCTCAAGGTCGGGTCACCGGCCATGAACACCGGCACTCCACTTGGGTCTCCCACGATCACACTTGTCTCCGAAAGCACAACCGCATCATATTCGCCTCCACCGGGCGGCAAAAGCAGTACCGAGACCGAGATCAGGCCCGATGTCCCCTTGGTGTCACCCTGTACCGTCAAACGGAACAGTTCTCCCGGACCCACGGCCCAGTCCTCGCCGCCCAGGATCACGCAGTAGCCATACCATTGACCGGGGTTCCCCGGATCAACTTCCCAAAAATCCGAAAAGAGATTGTAGCCGTCGAATACCTGACCGGGCCCACCGTCGACCACCGAGATGATGTCGCTGTCGTAGCTGATATGCAACTCGATGGTGCGCACATCAAGCGGATCGTCGAGCATGACCGAAAGTGTCGCCTGCTGGCCGAGGCTGATGGTCGTGTCGGCCGGAGTCCAACGCAGAACCGGATCCGCGAGGGCCGGAACACTGCTGATGCCCAGCAGGATCACAATCGACAGCCAGCGATTCATGCTTACTCCTCTTGTTGTCTGCCCTAACACAGTTGGCTTCGAGCGTGTCTATTTGACCAGGCTCAACTTGCCGGTGGCGGACCAGGTCCCCGCTTCCACACGGTACAGATACAGGCCAGTGGCAACGATCTGGCCCTGGTCGTCACGTCCGCGCCAGGTCACCTGATGACGACCCGCCGGAAGCGGCGTCTTCAGCAGTTGCGCCACCCGGCGTCCATCGAGCCCGTAAATCACCAACCGCACGGGCTGCGGTGACGGCAATTCGAATATGATTGTCGTCGCGGGGTTGAACGGGTTGGGGTGATTGCCGAGCAGGGCAAAAGCTGTCGGCAACTCCGACGGCGGCATGGGCGATGTCTCGCGCACCGTCAGACGGGTATTGTCCAGGCCGCGTGCATCCCACTCGATGGACAGATTCTCCAGCGGCTGTGAAGTTTTGATGCGCAGCAGTTCGCCGGTCCCGGCAATGCCCACCCCGGCACCAAGTACGGCAAACGATACGTCAAGACCATCGCGCTTTGAGTGCAGGAAGTATGGAGCATCCTGAAGTTTCAACAACGGACCCGCAGTCACGGTTGCGGTTTCGCCGCCCGGGAGGTTCGCGCTGAGGCGAAGCCCCTTCAGGACTACACAGGGCTCCGCCAGTTCCAGGACCCATTCCCGTTCCGCCGACCGACTCCAGACCAGATCCGGCCCCATGCCGGTGGCAGTGTTCGGTTCAGTCTGGACCGGAATCCAATCCCGGTGGAACGCATCGGCAAAAACCATGAGGTCATCGATATCGATGGTGCCGTCAGGTACGGGCACACCGCCGGTCGTGCCATCGTCGGTGGGCCCCACATCACACTCGGCGTTGAATTCCGGGACGGCGGGAAGCAGCCCAAAGGTATCACCGAGGTGAGTGACGTCGTAGATATCCACCAACCCGTCATAGACGCCGGCGACCCCACCTGTCACATCGGCCAAAAGGTAGTTTGTGGTCCGGTCGCGGGATTCCGCGCCGGCCTCTGAATACAGGTCAACCACGTCCACTGCGAATGCCTGGAAATACATTACGTCCCGCCCCGTCCCGTCGGCGGGATATGGTACGCCGGTCCCGGTGCCGAGACCCTCGTAAACGGCTTGCCCATCCGCGGGAAAAGCCGGGTAGCCAGGATCGGGAGCAACGTAGAAGGGGTAGTCGTTGGTCTGATTGGACCTGATTACGACCTGGCGCAGGTTAGCATCCAGCCCCGTCGGATCGTCCCATTGAAGGGTGACCTGATTGTGGCCGCCGACGGCAGCCAGACCGGAAATTGTCTGCGGCGGTGTATTGTCTGACGTAATCACGCCACCGGCCGTGGCCTGGTTGCCGGCCGGATCAGTCACTGTGATGGTATAGGGGACGAGGCCATCGGTGGGATACAGGCTGGAAGATCGTTCCAACCAGGTATATTCCCCAGCCGCATAGGTATCGGCATTGAGCCACCAGCCCGGCGAACCGTACACATAGAGGAAATTGCCCACCACACCGGACTGGCCGAAAAGTGGGTCGCCGTCGACAACGGTTGCTTCGATTCTCAACTGGTCCCCGTCTTTCGCGAAATCATCCGTATGCGCCAGGGTGGAATTGGTCAATTGCAGGTTACCAATGAGGGGGGCCTTGACATCGGCAATGACCAGGCCGTCATCCGCCAGGTAGCCGGTGATTTCACGGTTCTGGTTGTCCCGTAGATTGCGCACATTGACGGTGATGGGAATCTCAAGATAATCCGATTCACGGACCAGGTGGAAACGCACCTTGAACAGGGCACCGGACTCTACGCCGGCCTGGGCTCCGCCCAACGCCCCGTCCACCCGCAGGCCACCGCTCATCGGCATGACCTGAAAAAGGGACGCCGCCTGGAACGAGCCACCTTCAGGGAGGGATATGTCGCCGGCAGTGGCGATGAGGTCTGTCTGGTCCCAGGTCAACTCGATGCTGAACCCGTATACGGATTCGGAAGCACCCCCCAGATAACGCACGACAAGCTCCCGCGAGTACCCGTTCCCATCGGCGTCAGCCTGGGCAATGTACTGGGGAACCGGTCCACAGATGACATTGCCCCGCAGCCAAGGGTCGAAAACCACATTGTTGACCACCCTGTTGCCGGTTCCAGCCGGATTGGTGGCCGAATGGTAGGGACCGCTCGGGTCCCCCCAATTGTTTCCGCGCGCATCGAACAATTCCAGGGTGCTCGCCTGGATACCTGTCGAAATATTGTCCTGGATCCGGCAGTTGCGGGCCCTGGCAGTGACAAAACCGTCGCCCGACTCTCCGGTCAGAATGCCGGCCCCCCACGCCGTCATCGTACAGTTTTCCATCCTGAGGCCCATTTCATCCAGGTCGGAAAAGGCCACCACTCCTATCGAGTTGACAAACCCGGACCCTGTAACCATGCAGTTGTCCAGCGTCGCCAATTTCCCAAGCTCGCTCTTCTGGACCGTTGCCGTGGTTTCCAGGGGTCGAGGTTGGGCAAGTTCATCCGCATTCGCAAAACCCGCCGCAGCCAGACCCGAATTGACATTATCGGTTATCGGCCCCGCCGCAAAAATCCCATAGTTGAACTCCAGGGGAACCGTGTGGCCGTCCACGATGACATCCCGGACGACCATATCCGATGCAATACCGTACAAACCCGACTGGCACTGATCAGCCAGGCTCCCGTCAATGGTCCAGGTCACGGAATAATAAAACAGGAACCCGACGGATGTGGTACCGGCAATGGGGGAACCATCGTACCAGACCTGGCGCGCGGTACAGTTGGTCAGGGAACCGGAGGTCCCGTTCAACAGTTCAAAGCCGTTCTGCACCGCGTCCGAATACAAACCTGACGCGTCGACAACGGTGTTGCGGATGTCCTGCAGGCAACCTTGTCCGAAACAGGCATAACCGGACTTCTGGAAATTGGTGATGACAAGGTCGGTAACCACCAGATTCAGCGCGTCCTGGGTTTCGGAAAAGGAATAAAAACCGATCCCCGAGGTGGCGGACGACACCGGTGTATCGTGAAAATTCTTGATCTCGATCCGCGCGGCGGTGCCCCCGACCCTGTCGTACATGATGCCCGTAAAACGGGTGTTCGCCAGACCGCGACCGGACCCGTCAACGGTAAAATCCCGCAAGGTGACAACCGTTGCGGGAAATTCGACATGAATCACGGCGTTGTATTGCAGAGTATGGGCAGTGTGGGGCATGAATACCGGGGCCAGCAAAACGGTCTGACCGATGCCGGCCCCGGTTAAGGTAAGATCCTTGGTGATCACCAACTGTTCTTCATAGAGCCCCGCACTGACGACGATCTCGTCACCGGGGGCCGCCACGTCCACGGCCGACTGGATCGTCGCGTACTGGGACGGCACCAGCAATGTCTCCGCTGTCGCGGCAGCGGCAAACGTCACCAGGAAAAGAACAAGTACAATGCCCCGTAATTGGATCATTTCAACAGAACCATCTTGCGGATCTGGTTAAAATCACCCGCGCGTACCTTTGCAAAATAGGTACCGGTAGCTACGCTACGCCCCGTCTCGTTGCGTCCATCCCAGCTGATTTCGTGGCGACCGGCTTCACGCATGCCGGATACAAGCGTGCGTACCAGGGAACCATCCAGCGCGTAAATGGCCAGGTGCACCTGACGGGCCTGGGGCAACTCGAAGGTGAGCGTGGTGCTCGGGTTGAACGGGTTGGGATAGTTCTGGGCAAAACTCGCCACCGCCGGCACCGCTGCCGCGCTCGTAGTGCCCATTTCCACGCCCAGGTCCTTGTTGTTCTCGTCACGCGCGGTCACGGTAACGTCGATTTCGGACACGGGTTCACTGAAGGTGACCCGCACCAATTCGCCTGAACCGCTGAAACCGGCGCCCTGGCCGAACAAGGCCAATCCGGCATCAACTCCGCGCCGCGGAATGTTGCGCAGGAAGACCGGGGCCGACTGGTCGGCCAAAATTTCACCGGCCGCAACCGTGCATTTCACACCGGCGGGCAACTCGGCCCGCAGGTTCAAGCCCTGCAGGTCGCCACCGTTGGACACAAGGCTAAGGGCCCAGATCTTTTCGCTGACCTGGCTCCAGGTCATAACCGGTGTGCCACCGATCAAAACCTTGGACAAAGGCGTGACAACGCTGTAGTTCAGGGCAAAGATCATCATGTCTTCGAAGGCGATTTCATTGTCGGCATTGGGCATCGGAACGCCAAGTGGACTGCCGGTATCGGTGGGTCCAACATTGCAGTCCGGGTTCCAAGCGCCCTCGCCATCCAGCAAGCCGTAGGTAGCGCCAAGCTTGCCGATGTCGTCAACATCCACAGTTCCATCGACGAAGGGCAGCACGTCGCCCAGCCAGTAGTTTGTGGCCCGGCCCTGGTTGTCGGTACCAGCGATGCTGTACTGCAGGACCACGTCGTAGACAAAACCAGCCACGTAGTAGATATCGCGGCCAGTAATCCCCCAATCCACGGTCGTGCCTGAAGTCACATCCACATCTACGTGGATGCCGTCCAAATTGTCGATGGGGTACGCCGGCCCCGTTCCATCATAAAGCGGGTAATCACCCCAGGTCGCATAACGGAACTCGGCTCCCATGGGGTTGGCGTCGTTGCCGCTGAAGTCCGTCCAGGACAGGTGCAGCTGTTCGTGCCCGGGCGTGACGCCGGCGCCCAACCCCAGCAGGGGATCCGGCGCCGTATTGTCGGACGTGATCGTATCACTGCCGTTGGCCGTATTATTGCTGGCATCGAGTGCTGTTACTGTAAGGGTGACGGTACCGTCGGAAGGATTGCATAAAGTCGTGACGTACGTCCAGGTGGCGACGGGCGCGACATAGGAATCAGGCTGAACCGCCGTACCTCCGCCAAAGACGGACAGGTCCGCCGTGATGTTTGTCGCATCAAAACCGGGGTCGTTGTCGGTCACGTTGGCCGTAATGGTGATAGCATCGGTGTCCTTGAGAAAGTCATCCGTATGGACCAGGGTGTTATTGGAGACCAGAACATCCGCCACCACGGGCACCCCCGTATCCGATACTATGACTTGGCCGGGGACAGGGGCCACACCGGTTACTTCCTGATTCAACGGATCGCGCAAAGCCTCGATCATCAGAGTAACCGCGGTTTGATCAATGACGCCTGGGACTGCCGTGAACGTTATCTTG
>QNAI01000244.1 GCA_003641745.1 Verrucomicrobiota bacterium | reverse complement strand
TTATGAGGATTTGTCATCAACCCGGACCGAATATTTTGAAGGAAAGGGTTACGCACTCTACGTCCTGTTGCCGGCGATTTTTTTCCTCGGGCACCATTATGCAGCCGATGTCATTGCTGGTTTGTTTCTGGGGGCGGCTGTCCATATGATCAATGGTAAGTCCTCCACCGGTGGACTAGATTGTCGATGAGGAGGTGACCGATGGTCAGGCCCAGCCGCACTCTCGATCTGCTGTTCAGGAAACCGGCCGAACGAGATCCCGCCGACGATCTCAAGCGCCAGGCTGACCGCATCTGCTTCCTGATCGTTGCCAGCGATTACCCGGACGTCGACATCGATATCGAGATCGGCAATCTGCGCAAATGGTGCGGAAAGCACTTCCCCGAGCGCCGGGATCTATTCGAAATCATCTATGTGAACCGTTTTCAGCGGCTGCGGGATCAGTTCCGGTCCTGAGTATTCCGACCGGCCACCGGTAAACTGCCCGAGCCAAAAAATAGTGAAGACACCAAAACTGGACATCATTGATCTTGATTATAATAATCATTTTTGATACCATGCGTATTGAGATATGATTTCCCACCCAATGCAGAACCAGAATCTGCATGTCGATGATGGAGTTCCCAATGAAGATGTTCGTTTTCCTTTTGGCCATATTCACCTGGTTGGCCCTATCCTGCGGGCTGGTTTACGCAGCCACGTATACTCTCACGGTTCAAGCTGATTCAACCATTGCCGGCAATCCGGGAAAGGTTATGCACGAAGTCTTCGTCGAGACCGGCGAACCTGACGGGGTCGGTGACTTCTTGCTTTTTCAGGAAGCGGCCAAGTACCGGATCTATGCGGTTAGGGATGATGGAAGTCCTTGGGAAGTGCTACCCGCCGGGTCCTACTTGGTGCCCGTCTCCAGCATGACCGTCGGGGAAACCTGGTCTTGGCTTCCCGACGATTTGGGCGGTTCGACGACCGCAACGGTGGATGCGATCGAGAGCGTGACGGTTCCCGCTGGAACGTATGCGAATTCCTATCGGGTCGATATCCGGTCCGACAGCGCCGGTCCAGGGTCACAACCCTTGGAGAGCTACTGGTTCGTTTCCGGCGTGGGTTATGTTTACATTGAGGTGTTTTTCGAGGACGGATCCCCGGACTTTACCCAGAAATTGCTCAGTTTCACCGGGTCCGGAACCGGTTTTTTCCCGGGGAATGTCGGAAACACCTGGGTTTATGACGAGCAACCCGGTGGGCCCGTAGCGGGAGTGGCCGATCGGGATTTGCCCACCTCGGCAATTTTGGCCGGCGCCTACCCCAATCCATTCAATCCCTCGACGAGGCTGGTCTTCGAAATGGGGGCCCCAGGCCCAGTCAGTCTGCGGATTTATGACCCCGCGGGCCGCCTGGTGAAGACCCTGATAGATGAACACCGTGACATCGGACGGCACGAGGTGGTCTGGAATGGCCGTGATGATGCCGGCCGGTTGTCATCGGCTGGTGTTTATCTGTACCGTTTTGAGTCCGGGGAATACAGCGAGACGAAAAGGATGACGCTGGTCAAATGATCGATCTGCGGGGTCGGTCGGCGAACCCATTCATCGGGATGAATCAAGCTGGTTCAACCCCACGACGGTATTCAGCCAGTCACCGCCGATCCGGATCCGCCAACCCTGGAGATCGCCGAACCGGTAGCCGACCCGGATGCGGGGGACCCGGAACGGTCCAATCTTTGGCTGGGACTGGGAAAACCCGAATCCAACGCCAACTTCATACTGCGTGTTGACCGCGTCCCGCGTCGAACTCACCGAGGTGAGTTCCAGGGCGTTGAAGTCGTAACCGGTCTCGATGAAGATGCCCGCGTCGGGCTGGTGGCCGTCGATGGTGAACCCCAGGACCCGCCGCATGCTGACGGTGAGGAATGGGGAAAAAATCAGATCGTCCTCCAGATCGACACCCGCGCGGTTGTTCACCTGGAACCCGGGTTCGAGTCCGGCGAAATAGAAATTCCCGGCAAAGATGAACTGGGTTCGCAGACCGAGGGCTGCCAGAAATTTCGTCTTGTCGGTTGTCGATTCGATTCCGACCCCCACGTCGGCATGGGGGCGCAGTAGGTGGTTTTCCCCGACCGGGATCACGAATTCAATCCCCGGCATGAAACTGCTCACCCGTACTTCACCAAATTCCCCGTCCAGGATCTCGAAGAGATCGTTGGTGGCAAAGGTGCCGGCCAGCCGCAGCCGCAGTCCGAAGGGGCGTTCATGCCAGTCGCGCAGGGTGATGTTGATGGGGATGCGGATGGAGCGGATCTGTTCACCCTCATGGTCCAGACCTTCGTAACTGTTCTGGACAACAAAAGGATCGCCGGCGCCTGCCGATGCGCCAGGCAGTACGACGGTCAGAAGGACCGATAGGATCAGGACCCTGGTAAGGATGGATATGCGAAACACGACTCTCCAGCAAGGGATGGGGCTTTTGTGGCGAGTCTGTCATGTCTGGTGAGGGAAATAAAGCCCCTTTCAACCTCTACTTGTAAATGGCCTTGATGCTGCCCCAGGTTCTTGTTTCTGTCGGGGTTGACGGGGTGATCAGTTTCACGCTGTCCCACGAAATATTGTTGATGGTCCCGTTGGCATCGGAAGACAGCTCAATACGCGCGCTGAGGGCGTTTGCAGGGGTGATATAGCCGAACCGTTCTCGCAAATACCAGTCGGGAAATGATTCTTGATCGGTGGGGACGGTCTCGATCGGGGGACCTGAGCAATCAAGGGTGGGGAACACGGACAGCGAGACGCCGTTGGTGGCCGGGACAGTTGAACCATGGGTGAAGCTGCGTGCGGAGAAATCCAAGCCCATGTCACCGGTGACCTCAACGCACTGAAACAGGATCATGCTCTCGGTGCCGTTCTGGTCGGTTCGAGCTGCTGGCGGCATCGGATCACCATCGGCCTGGACCCACAGAAAAGATCCCGTACCAATGGTTGACCAGCCGTTACCGGGAACGGTTGGATCCAGATCGAAATCCGGATTGACCAGCAGGTTCTCGGCCGCGACGGATGTGGCCAGCAGGGTGACCGTCAGAAAGACTAACCAGCGCATGATTTTCCCCCTCGATTGGTTTGACTCCACAAATTCGATCTCCGGACCATATTAACGGAACATCCCCTTCAGGTCTCCCCAGTTCACGTTCAGGGTAGCAACAACACCCGCGTTGAAGCGGATTTCGCCGAATAGGGCGGGATCGCCACCCTCGCAGTGTTGTTCGAAGGTGGCCCAAAAAGTCTCGACCGTATTGTCGGGGCCGAAGGTGATCTCGTGAACGTAGAAGTTTCCGGTCAGCGTATTACAACCCCGTCCCATGCCCGATATGCTGAGCCCCGGTTCGTCGGGGTCATTGAAGGGATAGCGAGTGGCGCCGGAATATTCGCCCACCGTCAGCTCCATACCAGCGGGGGCGGTGAAGTTGAGGTTCCACCAACCCCATGACGGCTCCAGGGTGTTGATCCAACATTGAACGCCATTGAGGCTACTATTCCCGATCTGACTGGCGCTGAAGTCAGCGGTATCGGGGGTGTAATACCATTCCAGCCCCTGGCCGATATAGTCGCCCGATTCGCTGTCCATATACAGTGAGGTTTCCTGGGCAAGGACCAAGGTGGTGGGGAGGGTTAACAGGGCGAGAAGACAAAGAGCGCTGCGGATCATTTCAGGAACCTCCAAAGAAAGAATCGAAATTGATCATCGGATCGAACTCGTCCGACAAAATAACCTTTTCATGGCTCTTCCCCTTGGCCTGATGCGATCGGCACGAGCGGGTTAACACAATCTGTCCCGGATCATTTCGCCAGGATGACCTTCTGGACGCCAATCCCATCCCTGGTCTTCAACCTGACCAGGTATTGCCCGGCTGCGATCGACCTGCCGGTGATGTCGCGGCCGTTCCATGTCTCTTCATGATGACCGGATCCCAGCCGGTCATCGACCAGGAGAGTGACTCGCCGACCGGCCAGGTCATAGATCGCCAGCTGGACCGGGCCAGGGACCTGGCAATAAAAACTGATAGTCGTCCGTGGATTGAAGGGATTCGGATAGATATCAAAAAGGCGAGTATTTGGATTCGGTAGTTCCAACTCCACGGCACTAGGTCCGGTGCATTGGGTCGGCAGAATCCGAAGGCCAGAAGAGGCGACAAAGACGTGTGATCCCGATGTCGCAACCCCAAAGGTCCCGAAGTTACTTGGAATGTCCACGTTTCCCACGACTTGTGGGTGGAGGGGATCGGAAATATCTACAACCTGCAAACCGGGAAAGCCGATGCCAATATATGCGATTGTTCCCGAAACGGATATTCCATGGGCAAAGCCCCACGTGTCGAGGCTCCCCACGACATGGGGGTTTGAGGGGGTGGATATATCGACCACCTGAAGACCGGAAGATCCAGCAGCAACGTAAGCGTACTGACCCGAGATAGCCGTATCCATGGCGATTCCCAGATTGTCCTCATACCCAACGATTATGGGGTTCTGGGGGAGTGTGATGTCGATCACCTGGAGACCGGAAGAACCGTCAGCAAAATAGGCATAATTACCAGATACTGTGACGTTTAAATAGTTCCCGGGTGTGTCAACGCCGCCTACTCTTACTGGTGCCGTGGGATCTGTAATATCGGCCACCTTCAATCCACTATAGTACTGATCACCTCCGGCGATGTAGGCGTATGAGCCCGATACGTCCACGCCATTGGCATACCCGAACCAGCTGCCCACAATTTGGGGATCTTCTGGATTGGAAACATCAACCACCTTCATGCCGCCATTCGCGGCTGATACGTAGGCGAAGGAACCCGAAAGGGCGAGGCCGGTGGCTGCTTCGGTGATCGGTAGATTGGCGATGATTTGGGGGCTATTTGGATTTGTGATATCGGCAACTTGGAGACCTGAAAACCCATCCGCGAGGAAAGCATAATTGCCAGCAATGGCTACTTCCTCGGTTTGCCCTGATGTGCTGACGCCGCCAACTTCTGTTGGGCCTTGGGGGTTTGTAATGTCAAAGGCATATATACGACCAATTTCGGGCAAAACTGGGTGGTATACACCATAGCCAACGATGGCGTGGGAACCGGATACGCCTACGCAATATGCTCCATCCCACGAACCTCCTCTGACTAAGGTTTGAGGGCTTAGGGGGGCGGAGATATCGATAATTTGAAAGCCTGAAGACCCGTCAGTGACATAGGCCCGATCGCCCGAGAGTGTAACGGCAAATGCTCCTCCTGGGGTTTCAACGCCACCTACTGAGTGGGGGTTTTGGGGATCTGAGATGTCGATGACTTGGAGGCCAGTACCGTCGGCGACAAATGCGTGTATACCCGATATTGCCAATTCCCGGCAGATTCCCGGTTCATTGGTCCTTGCCACGCTCACGGGGTTCTGAGGATTCGAGATGTCGATTACTTCAAGGCCGTGATAGTCCGTGACGTATGCGTAGGTGCCGGAGATGGCTACGTCACGTGCTTCTCCCAGCGTAGCCACGCTTCCTGCGAGTTGGGGATCCTGCGGGTTGGTGATGTCGATTACCTGGAGGCCGCTTTCGTTTGCAACATAGGCATGAGACCCGGATACAGATATCCCGAGGGCACCCCCTGGAATGCTAAGGCTTCCAACTGCCAGAGGGTTTGGGGGATTCATGATATCGATCACGCTGATTCCCCCCGGAGAGGAGGGATAAATGGAATAGGAATAGGTTAAATAGACATAGCTTCCCGAAACGACAATGCTCCGAGGAGGGTCCGGAGTGTTGGCGCTCCCTACGATGGTGAGGTTGTGTGGGTTGGCAATGTCCACCACCAAGAGGCCGGCATCCCTGTCCGTTACGTAGGCATAATTACCGAAGATGGCCACATCTTGTGC
>QNAI01000243.1 GCA_003641745.1 Verrucomicrobiota bacterium | reverse complement strand
TCGTGGCTGGACTGAATTGCATAGCGGGGGCGAAGCCCTCGAACGGGAACCGTGCCCAATCGGTCTGTTGGGCAAGGATGAACTCGTCCTTTCGATCCAGCCCAGGTCTGTGGCCAAGCCATTTGACGATGGGGGCGGGGGCCACTCCTGGTTTTGTCAACCGAGCCTGTTGGGCATCGATCCGCTTGAGACCGAGGACGACGACAGGGTCTATTATGATTTTCAGCCCGTATTTCCGGTCGGATCGAATTTCAGTCAGCATTCCTATCGTGGGCTCGGAGTGGATCGGACGAACCGTGAGATTCTGCTCCTGATACTGGAGCAGACCGATGAGCATTATCAACCTACCTGGCTGAGTCGGGACGGTGTTTGGCGGCCGCTGCCTTTGCTGAAGTTCCCGATCCGGGCCTGTTATCCCCAGGTGGCATTGAACGACCGGAGGGCCCACGTCCTGGCCATCGGCGACATTGTCGAACCGGTGGAGACCTGGCGGCAGGCAAAGTTCGAGGAACTCAACAAGGAGTGGGATTATGTGTTTCGCCGCTTGTTCTATGCCTGGTCTCCCGATCTGGAAGCCGTCGGCTTCCAGCCTCCGATTGAGATCGACTCGGTGGATGCGACCGCGGGCTATATAAGGAACCTTGATCTCCATATCGACACCGATGATCGGGCGCATGTTCTGTATCTAAAAATGCCCTACCAGTATGCCTTTATGCGCGATCGGTGGTTCTCCGGCGAAATCATGACTGTTTCTCTCGAGTATGTCGTCCTGGAAAAAGGGCAGGTTGTCGGGAGGAAGACTCTCCGCCAGGGCTTGGCGGAGGAAAAACTGTCTGAATCGCAGGACTTGATGAGGCTGCACTATGGTCGCTTTCATCTCCTGCCGGATGGAGCCCTCGGGGTGGTCTATTCCGGAAGCTGGAGCGATTTGGCCGGCGAAACGGAATCGGGCCTGTTTCTCTCCCGCCTGGCAGCAGACGGGGACTTGGAGGAAACGATCCGTCTCTCGGCCGAGCGACCTTTGACCGGAGCTTTCTTTACCAATACGCCTCGGGGAGGGTCCGACGTGGGGAATCGCCTGGATCTGGTTGGCGCGTTCTTCGACGGCGAATCCTACGAGATGCGATATCTGGGGTATGAGATCAAAGACTAATGGAGCCCCAGGCGGTTCCTTTCCGAGTGTCGCTGATGCGGTCGAGGTGGAACTCGACCCTCCGACCCGGCAGGGCCGGGGACCTTTTTTTCGGAGGGCTGACTTCCACGTCAGCCGCAACAAGCCCGTGGTTCCAGTTTCGGAATGAACCAGATGGAATACTTCCTGCGAAATATGGTTGGAATCCCCCGCGTCTTGATCGTTGTGCTGTTTGCCTTGGAGACTATCGTTGTTTCCGGATTGGCCATGGAAGTCACTGTAATACGGGAAGAAGTCATAGATCCGGCGATTCCCGCTTTCGGCAATGGATCCAGTCCTTCTTGGAACTTTGGATCTCCCATGATCGTCCGGCAGGGACAGGATGTATGGTTCTCCCTCTCGCGACCGGTGGAGGGTGTGCCGCCCTACGCCAATACGATCTGGCAGATCTACCGTTGGCACGAGGGCGGTTGGGAAGTGATCCTGGAAAGTCCGGGGCCAATGGATCGCGAGCCTTGTCCTCTGGTTCGGCTGAATGCCTATACCCTCGCAGTTTTTATCAATCCGAAGGTGAGCTTCCGGAGCTTTCGGGCCGAGAATGAGGCCATCCTCTGGAATTCACACCCCCACCTCCTGGCCTTCCCGTCCGCGATGGAGAAACCCGAAACCTTCACCCTCCACCCGGTGTTCTCAGGCGCTCCGGTTCAGCGGGAGCACACCTATCGCGGCATAGCGGTGAATCCGGAAAACAGCGAGGTGCTGGTTTTCGTGCAGGACCCCGACTCCGAGCTCTATCATCCCAGCTATCTGGATCCCGAAGGCGTCTGGCACGGCCTTTCGGAATTCACATTTCCAATACGCGGCCTGTACGCCAGCCTCTTCATCCGCGATAGAGAGGCCCACGTCGTCGCGGTCAGCGACATCGTGGAACCGGTTCCGGAGTGGCGTGACGCCAAGTACGAGGTTCTTCAGCGCCGTCATGATTATGCCTTCCGGCACATCTACTATGCTTGGAGTCCGAATGTCCTCAAAGAAGGGTTCGGCGAGGGGTTGGTCATCGATTCGGTGGTCGATCGGCCGGGGCATATGCGGAACCTGGATCTGCTGGTCGATGCCGACGGCGCCGCCCATATTCTCTATCTTAAGAAGCGGTTCCAATACGGTTTTTTACGGGACCAGTTCTTCCCCGGTGAACCCTTGGAGGTTTCGATCAGCTACGCTCAGGTCCGCGATGGAAAGGTTGTGGCGAGGCACGACTTGATCGAGGGAAATATGGAATCGGAAGGGTCCGATGATCATGATCGATTGGAACCGACTTGGGGACGGTTGCATCAGTTGCCGGACGGGCGCTTGATCGCGATCGTTTCGGCTGACCGGGAAAATGGCCGGGTGATGTGGGCCTTGGAGCTTGATACGTCCGGTCGGCCTGGTCGACCGATCGAGATACCCCTGCAACAGCCTCTGGGTGCTGTCTTCTTCACCAATACGGCCCGCGGCGGTAGTCCACCGAGCAATACGATCGATCTGCTTGAGATGACCTGGGGTGCGGAGCACCATGAAATACGATATGCGGAGGTAGAAATCAGATGACAGCAATACGGTCACAATTCACGAAACCATGCTTATGGTCCTTCAGACCGGTGTCCGAGGAATCGGCATCGGGCGGGAGACTTTGGATCCGAAACAGATTCGTTCATTTTGTATGGCTGCTCTTTCTCATCCCCGGAGCGCAGGGCCTTTGTTCGGAACCCGCGCCGGACATCCTCATTGCCGATTTCGAGGGCGACAGTTTCGGCGACTGGGAAGTGGAGGGTGAAGCGTTCAGGTCCGGCCCCGCGAGGCTGGGTGAACCGGGTGTGGAGTCCCTGCCGGGTGTTGAGGGTGAGGGATTCGCGATCAGCCATCCGGAGGGATACTTTCTGGAAGGAACCTTGACCTCTCCTCCATTCACGATCGAGAGATCCTATATCAATTTCCTGATCGGCGGCGGAGAGGCCGGCCCCCTCTTCCTGGAACTTCTGGTCGGTGATAACCCGGTCAGGACCGCCGTTCCCACCGACCGCGACCGGTTGGTTTGGAATACCTGGGATGTTTCGGCTTTGATCGGGCAAACCGTCCGGGTCCGGATCGTCGATGACAAACGCGGGCATCCCGAAGGGTACCTCTTTGTCGATGGCCTCCATCAGAGCGCCGACCCGCGCGCGGCGTCACTGGCGACGAGAACTCTGAACCAGGAAATACTGACTGCCTTTCCGTTCAACCCGGATCCGCGCCGGATTCCGACCCTGGGCGTCTGGCAGCACGCGGAACAGCTGTATGTCTCCGCCCTGTTTCCGGAACTGCCGGGCTTTGTCTGCGATTCCTGGTGTTACGAAATCCCGGGTATCGAGTTCATCGGCGCCGGAGCGAGGGAAGGCGGTGTCATCGAGTTGGAGCATCGTGTGACCCGAGGCCCCGATGTTTTTCGGATCCGAACCGAAGTCATCCCGTCTCCCGGATCCATCGAGTTTGTGGTCTGCGCGGTCGCCGATATTGAGCGCGGCGAACACCTGCCCGAGGCATTGCCGTCGGTCAATCTCTGCTTTCAGTTGAAACGTGCGCAGACCTTCAAGAGTGATCGTTCCTCGCCGGGAGTCAGACCCTATCCCGAGTTTGTGAAGCGGTGTTTCATTTTCACCGATAAGGGTCGCACCTTTCTGAACGATACGGAGCGCCGGAAGATCCCGGCCCGTCCGGCGACCGACCCGGAAAACAACCCGCCGTGGGTGCAGAGCTACGTCGGTGTTTGGGAAAATCCCCCTGAACCCGAGTCCGCCAGTTGGGCTGACACAAGTTCGGATCGGTATGTCGTTCCCATCATTGGCGTCGTCTCGACCGACGGGAAACATCTCGTTGCCCTGGTCGATGACTCGGCTGATTCCATGAGCCAGGCCTGGCACGATTGCCTCCATACCAACGCCAAGTGGCAGCCGGTGGATACGGCTCCCGCCGACCAGACCTGGCGAATGAAGGTCTACCTGATGGACAATGATCCGGATGCGCTTCTGGAGCGCGCGCGGCAGGATTTCCCGGATATCGATAAACTCGCGAAAGACCGGGTGCCCCTGAAGGAGCGAGCCGACGGGGAAGTTCACCAATGAGAGTTCTGAGGAGATCTGACCCCTTCGTAATTCAACAATGAGGGGCCGAGAGTGATGAATCATGAATACTTGGACTGACCCTTTGGGTCGCACAGGAGTATGAGCGGTTTGCCCGACGCTCAAAGTCTTGCCGCGCTGACAGTCTCCAATTAATCAAAGTGCCCTTATGACCGGTCTCCATCTGCTGGATTGGATCTTCATCACGCTCTACTTCGCGGGGATGGGCTATCTAGGCTATTATTTTTCGAAGAAGAACAAGGACACGGAGGAATATTTTGTTGGTGGACGCTCATTCAAGGGATGGGTTCTCGGATTGAGCATGGTGGGCACCTCCATCAGTTCCATTTCCTTCCTTGCGTATCCGGCGGACGCCTACCGGACGGCATGGATTCGGATGCTGCCCAACTTCGTAATGCCCATCGCGGCGATTGCAGCCCTGCTCGTTTTTATTCCCTTCTTCCGCTCTTCCAAAATGACATCCGCCTACCAGTACCTGGGGCGGAGATACGGCAACGGCATCCGGATCTACGGAAGCTGCACTTACATCCTCACTCAGTTCATCCGGCTGGGGATCGTGCTTTTCCTGGTCGGCAAGCTCTTGGAGACGATGATGGGTTGGCCCATCTGGACCTGCATTATCGTGGCGGGAATCGTTGTGGCTGCCTATACCATCGCGGGTGGATTCGATGCCGTGGTCTGGACCGACGTGATCCAGACCATCGTTCTCGTCCTTGGCGGGGTGGCTGTTTTCGTAGCCATCGTTGCGAGGATACCCGGAGGACTGTCTGAGATTGTGAGCGTTGCCTCCGCGGACGGCAAACTGAGCTTCTCGGAACTCCGGGGCGCCGAACTGGTTCCGATCGGCTGGGGCTGGGCCCTGTCGGAGAAGACGGGTCTCATGATGCTGATTCTTGGACTGACCTGGTGGCTGCAGGAATTCGCGTCGGATCAGACCGTCGTTCAGCGCTACTGCTCGGCCGCCAGTGAGACGGAAGCCCGAAAAGCGGTTTGGTGGAGCGTATTGAGCCGGTTGCCCATCTGGGCGTTCTTCATGTTTCTCGGAACCGCCCTCTATGTGTTCTTCAAGTTCAATCCCACCGGCCCCGCGACGGCGATGCTCACCGGCGCGGATAAGCCCGAGGGCATCCTGCCTTACTTTGTCATGAACTATCTGCCGCCGGGGGTCGCGGGTATTATCATAGCGGCGGCCATCGCCGCGGCAATGTCCTCGCTCGACTCCTCCATGAACGCGATTTCCGCGGTGTTCGTGACCGATCTCTACCGTGCCAGAATTCGACCTGAGCGGAACGAGCAACACTATCTGAACGTGGCTCGGGTCATCTGCGGCATCGCCGCCCTTGTCATGGTTTGCCTGGCTATTCTACTCGCCTATACCGACACCAAGACCCTGCAGGATGTTTCGTCGATGCTCGGAGCGGTTTTCGGCGGTGGCATCCTCGGACTGTTCTTCTTCGGCTTTTTCACCGTGTGGGGAGATGGTCGGGCGGCCGGAATCGGGATCGCGGCAACCGTCGGCTACACCGCCTACATCATTCTCGGCAAACAGGACCTGGTGCCGTTGCCGCCCTTCGATCTGTATTACACAGCCATTGTCGGAAACCTGATCATGTTCGGCGTCATCGCTCTG
>QNAI01000242.1 GCA_003641745.1 Verrucomicrobiota bacterium | reverse complement strand
ATTATGAGTTATGAATGAAGAATGATGAAGTTGGGGAACGGGCGACTGAACCACTATGAAGGGATGGTCTGTATCCAAAATTCAACAATACGTAGTGCACTACGGTTTGTTTCTATATAATATTCAGAGAGGGTCCGGCGGCCACGCCCTACCTGAGCAGTCTGCTGTTGCGAGCGCATTTGAATCTCCAACCAGAGCTTGAATATGCGACACAGTTGCGGCGGTGGTTTGTCTTGTCTTCCACTGAAACCGACACGATTTCCTCCTAAATCCTAAATCCTAAATCCCAAATCCTACTGCCTCCCCGCCTCCCATGCGCGGAGGTCGCGGATGGCGTGGTCCACCTTGCGGACGATTTCCCCGGCCCGCTCCATCAGCCTGGGTGCCGGACGGGTGAAGTTGAAGCCCATCTCAACGGAATGGGCGATCTTGTAGCGGCAGTTGGGCACTTCCGACTTTGTGTAGTCGATGCCATTCCGCTTGAGCGCATCCATCCAGAGGATACGCGGCCCCTGGTATCCCTTCCAGTGGAGCCGGTGCCAGTCGGGGATCGGGGCCGGAACGTAGGAAAACACCGGCAATCCCTCGGCCTTGAGTGCGGCAATATAGGTATCACGGGAAATCCCGGCCCTGCGGGCGTTGAAGCTCATGGTCAGCAGGTGGAAGGAAGGACGGACCGTCTTCGGATAGATCGGAATTGAAAGAAACGGGGAATCGGAAAGGTTTTCACGAAGCGAGTCCACGTTCGTCCGGCGCGCCTCGATTTCGCGGTCCAGTTTCTTCAGCTGCTCGGTCAGCAACACCGCGTTGACCGGATTCAGGCGATAGGTGTAGACAAGCGAATCCACGTAGGGACGCAGCCGGTCCGGGAAACCGGCGTCCGGCGAGCGCCCCATGTGCTGGGAAAGAAGACAGGCCTTCCAGTAGACATCTTCGTCCGGGGTGACCATGTAACCGGCCTCCGTGGTGGCGAGGAGCTTGCCTCCCATGCAGGAGAACCCCGCCGCGTGGCCGAAACCGCCAACCATGCGTCCGCCGATGGTGGCACCGTGGGCCTGGCTGCCATCCTCGACCACGACCAGGCCATGCTTTGCCGCGATTTTCATGATCCGGCTCATGGGGGCCGGCTGCCCGAAAATATGGACGGCGAGAATGGCCCGGGTCCTTTTTGTTATGACGGCTTCGATCGAATTGGGATCGATGAGGCCGGTCTTCCGATCAATGTCTGCAAAGATGGGGATGGCGCCCTGATGAAGAATGCAGGAGATCGACGCACCCCAGGTGAACGGGGTCGTGATGACTTCGTCGCCCGGCCCGATCTCAAGTCCGGCCAGAGCCATCTGCAGTGCTCCATGGCCTGAGCTGGTCCCGAGGCAATAAAGGCCCCCGTGGTAACGGCTGATGGCATCCTCGGCCTCCCGGATGATTTTGTCGTGCTTGCCCAGACCGACCGTGTGACCGGTGTCGAGTAACTCAACCACCCGTCGCTTGGCACGGGCGCTGAACTGCGGAAAGGGCGGCGACTGGACCCGGCCGACGGGTTTGCCGCCCAGAAGGGCCAGCGTGTCGGCGGAATTATCGTGGGTTTTCTTTTTCATTGCGGAGAATTATTGACTGAGGGACTCACGGTTAAGATCGGGGATCCGCGACTTGCACGTCAACCATGATCACCCCCATATGGAGCAGAAGGGGTCAGGATGAATAACGGTCAGCTTGGCTTCGAGGGGGTCAAAGCACATATCTCGCATTGGCATGCAAGATAGTGAGCAATGACCCCGTCGGCTGTTTTTCGTCGAAAATTCCCAGACCGGTGCTTAACTTAGTGCCATTCAGGTCTGACCCCTTTTCAGGATGTTTTCGGGCCGCCTGACTCTTAACTCTTCGTTTCCTTCGAGGTCAGGAGGTGTCCCCGGTCGACTGCTCCCTGGATCTCCAGTTTGGCGAATTCCCAGATGGATTGACTCCCTTCGGCGATGTGCTGGTTGCGGTCGAGGACCTGATCGTGACGGATCCCGTGGTGCTTCCAGGCGTGACCGTCGGTATTCACGTTGAGCAGGATCGGCTGCAGTCGGTCCAGGGCTGCGGCAAATCGGGCTTCCGGGGTGACTCGTTCTTCAAACTCGTCCCAGAGCTCTCTGAAATGCCCTTCCTGATCCGGCGGGAGCATCCCGAAAATCCGGTCCGCCGCTTTCTGTTCCCGCTCCGGCTTGTCGATCATGCCCACCTCATCATAGGCGAAGGTGTCACCGGCGTCTATCTCGACCAGATCGTGAACGATGACCATGCCGAGAACCCTCAGGACATCCAGGTCGGGCGCATTGGCATGTTCCGCCAGCACCAGGACCATGAGAGACAGGTGCCAGGAATGCTCGGCGTCATTCTCGCGTTGACGGTCGGTGATCTTCAGGGACTGCCTGAGAATCTGCTTCAATTTGTCCATCTCGAGGATGAATTGTATTTGTCGGGTCAGGCGATCGGACATGAAATGTTGGAGATATTGAAGGGAATTTTCAGACAGGATCTACAGGATGCTCAGGCTGATAACTAGACAAGTTCTGGAATCCCATAGGGTCCCGTTAATCCTGTTAATCCTGTCCAACTCATTTTCAGACAGTCTCTGCCTCAGTTCGTCTCCAAAGCGAATATCAAATTGCTACGGGAGCAAGGTACGCCGATCCTCTGGTGTTTTCCATGCCTGACCAGATAAGCGAGATTCATGTAAAGGGCGCGCGGGTGCACAACCTGCGCAACCTGGAGGTGCGAATTCCCCGGGGAAAGCTCGTCGTCATAACCGGAGTGAGCGGTTCCGGGAAATCTTCCCTCGCTTTCGATACCATCTATGCGGAGGGCTATCGGAAATACATGGAGAGCCTGTCAACCCAGGCGAGGCAGGCCCTGGAGCAATTGAAGCGACCGGACGTTGACTTCATCCATGGACTCTCGCCGGTCCTGGCCATCGAACAGCGAACCGCCGGGGCCAACCCGCGAAGCACGATCTCCACCGTCACCGAGATCGCCGACTACGCCCGCCTGCTCTGGGTATTGGAAGGGGAGATTCATTGTCCGAAGGATGGGGCGAAGGTGGAGCAGCAGACCCTGGACAGTGCGGTCGAGCGATTGCTGTCCGAGACCTCGGGAACCCGCGCCGTCCTGCTGGCTCCATGGATGCACGCCAAGCCATCGGTTCTGCGGGATGAGATAGATGGACTCAGACAAAGAGGCTTCCAGCGGCTGCGGATCGACGGCCGGATCCTGAATATCGATGAGCCGAAGCTGATTCCGTCCGGGGCAACGCCCATTCAGGTCGACCTGGTCATCGACCGCCTGGTTCTGGCACCCGACCAAAAGAGCCGGATAGCCGATTCGTTGGAGCTGGCGTTTCGTGAGGGGAGTGACCGGGCCGCTGTCCTGATCCAGCGCGAGCCTGAAAGATGGGAGGAGATCCCCTTGAGCCGCAACCTCGCCTGTTCGGTTTGCGGCGACGTTTTTGAGCCGCTTTCACCCCGTCAATTTTCGTTCAATACCACGGAGGGGGCCTGCCCGACTTGCGGCGGTCTTGGACGCCGGCGCCAGTTCGATGAAAGCCTTGTCGTGCCGGACACCTCCAAGTCGGTGCGGGGCGGTGCTCTCAAACCGTTGCGGATAGGCGGACGCAATATAATCATCAGGTACAGCTCGCTGCTCAAGCAATTGGCGGAGCAACTGCCGTTTGATCCAAATTGCCCCTGGGCGGAACTGCCGGGGGAAACCCGGGAAGCCATACTCAACGGAACCGGCGAGCGTGTCTTCAGTTTTCGATTGAAGCGTGGGCGAAAGGCGGCTCCGGAGGCCGTCAGGTTCGAAGGCGTCATCGCGATTCTGGACAAGGCCCGGACGGAGACCCGCAGCGACGGTTATCGGGCCCGGCTGTCCACTTTTCAACTCTCCCTGGATTGTCCGACCTGTCATGGAAAGCGCCTGACTCCCCGCAGCACTTCGGTTCTGATCAACGGGACCTCGATCTCGGATTTTTTCGCCATGGATATCGGGACGGCCGGGCAATTCCTTCGGGGCTGTCGAGAATTGGGCGGCGAAGCTGCGGCTCGTGAGGAAGTCCTCGATGGTATTTCAAGGCGTATCCATTTCCTGGAGCAGGTCGGCCTCGATTACCTGACCCTGGATCGACATTACGCAACGCTCAGTGGCGGTGAATCGCAGCGGGTCCGCCTGGCCACCCAACTCGGGATGGGCCTGATCGGGGTAATCTATGTTCTGGACGAACCGAGTATCGGGCTGCACCCGCACGACAATGCGAACCTTCTGCGGACCCTGTTGGCTCTTCGCGATCGCGGCAATACCGTGCTCGTGGTGGAGCATGACGAGGAGACAATGAACGCAGCCGATGAACTGATCGAACTGGGGCCGGGTGCAGGGGCGTCGGGGGGTGCCATCCTCTTTCAGGGCACACCGGCGGATTGCGCGGCTCTACCGGCCGACAAGTCAAGGACGGGACCGTTTCTGAGCGGTGAACGAACCGTCCAGCGCGATGCCAGACGCCTCGTTCCTGATAGCCGCTGGCTGACCGTCCGGAGTGCTGCGCAGCACAACCTTCGCGGAATCGACGTGAGTTTTCCGGTCGGCCGGCTGACCTGTGTGAGCGGTGTTTCCGGGTCCGGGAAGAGCACGCTGGTCAATGACATTCTGGCCACGGCGGCCGCCAGAAAGCTGAATCGGGCCAAGTCAATCCCAGGGGTGCACAAGGGGATCGAGGGTCTCGAATATTTCGAGAAGACCGTACAGGTGAACCAGGAACCGATCGGCCGCTCGCCGCGCTCAAATCCGGCGACCTACGTCAAGCTTTTCGATCAACTCCGGGGGCTTTTTGCCAAATGTCCGCTGGCCAAGGTCAGAGGCTACAAACCAAGCCGGTTCAGTTTCAATATGAGGGGCGGCCGGTGCGAGCGTTGCCAGGGGGACGGTGTCATCAAACTGGACATGATGTTCATGAGCGACGCCTATGCGGAGTGTCCCAGCTGTCATGGCCGGCGCTACAATCGAGAGACCCTGGAGGTTCGGTTTGCCGGTCGCACCATCGCCGACGTTCTGGACATGACGGTGTCGGAGGCACGCGACCTGTTCAGGAATATCCCAAGGGTGGTCGACAAGCTCGATACCCTGGAAGCGGTGGGGCTGGGTTACCTGCAATTGGGGCAACCGGCCAACACCCTCAGCGGAGGGGAAGCCCAGCGGATCAAGCTCTCACTGGAGTTGAGCAAGCGGGAACAAGGCCAGACGCTTTACGTTCTGGACGAGCCGACGACGGGCCTGCATTGGGTCGACGTCCAGAATCTGATGGACCTGCTCTTCAAGTTGCGCGACGCCGGGAACACCATCGTGGTCATCGAGCACCATCTCGATGTGATCGGCCTGGGCGACTGGGTCATCGATCTCGGACCGGGTGGCGGCAGCGCCGGCGGCGACCTCGTGGTTGCGGGAACAGTCGAAGACGTCATCGCCTGCAATGCCTCGCTGACCGGGAAAGCTTTGAAGAAAAAGACGGATATCGCGTTGCGACGGAGATCAAGCGGGTAAGGAAGAGGGGGAAGAGGTCAGACGGCAGAGGTCAGCCTTGTAGGGGCGTGCCTTGCGTGCGCCCTACGACTTCCGAAAGAAAGGGCGCACACCCGTCTACGCTCCGCTACGCCGTGGCAGGCAAGGCACGCCCCTACAGATAACCGTCCCAACGCACGGAACAATATCCCTAAAAAATGAGGTTGCTCCTCGAATCGAGGGATAAACCCTCTCCTACAGCCTACAGCCTACAGCCTACAGCCTACAGCCTACAGCCCCGATCTGCATCGGGATTTCGTTTCACTCAACCTACAGCCCCGATCTGCATCGGGATTTCGTTTCACTCAACCTACAGCCCCGATCTGCATCGGGATTTCGTTTCACTCAACCT
>QNAI01000241.1 GCA_003641745.1 Verrucomicrobiota bacterium | reverse complement strand
CCTGTCAGTGGTATATCGATAGACTGTGACAAAATCCTCATCCGGTTTTAACCCGACCTTCTCACCAGAGGGAAGTGTCACCGCTCTCGAAATCATCGGCAAAGAGGATGTTTCCGACCAACCCGAATTACAAGGGACAGTGTTCTTCCAATTACAAGGGACAGTGTTCTTCCGGAACAGAATTACAAGGGACAGTGTTCTTCCGGAAGGGGATTGCCAAAGGGCAGGTTTTTCTGGAATTGAAGGCCCGAGCGGGCCTAGGTTGCCCGGTGGATTCATCGAAGGCCGAAAATCATGCAGCCGGATCATTCTTTGGGGCTGAGATCGATCGGCCGGGCAGACCTCAACCAAGTGCAGGTGTGAAAAAGTTGAATTATCAGAGCGGGACGACGGTCAGAAGATCACCGCCGTGCTCCGCTGCTCTCGCAGCGAAAGATGAATGCCTCCCAACTGCGGAATCGGGTGCTTCCTCCTCAGGTACCGTCCCTCTTCTCGCATTCGGGCCAGTTGATCCCGGATAAAGCTCTCGGTGCCGATGGCCAATCCGTCTACGAAGTAGCCCAGGCGCTTACGGTAATATCCGCTGGTCTCGAATCCCCGGGCGATCTCGTGCTCGAGAGCCTTCTGGGAAATGGCGGCCTGACCGGGCTTGGTCGGTACGGCGCCGCGGTAGTACAACAGTTCTCGATACTCCCGAAGTGCCTTCTTCTGAGTCGATTGAGCGATGAACTGATTCAACGGCGCCAACCACGAATCCTTGCCCAATTCACGGAGATAGATCGACGATCCCTGCCATTCTTCCGGTCTTTCGACAAGACCTGCTCTGACCGGGTTGAGTTCAACATAAAGCATGCAATCCAGCACGGCTCGTTTGTCTTCGAGGTAGGTCGACTTGAAACGATCGGCCCAAAAACGTCCTCTTCTCTGATAGGTGTGGTTGTACCATCGGGCAAAGGCCGATTGGACATTCCGCATGTATTCGGAGACGTCAAAGAGGCGCCTTTGATAATGTTCCCAGTCTTCCTCCGACCACAGGTCGATCTCAGCCTGAGAGGCTCGGCTTGGATACATCAGGCGGGTCCTGGCGCGGAGTTCCTCGCGGCTGACATCCTGCAGGACATCGAATTTGACCACCAGATGGTAGTGGCTTCCCATCACACAAAGGGCTGCCACCTCGCAGAAGTAGATGGCGGAAAAGTGCTCGATGGTTTGAATCAGCCGCCGCATCGGGACGGCCTCAGACAGTGGATACTCACCCTTATAAGCCGCTACTCGGCTGTAAAGGTGATACCACGCGTCGGTCTCGGTGTATTTCAATCTGCCAAAGCGAGGCATTCGATCCTCCTTCATTGGCAGCGTGGACGGGTTCGTCTTCAACCCTATCGGGAAACACCCAGAATGGCAAGAGCTGGGCAGTGTCCCCTGTAATTCCAGAGCTGGGCAGTGTCCCCTGTAATTTCTGTAATTTCCTGTAATTTGAGGACTCGGACAGAACCGACAACCAGGCCGATGGAGAAGAGTAGTGTCCCCTATAGAATCCTATAGAATCAGGGATCTCATATCAAGGGACCGCAGCGCTCCATCCGGAGAGATCGCCGGTTTCGAAACCGTCGGTAAAAAACGGCGGGATCGTGTAGTGGAGGATCGCTCCTGCATTCCCGACGGCAAAGATGTCGTCCCCCGTCATACCCCATACGCCCGTCAGGTAAGACGAGGAGCCGGCTGCCATCAGCGACCACGATGTACCGTCGAAATGCCGGATCGCCGTGTCCAACCCGACGGCGAACACGTCGTCACTCGCCGAGCCCCACACGTCAAGAAGGTATTCCCACCAGGCACCACCGGAATTCATCAAAGACCAGGTCAGGCCGTCGAAATGCAGGATCGTTGCCTCCTGTCCAACGGCAAAGACATCGTTGGGAGCGCTTCCCCATACCGCATCAAGGTGTCTCTGTGTACCGGAACTCATTGGAGACCATGAGGAACCGTCATAGTGCAGGATCGTTCCGTTGTTCCCTACGGCGATGATGTCATTGGATCCACTTCCCCAGACACCATTAAGGTATTCCTGCGTACCGGAAGACATCACAGACCAATTCTGACCATCGTCGGAAGAATGCAGAATCGTACCGTTTGCCCCAACGGCAAAGATACTCGACGTACTCGAGCCCCAGATGCCACAGAGATCCTCGGTCGTTCCCGAGGACACCGGGAACCATCCGGAATTGAAGTAATTGACGATCGCCCCCCCACTTCCCACCGCGAAGACATCGTCACTCGAGGCGCCCCAAACAGCCTGGAGCGTCTCGGTGACTCCCGAACTCAACCCCGACCAGGTCGCACCGTCGTACTGCAGGAATGCCCCGTTCGCCCCGACGGCATAGACATTGTCACCGGCCGTTCCCCAGGTCGCCTTCAAGGGGGCGACGGTGATGCTTGAGTACATCGGGAGCCAGGCCGAATTAAAGTAGTTGAGGATCGTCCCATACTGCCCGACGGCATAGACGTCGTTGCCCGCCGAACCCCACACGGCAGCGAGATAATGAGTGAGACCGGGGTCTAAAGTCGACCAGATTGTGCCGTCATACTGTAAGAATGCCCCGTGCTCCCCGACGGCGTAGACATCGTCGCCCGCTGCGCCCCAAACATCGGAAAGTTCTGCATCGATGCCGGAGTCCATGGCGGACCATGTCGTCCCGTCATAGTGCAGGATTCTCCCGCGGTAATCCAAGACGTTGAGGTCCCAGCTGAAATAGGTTGGTCCGACCACGAAGACGTCGTTGCCCGCCGTTCCCCATACATCATAGAGATCACATTCGCCCCAATCCCCCTCAATGCCCGAGTCCAAAGCAGACCACGACGTCCCGTCATAGTGAAGGATCGTTCCTGAATACGCCCCACCTAAACCTTCGTGTTCCTCCCCAACGACGAAGATATCGTTCCCCGACGAACCCCAAATCGCAAAGAGGCTTTCGGTAACGCCAGAGGTCATGGCAGACCAGGAGACCCCGTCAAAATGGAGAATCACTCCAGCATTACCAACCGCGTATACATTGTTAGCCGCCGTGCCCCAGATACCATCGAGGTTCTCCGTCGTACCGGAAACCATCGCAGACCATGACGTACCGTCAAAATGCAAGATTGTTCCCGTGGTCCCGACAGCGAAGACATCGTTGCTCGCCGTTCCCCAGACCCCGTCCAGCCAACCACAGGTGCCCGAATCCATTGCAGACCATTCAAAGCCATCACCACGGAGAATCGTCCCAGACGCTCCGACGGCAAAGACATCCGCCCAGTCCGAGCCCCAGATGGCTGAAAGAGGATTTCCCTGCGGCAGGGGGTTCTGCCATACCCACTGGGCCGCACAGGGCGAGGTCGCCAGGAACACCAGACACATGACCGAAACAATGCTGAAGATTCGCCGTGACATCTCAAGACCGTCCTTTCATCAGGGACAGAAATGGAACCGGCCACAATGTGGCGCCCTGGCTCAATCGATTCCCGAAAACTCTCATCAGCTGACCTCCGTCGTTGAGCTTCAACCCCATGAGGGTCGTTCTTTCAGACTCTCTATCGTTCGATCGCCCCTTTTCCCTCACCCTGACTCCGGCCCGAAGATGGCGGCGAATGGGTGGAAGAAAGGCTCATTCCCTGTCCGGCTGTCAGTCGATGCTGGCCTCCCCTTTGACGCGGGCCACGAGGCTCATACTTTCCGGTTGGTCGTAGACATCGGGAACCAAATAGGTGCCCTGCTCTTCGGCCGGCTTGTCTTCGACGACGGGAATCCGGTGGGCGTCCGCCCAGGGATCGTGCCGGATGCCGGTCACCTGCCAGGAGACCTTGACCATGCTGAGGTTGGTCCGGATGACGAAGTGCCGATCGACGATCTCCTCGGCGACGATCGCCTGCGCAAACTGCCCGATCACCGTCAACTGGTAACGGAAATCACGGTTGAGTGCCTCGAAGTACTCGGGCAACTCAATAACCGCATACCCTTCCTCGTCGGTCCGGACGTTGCCGTTGTAGATATTCATCATGTCCGGCGACTCGACGAAGGAGTGGGAGAGGTACTTGTTCTCCGGATCGAGGGGATGGTCGATCTTGAAGCTGCCGCCGCTTTTGGAGAGAGTCCCGGTGACATTGACGTTTCCGGAGAAATACCCGGCCCAACCACTTGTGCTATTCCCATAAACTCCCCAGGCATTGCTTCCGTTATTGGCTTCCCCCCACACCCCGGTACCATTTCCGGTATTTGCGCTTCCATAGGCGCCCACTCCAGCGCCCCCGTGCGGGTCACCGCCCAGAAAACCGAAGCTGTTGTCGCCCGTATTCTGTCCGTACACGCCATACCCGCCAGCGTTGGTGTTCACCCCAACCACGCCAGACTGCCCAGAACCACCCGATGTGCCTTTGACACCATGGCTGTTGGTACTGTTTCCCACAACGGCGATGTCATTCGTGCTAATCCCGTGGACGCCGGCACCGGATGTGCTGGTCCCGAAGACTCCGGTATTGGTGCTGCTGGAACCCGAAACACCAATGCTGCTGGTCGATTCACCTTTCACACCGGTGCCGCTTCCACTGTATCCAAGTACTCCGGGACCGCTGTCGGTTGCCCCTCTGATACCAAAGCCAGCGCCACTGCCGACCCCCTGGATCCCACCGCCGGGTCCCATATTCCCCAGTGATATGATGGGTACGTTACTGTTGTATTCCAATCCCGAGTCCATGGGAACTATCAGGCCCGTTTCGTTATCGATCCACAAGAGATTGGTCCCGTCGGTGCCCAGGATCTGGCCGTTCGTTCCTCCCGGACCTTCGAGTTCGCCCATGCCGACCGCATGAAGCTGGATGTGGGAAGTTTGAATGGCGCCGGCTTGAATCTTTGCGGAGGAAACCGAGTTAGCCGCCAGCTTCGGAGAATCCACGCCTCCGTCGGCGATGGCAAGAGTCACATCTCCCGAGCTCCCGCCTCCACTCAATCCGGAACCTGCCGTCACGGCCGTGATATCCCCCTCGCCTCCTGCACCACCGTCCTGCCAGACGAGATTGCTGCCGTCGGTCCCCAGAACCTGGCCGTTGCTTCCACCGGCCGCGGAGAGTTTCGCCTGGCTTACCCCACCGTTGGCAAGACTTAACGTGACGTCTCCCGTTGTACCGCCCCCTGTCAACCCTTCTCCTGCGTTGACGGCGGTGATGTCCCCCCCGCCGGCGCCGCTGACTTCCTGCCACTGGAGCCCGGCATTGGTGAAGACCAGCGCATCGCCGTCCGAGGGGTTGTTGACGACGCCGATCTTCGGCGCCGTCACGGCGCCGTCCTGGATCTTCCCTGTCCGGATCGCATTGTTCAAGATCTTGGGCGCCGTCACCCCGTTGTCGGCGATGGAAAGCGTCACATCACCTGATGTTCCTCCGCCCTCCAGACCTTCGCCGGCGTGAACCGCGGTAATGTCCCCGTCGCCCCCCGCTGCCGCCATTTCGAACTCCATCTCCAGGGTCGAGGGATCCTGGGAGATCGTGCCGTTGCCGACCATCGAACCCAAGGCCAGTACAGATCCGGCGCCGGACAGCACAGCAACCTCGACGCGGCCTCCATCGACCATCAGCCCGGAACCCAGCTGCGACAGGTTGACCTGCATCGGCTGATAGGGACCCAGGCTGTAGTCTTTGGAAGCCAACTCTACCCCCAGACCGTTGAGCACCCGCAAACGGGCGACAACGTTTCCACCTCCGGCTTCGATCAGCGCGATGTTGGAACGGAACGTTCCATCGGCCGGTTGGGAAACTCCGGTGATCGAGGTCATCTCGCCCTGGACAATTGCGAACGACGGCGGCAGGGCAGCTATGAACTGGCCTTGGCTTTCCGCAGCATCGGAACCAGTCTGATTGAAAGAGCGGGCCGAGACGACGATCTTCTCGGTCGAGACGAACCGCAAGGCCCCGAACGCGGTGTTCATGCCGAAGAGATCGTAGAAGACATCCTTGAACTGGAGGGTCTG
>QNAI01000240.1 GCA_003641745.1 Verrucomicrobiota bacterium | reverse complement strand
TACATGTCGAAGAGATTGCCGTAACGCTCGCGGATCTCACCTTCACCCAGACGCCGGATGGCATCGGAAAAGTCGAGGTAAACCCCCAGTCCGGTGTCACCGACACCCCGGCCCTCGTCGCAGACCCGCTTGGCCGCACGTGATGAGATGTCGCGGGGGGCCAGATTGCCGAATGCAGGATACATCCGCTCCAGGTAATAGTCGCGCTCGTCCTCGGGGATGTCATTGGGCGCCCGCTTCTCCCCCACTGCCTTCGGTACCCAGATCCGTCCGTCATTACGCAGAGACTCGGACATCAGGGTCAGCTTCGATTGGTAGTCTCCAGTGACCGGAATACAGGTCGGGTGGATCTGAGTGAAGCAGGGATTGGCGAAGCAGGCACCTTTCTTGTAGGCCCGCCAGGCCGCCGTGGCGTTGGAGCCGCGGGCATAGGTGGAGAGGTTGAAGACATTCCCGTAACCTCCGGTGGCGAGTACCACCGCGTCGGCCGAATGCCGGGACAACTCTCCGGTCTGCAGATTGCGAACGATAATGCCCTTGGCGTGGCCGTCGACCACCACCAGCTCGAGCATCTCCGCATGGGTGTGCATCTCCACTGCGCCCAGACCGATCTGCCGGGACAGAGCGGAATAGGCCCCAAGAAGCAATTGCTGACCGGTCTGCCCCCGGGCATAGAAAGTTCGTGAAACCTGGGCGCCTCCAAATGAACGATTGGCCAGCAAGCCGCCATACTCCCGGGCAAAAGGCACGCCCTGGGCCACGCATTGGTCAATGATGTTCACGCTCACCTGGGACAGCCTATGAACATTGGCCTCCCGGGAACGGAAATCACCACCCTTGATCGTATCGTAGAAGAGTCGGTAGACGCTGTCTCCGTCGTTCTGATAATTCTTGGCCGCATTGATGCCGCCCTGGGCCGCGATGCTGTGGGCCCGACGCGGGCTGTCGTGGAAGACAAAGCACTTCACCCTGTAGCCCAGCTCAGCCATGGTTGCGGCGGCCGCACTCCCAGCCAGACCTGCGCCCACCACGATGATCTCGTACTTGCGCTTATTGGCAGGACTGACCAGCTGGCTCTCGATCATGTGGTTGTCCCACTTGGCGCCGACTGGACCGGAAGGAATCTTGGATTCTAAGTTCATCGATACTCTTGTCGATTGCGTTGCCTGGTCAGAGGACCTTGTCCTTGAGGACAAACATACAGTAAAGGGGGATGGCGGCGTTGCCCAAGAAGTAGACCCAGGCGAAAATAAGGGCCAGCTTCTCCAGGAACCAGCCCCAAGCCTCGGTCCTGAGACCAAGTGATTGGAAGAGGCTGCTGATTCCGTGACTCAGATGCAGGCTGAGCAGGCCTATGGAAAAGATGTAGAATCCGGTTACAAGCGGATTGGAAAACCCGAGGACCATCATGGAATAAACGTCCCTGACCATGGTGCCGTCGGACAACGGAGCCATCATGTCATTGAACTCCGGGTGGGTCACCCTCGCAGTGAAATGGGCCAGATGAAAGAGAAGAAACGCCAACACGATGAATCCGCTCCAGCGCATGGTGCGCGAGGCGTAACTCGCCTGGATCGTGTTATTGGCCCCATATTTCTCCGGGCGGGCAGCGCGGTCCTCAAGCGTGAGCACAACGGCGGTCCAGATATGCAGAACCACCGTCAGCAGCAGGAAGCCGCGTATGAGCCAGAGGCCACTACCCAGGCTCTCCAAGAAGTGGGCATAGTGATTGATCTTCTCCGGTGGCGCAAAAATCTGCATATTGCCAACCAGATGACCTGTCACGAAACCGATCAGCACGACCCCGGTGATGGCCATAACCACTTTCTTCCCGATTGAGGTTCCAAAAAGAGCGGTGAGTAAGTTCATCGACGGTTGAAAAGGTGAGAATTCTCCGCCCTGACACGCCGGACAAAAGAAGTTTCCCAGAGTGTATGAGGCAGTTGAAAGAACTGCATAAGAATAAAGCTTAGCGGTCAAATCATAATCTTTGCCTATAAGCTTCGCTAACTTTCGTAAGTAGAAATAGTTAAGCTCCGAGGCGAACATCCCTGCAAGCGGCCCTCCCCTCCCGAAAAACCCTCAAAGGAAGTTCGCCCACTAGTGGAGCGTCACGCGTGATTTGAAGGGTCGTTTAGGGTGAGGCTTTGCGCCTCGACCCGGAGGATTGAACTGTAGGGGCGAGGCTTGCCACGCCCTCCCGCGTGCCGAGTTATTCAGGCGCGCCAAGGCACGCCCCCACAATAGGCACCAAGTATCCTCCAATTCAGCCCTGTGGTTCCACCAGGGGGCGTCCCACTAGCCCTTGACCAGGGTGAATTTCCCGCTGGCTGACGGACGAATCAACCGTCTACGATAGACGTTTACCCGCACATCACCACCCAGGATATCGGCCAGAGCCCGGTCGAGGCCCACCGGGGCATTGTGCTCCGCAACGAATTCAAAATTCCACCGTTGATCGGAGGCCCGGGACAGGCAATAGTGCCAACACTCGAAATCGGCGGGTATGGCGGAATCGATCATCGGGGCCGTGACCACCTCCCCATCACCACGGAAGAGCAGATCAAGTTCACGCCCGAGCAGGCGGTAACCATCCGGTCGGCTTTCCACCACATCTCCGGTGCGATAGCGAAGCAAGGGCATGGCCTTGCGGCCCCGGGTCGTGGCGATGACCGAATACACATTCGGCAGATCCTCACGAAACGGCTCCAACTCGATAAATGCATTGGCATCGATGGCCTGCGAATTGTCCGCGAAGGCGTCACCGATGAAGAGATAACCCGCCTCGGTCGAGCCGTAGAGATCGATCTGGGGAACAGGAAAGGCGCGGGCGATTCGGAGCCCGTGCACCCGGCTGGCTTTACCGTAAGTGAGGATGACAGCCTTCAGGCTCGGAACCTCGATCCCGCGCAAGGTCATTGCCCGGGCCAGCAGTGAAAGGTAGGTGGGTTCGCCCTCCAGGAGTTCCGGCTTCACGGCCTGCAACTCCATCCCGATCCGATCCCATTCCGCTTCACTGAAGCAGAACGGATCACTCGACAGATTCAGGTATATGGTACCCTCGAAATAGCGATTGGGAAAGGGAAAGTCCTCGTAGGGGCAGAGATTGCTCGAGCAGTTGACCGGAGCGAGCACTGCTCGTCGAACCCCTCCCACAGCATAGGGCTTGAGCAGGGGATGGGCCTCATAGGCCCGGCGGGTCTGGGCATCCCACCACCCGCTTTCCATGATCACGGTCATGGGGGCCGCCGTCGTGCCGGATGTGGTTTCCGACTCAAGATCCTGGGCCTGAACCGCCCGATCCACCTCATCGCAGTCTTGAAAGAAGGCGCAATGCCCGTCTTCGACAATGTCCTGCTTGGTCAGAACCGGGATTTCCTGGAAACCCGCCCATTGCAGGGGCTTCTGTTCGATGGGGAACCGCCGCACATAATAGGGACTGCGCCGGTATATGGTGCGCACTTCCTGCTCCAGGGGGTCCGGGATGACCGCATCCTCCGGCCCGTCAAAATCCAGGTCGGTATTGGCAAAACGCTTATGTTTTGAAAGTCCCACGGTCAGTTCATCACGAAATGAAGTAGAGGCTTCGTGTCAAATCGCTCCGCGATCTGCCTTCCAGACCGGCATATAGAGAAGGAGGGCATTCAGGGTCAGTGCATGGGTGATCCGGCCGGAATAAACCATCTCGTAAGCCTCCTCCACCGTGGGCAGATACAAAGCAAGCTCCTCGTTTTCATCCCATTCAGTCGGCCCCAGTCGCTCCGCTCCTTCGATCAGTACGATATGGCATTGGTTGGATTGAATCGCCGGATTGGGCCGGACCGACCCCAGCAGGCGCGCCCGTTTGCCCACGAAACCGGTCTCCTCGCTCAATTCCCGCTCCGCGGCCTCGATTGGATCCTCACCCAGGTCCATCACGCCACCGGTCACCTCGAGAGACAGTGCCTCCGTCCCATAACGGAACTGCTCGACCAGGATCATCCGGCCATCCGGAGTCACGGCCACCGCATTCACCCAGTCAGCCGATTCCAGCACGTAGAAATCCGCCTCAAGGTTTTTCACCGGGTGGCGACATCGCTTTCGAATCACGGAAAAGACCCGGCAGGCCGCCTCTTCGGTTCGGGAAAGCGTCTCCCAAGCCGCCGGATGAACGTCATCGTGCTTCTTCATATCACGCGCCATGTGTCAATGGGGTCCGGCTGAAGGCTGGCATTGGAATGCAGCCGGTCCGGGCTCAGGGTGGTCCGGTAAAATCAACCGCGGATGGCACCGTCCCATCCGGAACCGGCCCATGCGCGATGCGATCAGGGGCTGGTCGGGATATTGATGGCCTGACCGATGCCAAGGCGACGAGGATCGACTCCCGGATTGGCCTGCTCAATCGCCTGCACCGAGACTCCGAAACGCCCGGAGAGCCGGGCAAAAGTGTCACCGGATTTGATGGTGTAAGTGCCTTCCGGGCTCAACTCAGGGGGCCGGCTGCTGGCCGCCGGGGTCGAAGCGGTTGCACCTGACGTGGGCGGAGGTGCGGTGGTCGCGGTCGATGTCCTCGAGCTCGAGGACGAACGAGTGGTCGGTGAAGCCAACTTCTCGGCCAGATCTTTAGATTCGATCGTCACCCGATTGACGTTGGTGCGCAGCGTGGCCAATTCCTTGCCCACATTGTCAAAAGCGCGCTGGGTGTCCGTACTGATGGTCGCCAGCCTGCTGACGGCTTTTTCCGCTTCAGTCGCCGCCTTGCGCGAAGAGGTCTCGATCGCATCGAGCCGGGCGGCCGAATCGCCCGTATTTGCCTTCATGGCGGAGATGCTCCGCAGGCTGATCACGCCGAGTATCAGACTGATCACGGCCAACAGGCAGGCCGCAATCACGAGGTAGGAACCGTTTTTCGAAGGTGTATCCATGGTCCGGAAAAACTGTTGATCTATGGAAATTTGGAAACGAGTGCAAGTGCAATGGGTCCCTCCATGCCAACCCCTCACGCGTGGGCGTCCCCGGCGGGTCGGTTGAATCGCCCGTCCCGGATTGAGCAAAATCCTTCTATCCGACAACTTCAGCCTTCTATCAGTGAACCAATCTCTCCATACTTGCCGGTTACTCATCATGACTCATCGCGAACGATTCCACGCCATTATGAACTTCGAACCGGTGGACCGGCTGCCCATGGTTGAATGGGCCAGTTGGTGGACTGAGACCCTCGATCGCTGGCACAGTGAGGGACTTTCCCCGGACCTGACCGACCGCTACCTGATCCAGGATCATTTCGGGCTCGAGAACTACAAGCAGAGCTGGTTTCGCTCCGTCCATTGGGAGGCGCCCAAGGAGGAGACCTACGGGGCCGGACTCCTCACCGGTCCGGGCAGCTTCGAGGAGAAGTATGAGAAACTGCGCCCCTCCCTGTACCAGATCAACCCGACCTGGCCGATCGACCCCGACCTCTGGACCCAATGGGGCGCGGAGCAGAGAAAGGGGGACTCGGTCCTCTGGTTCACGGTGGACGGGTTCTTCTGGTACCCCCGGACCCTCTTCGGTATCGAAAACCACCTTTTCGCCTTTTACGACGAACCGGAGCTCATGCAGCGCATGAACCTGGAAAACGCAGAGTTCATGCTGAGGGTCATCGATCGTCTCTGCGAAATCTGCACCCCTGATTTCATGACCTTTGCCGAGGACATGAGCTATAACAACGGCCCCATGCTCTCGGAAGAACTTTTCGACCAGTTCATGCTGCCCTACTATGAAATGGTTGTCCCGGCGCTCAAGAAGCGCGGGATCATCCCCGTGGTAGATTCGGACGGCGATATCTCCAAAGCCATCCCCTGGTTTGAAAAGGCCGGGATCGACACGATCCTGCCCCTTGAACGCCAGGCCGGAGTCGACCTGAAGACCATCCGAGAGAAGCACCCCCGGTTCCGCTGCATCGGTCACTTTGACAAAATGGTCATGAACCGGGGCGAGGCTGCCATGCGGGGCGAATTTGAACGCCTGTTGCCCATAGCCAAGCAG
>QNAI01000239.1 GCA_003641745.1 Verrucomicrobiota bacterium | reverse complement strand
TTAGCCTTGTCTCCGCGGGCACGGAAAGAATGCTGGTGGATTTCGGAAGGGCCAGTTATGTGCAAAAGGCCAGGCAGCAGCCGGAAAAAGTAAAGATGGTCCTGGAAAAGGCCCGGACCGACGGCCGCTACCTGCTGCTGAATTTCACCGGCTCCGATTGGTGTCTTTGGTGCCATCGCCTGAGGGACGAGGTCTTTGTGCAGGATGCCTTTCTCGACTACGCGGCGGAGTCCCTGATCCTGGTCGAAGTGGATTTTCCCATGAAGACGGAGCTGCCCGAGCCCGTTCAGGTCCAGAACGCGCAGTTGGATGAACGCTTTGAGGTCAGTGGTTACCCGACCATCGTGATCGTCTCCCCCCACAACGAAGAGATCGGCCGCCTGAGCTATATGTAGGGTGGGGCGAAGACCTTTGTGCGGGCAGTCAAGAAGCTGATCCGCCAGGCGGAGTCGACGGAGCCGCCTGCCACCTGAACGGTCAACTTTTCCAGCCGGCCAGGATCTGGCGGACGCCTTCGATCGGTTCTTCGGTTATGCGGCTGATCCGGCAGTCGAGGCCCGCCCGGTTCAGTTGATCGGTGACGATACGGACGGCCACCGGATTGCTGAAAAGCCTGCCGCTCAGGCCACAGGCAAAACCGGGGGGAAGAGCGAGTTGCCCGGCCACCCTGTGGGCCAGGTCGACCAGGGGTTGAAGCGATTCTGCCATGATCGTGGCCGCTTCCCTGCAGCCCTCTTCGGCCAGTCTGCTTATCGCCGGGGCCAGTCCGGCCAGAAGGGAGCTCGGGTCATTGGCGGTGTAGAGACGCTCCAACAGGTCGCGCCGGGTGGATTTTCCTATGGTCTCGTTCACTGAGGTCCCCACCGGGCTGGGAGCACTCCATCCGTCCATTTCCATCAGGGTTCGTCGGGCGGCCCGGACCCCGAGGTCATGGGCACTGCCCGGGTCGCCGATCCTCCAGCCCAATCCCCCTGCATAGTGATGGCGACCATCGGGTTCGCGCGCTGCCACGAACGAACCGGTACCGCCGTGGATGGCGAGCCCCGGACCGTTCCCGCATGCCAGTTGGAGGGCGGGGACTGAGTCGAGGTCGGCCTCGACCCGCCCGTACCCCTCAAGGTTGACCGCGTAGTCGCGCCAGAAAGCCGGATCCCCCGCCATGAAGAGAAGAGTGTGGGTGATCCTGGCGCGGATGCCGGGTCGACCTGTGATCAGGTCCCGGAGTTGGCGGGAGATGAGTACGCGGGCCCCATCTTGGCCCAGGTGACTGGGGCTGCAGCCGGGACCAGTTTTTTCGATCAGGATCCGGCCTTCGGCGTCGGTCAGGATGAGGTCTGTCTTGGAGGCGCCACCATCGACTCCGATTCGCAGCCACTTTTCGGTCGGGCTTGGATCTGTCATAATGGGCGAAGAGTCTGTTGCTCGAACTCGCATGGCAAGCAGCGAGCTAGTGGGCATCCCGGAATGAAGGGGTGAGGTTCCAGCTGTGCTCCTGGAAAACGAGTCCTTCTGGTCGCCGGTTGGTATGGTGGTTTTTCGGATATTCGGTCGATAGGGTTTTTCACCTCCTCTGGGCTTTGAGTCGGTGGGCCTCCGCCGCGTGAAGAGCGTCTGCCTATGTACGGAAAACCGAGTCCATAGTCGTCTACGGGAATGGTCGCCTATCTTAGGGTATAACTATGTCTTATAGAAGATATAAGCTGTTATATATCAGTAGTCTAGTGGTGGCCGCCGCACATATTGTAACTTATGGGAGCGACAACATTGAGACAGACGGAGTAAAGAAAGTGGAAGGAGACAGAACATATGAACAAACATGGTCTTTTACCCGATTTCTGCGTTGCTCGTCAGTCACGAATCTACGGATTCGCTCCTTTCCTGCGCCTTGAACTCCGGAAAAACTCCACGGCCATAAGTACCAATCTGTTTGGCGGACACCACTAGTATGTAACAGATATGTGAAGAGGGATCTTGCCTCTCGGCATTTCAAATGCTTTCTAGAGAGGTTCGAGAACTAGACTCGGGACTGACTATCCCGATTAACATCAATACCTTATAACATTAGCTATGAACACAAGATTACTGCGTGCAGTATTCTCTTCGCGTGTACTCGCGATCGTTGCATCCGGCATCCTGGCGTATTCGCCCATGGTTGCCCAGGAGACTCCGATTGCAGTCCAGGAAGGAGTAACTGAAGAAGAGACGGTAAAGCTGGAAGAATTCGTGATCACGGGGTCCCATATCCCGATGACTGAGATCGCAGGTGAGGCCAAGGCCATCCCGGTTACGATTGTGGACTCTAAAACCCTGACCGAGATGCCGGCGATCAGCCTGGGCGATCTTCTCCAGAAGTTGAACGTGACGAATGGCGGTGCCATTCCGATCTCGAACAACGCCACTGGTTTCACTCCCGCCGCCTCCTCCGTGTCTCTGCGCGGTCTGGGTCCGGAAGCCACCCTGGTGCTGATCAACGGCCGTCGGGTTGCTCCCTATCCGATCGGTGCGGGTGGCACATCCTCCTTTGTCGATCTGAACACGATTCCGCTTGAGGCCGTCAATTCGGTTGAGATCCTGCGTGACGGCGGCACCGCCATTTATGGTGCGGATGCGGTCGCGGGTGTGGTCAATATCAAGCTGAAGACCAACCTGCGTGGCGTGACCACCAGATTTGAAAAGGGCTTTTCCCGAGCTGGTGACTACGAAGAGACCGCCATGTCGATTGCGATTGGGGTGGGCAATGAGAAGACCAATGTCACGGCCGTGCTGTCCTATTTCGACAATACCGCTATTTTCAACAAGGACCGCGAGTATTCCCTGGTGCCCCCTTTCCTGTCCGGCAATGCCAGTGCGATCAATCTCTCCGGTATTCGCCGCCAGGTGGTGGCCGAAGCCCGTGGCCAGGGTTTTGATACCACACTGGTCCGAGGTGCCGGAGTGGACTCTGGTTCCAGTTTCCCGATCGGTGATGGCGGCGCGACCTTTGACACCACGGTTCAGTGGAACGAGGACGGCACCGGTATCCTGAATACCGGCCTGATCAACGTGACCACCGGCGCAGCCAATGCCGACGACCTGAGCCCGCTGCCGGGTAACATGAACGCCAGCAATAACGGAACCCTCGGGGCCAATGATTACCTGATTCGCAATGGCCTGGGTGACAATGTCGGTTTCGGTGTGGCTTCCCGCTACAACTACAATGAGACCTCGGGTTCCTTCCCGGAATCCAAGCGGACATCGGGCATGATCAATTTTGATCATGAGATAGCCCAGAACGTGCAGCTCTACGGCGGTTTCGGTTATACCCGGGCTGATTCTGTGAATGAGCTCGCGCCGACCGCGACCGGTGGTTTCTTCCGTCCCGGTGCCACCCAGCTGATTATCCCGTCCCGCACCCCGAACCCGACTCCCTGGGTCGTGCTCGATGATGATCCCGGAATCAATTCCGAAGCGCCCCTGCCTCCGGTAAACGAGCGAGTCTGGTTGACGGTCACGGAAGCGGGCATCCCGGCCAACACCACGGTCGGTCAGTCGTCCTCGATCCGCGAACAGAGTACAATGACGAACCGTATGGCGCCCCTCGGTGCCTACAATCCCTGGAATCCGTTCAACGAGGATATTTCAGGTGGCTCGAGTTTCCGCACGGCGGAGTTCGGCAATCGGATCTTCCGCACCTCGAATGTGGCCACGCTCTTCGACGTCGGCCTGCGCGGTCGGCTCTGGGACAGGATCAACTACGACACCGGTTATCGCAACAGCGGTATGGTGACCACCACAGATGATACCCTGGTTTCCGCCTCCCTCTTCAATCGGATCCTGAATCAGAATGACCCGATCTTCCAGGAAGGTGGCCAGTTCGCCGGCCTCCCGGCTTACAATCCGTTCGGTTACTATAAGAACCCGATCGAGAGCAACTTCGCCGTGGTCGATTTCGCCAAGGTCCAGTTGCACGACAGATCGACTACCAGTCTCAGTGACTTCTGGTTCGATCTGTCCTCGGGTAATCTCTTTGAGCTCCCGACCGGTCAGCTCGGTGCGGCGCTCGGGTTTGACTACCGTACAGAGGGTCTGACCGAGTCTCCGGACACGATCAATCGCAATGGTGACACCATCGGCAGTTCGCCCAAGGGCAGCGGCACCAACGCCAGCCGCGACATTGCCTCCACCTACGGCAGTATTCGTCTGCCTTTGACCAATCCGGACATGGACATCCCGTTCGCCTATGCCGCCAGCATCGAGGCCTCGATCCGCTACGAGGATTACCGGACCAGCCAGCGCAGCACTTGGAGCCCGAAAATCTCCGGTCGTTATCTCCCCTTTGAGCAGCTCGCCTTTCGGGCGTCCTGGGGTGAGGGTTACCGCGAGCCGTCACTCTATGAGCTCTTCGGTGGTCCGACTCAGGCCCTGCAAAACATCTACAACCCGCGCACGGACGAAGTGCAGCAGGAAGTCCCGATCCTCCGGCTCGGTAATCCCTTCCTCACGGGTGAGGATACGACATCCACCAAGATAGGTATGGTCTGGACCCCGGAATGGCGCTACCTGAAGGGATGGTCCTTTGGAGTGGATATGTGGAAGATTACCCGCGAGGGCTATGTCAACCTGCCGGACGCTGATGAAGTGATCGATGCGTGGGAGTCAGGCAACCCGATGCCGGCTACCTTCGTTGAATTCGATCCGGCCACCAACGATATCGTACTCATCGGTCGTGCCTTCCAGAACATCAATGAGTTCGAGGTCGAGGGTTGGGATATCTCCGTCGGCTATGTCCTGCCCACCGACAACTGGGGTATCTTCAACTTCGATCTCGGGGGTTCCTACTTCACGAAGTACAACTTCGACGGGGTGAACCAGATCGGTGAAGCGACCTCCTACGAGTCGAATAACGGCTACCTCGAGTGGAAGGCTTCCCTCAGCTTGGGCTGGAAGTTCAAGGGCTTCCTCCTGACCATCACCCCGCGTTACACCGACGGATTCCTGGATTATTACTATGATTCAGACTTCAACGTGATTGAACGCGAAGTGGCCTCGACCATCATCACCGACCTCTACCTCTCCTATGACCTCTACGGTCTCAGCTGGGTGGAGAGCCAGGAATGGCTCGCCGGTGCTGAGGTCTGGCTCAAGGTTCGGAATCTCTTCGATGTGGAGCCCCCGTATGCCAATGGCTACGCCGGCAACTCGACCGGGTATCCGGGATTCCTCTATGACTCCCGCGGCATGGTCATGTCGCTCGGACTCGGCCTGAAGTTCTAGATTGAGGAATCGATAAGCAATCAAGCGGGCGTCCCGGTTTTACTGGGGCGCCTTTTTTTGTGGTCTGATCGCATCAGTATTTGCCGAACCAAAAGCGATCACTATGGTAGGAGGAGCATGAAGATTCATCGTGTCTGTTCGTTTTTGACTCCGGTTGCAGGTGTGCTGCTGGCCGGGTTGCTGGTCACCCCATCGCACGCCCGGGAAAAGTTGCCTCTGGATACGTTTTTCCAGCCCGCGGCGATTGCCCGGCCCCAGCTGTCGCCAGACGGCAGCAAGATCGCCTTTCTGGTCCCGGTGGATCAGAAGATGGCCCTGGGTTATATCGATCGAGAAACCCAGGAAGCCAACCTGGTCGTGCGGGGAACGGATGAGAACCTCATGTCCTTTTTCTGGAAGGGCAATGACCGCCTGGTGTTTATGGCTGATGTGGGCGGCAACGAGTCGTTCTTTATCGGTGCCACCGACCTCAAGGGGAAAAAGATCATCCGTATCGCCGAGTCATCGGAGTCTGATGACTTCAACGGATCGATGGCCGGGATCCTCAATCCACTGAAGAACGACCCGAAGCATATTGTGGTGAACGGGTATTTCACTCAGCGTCGGCTCGCTCCGGGCGAGTTCCGGAACCTGGAAAAAGGTCTCTTCCGGTGTGACATCACGACGGGGGATCGCGATCGGCTCTTTGACAGCCTGGATACCCGGATCGCGGGCTACCTGATTGACGAGGCCGGCGATTATCGGGGCCGAATGATCCTGGTCGATGACAGGATCATTTACCTGGTTG
>QNAI01000238.1 GCA_003641745.1 Verrucomicrobiota bacterium | reverse complement strand
GGATTTGACACCTTCTGTCCGATGGGACCGGTCCTGGTGACGGCTGATGAGCTGACCGCACCCAATGACCTGAAGATCAGGACCATCCTGAACGGCGAGACCATGCAGGACTGGACCACCTCCGATATGGTTTTCGACGTGCCCACCCTGATCGAATTCCTCAGCGGCAGCCGAACGCTTGCCCCCGGCAGCGTCATCCTGACCGGAACACCCCACGGGGTCGGATTTGCCCGCAAACCGCCGGTCTGGCTGAAGGCCGGGGATACGGTGACTATCGAAATCGAGGGAATTGGCAGCCTGACCAACCCGGTAGTGAACGAGGAAACGTGATGATTCTTACGGTAAAAGCCGCCCTCGCCAGCGATGGCCCGATGGATGAGGTGACCATTCGGGGCTGGGTCCGTACCCGGCGCGACGCGAAGACCTTTTCCTTTATCGAGCTGAACGACGGCTCATCACTCAAGGGCCTGCAGGTGATCGCCGATTCCGGAATTCCGGGTTACGACGAGATCGAACAGATCACGACCGGTGCGGCGGTTGAAGTGACCGGAAAACTGGTCGCTTCCCAAGGCAAAGGACAGACCTGGGAACTGTCCGCCGGTGAACTGAAGCTGGTCGGAACCGCCGACCCCTCCTACCCGCTCCAGAAAAAGGGTCACTCCCGGGAGTTTCTCAGGGAAATTGCTCACCTTCGCCCTCGGACCAACCTGTTCGGAGCAGTCTTCCGGGTTCGAAACCGGTTGGCCTACGCCATTCACAATTTCTTCCAGGATCGCGATTTCATCTGCGTGCATACGCCGATCATCACGGCGAGCGACTGTGAGGGGGCGGGGGAACTCTTCCGGGTGTCCACCCTCGATCCGGCCAAACCTCCACGGGATGACGAGGGCAAGGTCGACTACAGCCGGGATTTCTTCGAGAAACCGACCTACCTCACGGTCAGCGGCCAGCTCGAAGCCGAAGTCTTCGCCTGCGCCCTGTCGAATGTCTATACCTTCGGTCCGACATTCCGTGCTGAAGATTCGAATACATCGCGTCATGCCAGCGAGTTCTGGATGGTCGAACCGGAGATGGCATTCTGTAATCTCGACGGCAATATGGACCTGGCCGAATCGATCGTGAAGTTTCTGATCGCGGACGTGCGCGAGCACTGTGCCGACGACCTCAACTTCTTCGCTCGCTTCGTGGACAAGGGTCTGATCGAACGGCTCGATTTCGTGCTCAAGCGCCCCTTCGTCCGACTCTCCTATACGGACGCGGTATCGATCCTCGAGCAATCGGGCGAGAAGTTCCAGTATCCAGTCGCCTACGGGGCAAACCTCCAGTCCGAGCACGAGCGCTTTCTGACCGAGAAGCACTTCAAGAGTCCGGTCACGCTCTACAATTACCCGAAGGAGATCAAACCGTTCTATATGCGGCTCAACGACGATGGCAAAACGGTGACCGCGATGGACGTGCTCGTTCCGGGTATCGGTGAGATCGTCGGTGGCAGCCAGCGTGAGGAACGACTCGATGTGCTGAAGGCGAACATGAAACGGCACGACCTGGACGAAGCGGACTACGCCTGGTACACCGATCTTCGGCGTTACGGGACGGTGCCCCACAGCGGATTCGGACTCGGATTCGAACGGATGCTGATGTTCGTGACCGGGGTCTCGAATATCCGTGACGTGATCCCCTTTGCCCGCACGCCCGGAAGCGCGGAGTTCTGAGAGACAGGAGAAGAGTGAACGGTCCGGCGTATCTCTGAGTAGCCGGATCTTCCATCTCCGTCCCGATCGCGCTGGCGCGATCGGGACTCAATCGATCAGCAGGCAGACCTGCTCGCCGGGACCGTGGACACCTTCGATCAGGATGCCTTCGACATCGGCGGTCTTGGAGGGACCGGTGACCCAGATGACGTTGGGATCGTCGTCGAGATTGTCCACTGCGGTCGGGATGTCGCGCCAGAGATCGGAACGACTCAATACCGCGACATGCACCCAGGGCGCGAGGGCGGCAAGTCGCTGCCAGGTCGTCCGGTCATCCAGGACCAAGGTTCCGGATTCCGCGATGGCCCCCCGGGCCCGGGTGATCCCGAACGCGTAGTCGTCGATCCGCGCCCGATCGAACCCGGTCTCCATGGCAAGACCTTCCGGGAAGGCCGTTCGCAGTCGATCGACAAGGTCGGGATCGCAGCATCCATGGGTGTGGCCGGACTCCAGAAGCCAATGCCCCAACTCGGATACCGATTCGAAAACACGCCCGTTGACGGCCGCAAACATGGACTTGAACCGCACCCAGGGATCAACGCTCCCGTCCTTGAAGGTCACGGTCAGATCGGTGTCGTAATGCGGATACGGTGATCGTTCAGGCAATGGTGCCAACGCCTCTCCGACCCGTTTGAGTATTTCTTCTCTGTCGCCTGACATCAGTTTTTCTCCTTTCTCTCCCGACGCTGTTTCATCCAGCTGCGAAACTTTCCTCCACGCCAGGTCGGCAGGTCCTTCTTTCCCTGCCAGGCCTGGAAAGCGGGTACCGGTATCAATGATCTGGGCACGATATTGATCATCCGCCCGGCGACGAGGGCCGAACGCCAGACCAGCGGCTGGGTGGCCAACACCGCCCAAGCACCCATGGGGGGGACGCCGGGGCTCGGGATGCCCTCGACCTTGGCTCGATCCCGCAACCTCAGCAGGAGATCCGGGATGGGTATGTCGACCGGGCAGACCTCATTGCAGGCGCCGCAGAGGCTGGACGCCTTGGGAAGGTCGGCCCGTTCTCTGAACTCTCCCGACAGAAGTGGCGACAGCACCGCGCCCACCGGTCCGGGATAAACGCTCCGGTAGGCGTGACCACTGGCTTGCCGGTAGACCGGGCAGACATTGAGGCAGGCGCCGCAGCGTATGCACCTGAGAATCTCCCGACAATTGGACGCCAGAACCTCCGACCTGCGATTGTCCAGGAGTATGACGTGCATCTCCTCCGGCCCATCCGGCTGGCCCTGCCCACGCGGACCACTGATGAATTCGGTATAGACGGTCAACCGCTGGCCCGTGGCCGACCGGCCCAGAAGATTGAGAAAGAGGCTCAGGTCGCGCTCGCGGGGGATGATCTTCTCGATCCCGACCATCGCGATATGCACCCGGCTGGGCGCCAGGCAAAACCGCGAATTGCCTTCGTTGGTCACAACCACGATGCGACCTGACTCGGCAACCAGAAAATTGGCGCCGGTCAATCCGGCTCCGGCCTCGAGATACTGCCGCCGCATATGGACCCGCGCTCTTCGCGTGATCACTTCCGGATCGTCATTATAGTCACCAAGTCCTGCGCGCTCAAAACTGGTCGCAATCTGTCGGCGATTCTTGTGGATGATCGGCTTTACGATATGACTGGGGTGGTCGCCGTCGATCTGCACTATGAATTCACCGAGGTCGGTCTCCACGCACTCGATCCCGTTCTCGCCGAGGAACTCCCCAAGCCCGGTCTCCTCGCTCACCATGCTCTTTGCCTTGACCAGTTTCTTGAGTCCGGCCTTCCCCAGGATGTCCAGAACGGCTTGATTGGCCGTATCACCATCCGAGGCCCAATGCACATGAGTACCGTTTTCCTGGAGCCGTTTTTCCACCTCTGGCAGATAGGTGTCCAGGTTCTCCAGAGTGTGTTGTTTTATCGCGCCCGCCGTTCGTCGCAGGCGATCCGGATCATCGTAGTCCGCCCAGATTACATCGTGGCGTTTTTCCGTCCCGGCCGCGCTATTGTCATGAACCGCAGTCCGGACCTCGGCATCCAGGCGTGCAACGTAGGTATCGATCGGTTGTCTTTTCATAACGACGCCAACTCCCTTCTCTCCGGCCACACACCGGTATCACCAACCACCGCGTCTTTTAGAATCTGTGCGGCATGCATCATGGGAATCAACCGGTTCTTGCGTTGAGCGAGCCCTGCCAGGTGCAGGACGCAGCCCATGTCGACGGCGGCAAGAACTTCGGGCCCGACCTCAAGGATGTGATCGAGCTTCAGGTCACCCATCGCCTCGGAGACATTGGGAAATGAGACCGAAAAGGTGCCCCCAAAGCCGCAGCATTGCTCGCTTTCGCCAAATGGCACCAGATCAAGACCGTCGATCGATTCCAGCAATTGGACCGCAGAGGGACCACTGTCAGTCCCTCGGGTGTGACACGAGCGATGAAAAGCCACCCGTTTCGGGTAGGCCCCCGGCCACGACTCGATACCGAGCCCGTTGACGATGAAATCCATTACCTCCCAGGTCCGTCCCGCCAGGTCGGCGATCGCCTCCCGATCCGGTTCGTTTTCGAATGCGAGTCCGGCACCGTGCAGGATCATCGCCGCACAAGAGCCGGAAGGCACGATTACGGGCAGGTCGCCGGCAAATACCTTCGCGCAATGCCGCACCACCCTCCGCGACGATTTCCAATCACCCCCATTAAAGGCCGGTTGTCCGCAACAGGTCTGGCCTCCGGGGAAAATCACCTCACATCCCAGGTATTCGAGGACCTCGACCGATGCCCGTGCAGCGTCATCGTAAAAGGCGTCGCACAGGCAAGTGGCCATAAACAAGACCCGCCGACCCGCTGGACGCGTGCTGGAAACATGCATAACCTTAGACAATCGGGAAGCACCTGACTGGCAATCCGTTTCGGGGACTTCGAAGGGGTCAGGCCGTTGTTTGTTGATGTTTTGGTGTCAAAACATCAACAAACAACGGCCTGACCCCTTTTAGCGACTGCCCAATTTTCTTGCCTCTGCTCCGCCGCGATTCTCACATCGAAAGAACGATTCCACCACCAATCCCAGTCCCCATCCAATAATGGCAACCATTTACGTCGCAGCCGTCGATCTTGGCGCAACGAGCGGCCGGGTCATCCTCGGCACCTACAATCGCAGGGGCCTTGAGTTGAAGGAGGTCCACCGCTTCTCAAACCAGTTTGAGGAACTCGCCGGGCACCATTACTGGAACCTTCCCGGTTTACAGGCCGAAATCGTGACAGGGCTGAAGAAGGCCAAGCTGGAAGCGCCGAAATTGGCCTCCTGCGGGATCGACGTCTGGGGGGTCGATGTCGTTCTCGTGAATGAGAAGGGGCGCCTGGTTTTTCCGTCCCACGCCTATCGCGACACCCGCACCAACCACCTCCACAAGGAACTGGCCAGGACCGGCCTGTCCGAGGTCTACGGATGGACCGGCATCCCGAATCTTTCCTACAATACCAGCCTCCAGCTACAGGAACTCCTGATCAGCTTCCCCGACCTTTCCGACATGGCTGACCGCTGCCTCTGGCTGCCCGACTATTTCAACTTCCTGCTGTCCGGGAAGATGGAAAACGAGATCTCGGTCGCGAGCACCTCCCAACTGCTCGATGTCCGAAGCACAGCCATGTCGAGATCGGCCCTCAACTATTTCCAGATCCCCCCGCATTGGTTCTCAGAACCAAGGCTCTCGCCGGCCAGACTCGGCCCGGTGCGTACCGTGCCCGAACTCAGGGACGTCCAGGTAATCCTGGTGCCGGGGCACGACACCTCGTGTGCTTATGATGCGATGCCGGCCGCCGAGGACGGTTCGGACTTCTTCATCAGCAGTGGCACCTGGTCCCTGATGGGATTCGAGTCCGACGAACCGGTCCTGGGTCCCCGGGCGCTCAAGGAGGTGGTCTGCAATGAACGCCTGGGCAGCGGACGATACCGCCCCTTGAAGACCATCCCGGGCCTGTGGTTGCTGGAACAGATACTGCCCGCTTTCACAGCCCGTCCGAAAACAAATGTTGAGTGGAATCGCCTTATCCGCGCCGCGGCCCAGGCACCCGCCCCTCGCACCCTGATCAACCTGAAGGACCCGGCGCTCTTCAATCCGAAATCAATGAAAGCGGTGATCGACCGGCAGCTGAAGAAGAAAAAGATCCGGCCGCCCAAGGACCTGCCCGGTTATGCCCGGCTGATCTTCGAATCCCTGGGTGCGGGACACGCCAACGCCGTTCGCAGTTTTGAGAACATGACCGGACGGAAGTTCAATCGAATACTCATCGTCGGCGGCGGCTCGAAGAACGCATTGCTCTGCCAGG
>QNAI01000237.1 GCA_003641745.1 Verrucomicrobiota bacterium | reverse complement strand
GGCAAGCCTCGCCCCTACAGCTCATCGAGGCGTACAGCGTCACACTCAGCTTCCAGATACGGGCCCAGACCCTTCAAATGACCCGTGTCAGTCCACTAGGCGTCCCGTCTCATAAATAAGCTCGCCGGGAGGCTCGCCCTCCAACTGGTGCAACCCGAAGCCCAAATCTGGAGGGCGAAGCTCCCGCTGAGCTGGTCCCAGGAAAACAAGGTTGGTTTCGTCGAAGAAGGAGAAAAAAACTGCCAGCCCTGCCTTTCGTTCTATCAATACAACGGATTCGCTGAGCGGTGGTCTGGAATACAATTGCCCCACCGCACGGTATCCAATGGGTTACCCGAAACAGCTATGCCTCAGGCACGGCCCTACTCTTTCTCAACTCCACTCAGCCCAAAGAAAGCCCAAACCGTGACGAGGAGACCCGTCTATGATGAACAATCCCGAAACTGACCCCTCACTTGATAGGGTCAGGACGGCCTCAAGCCCGTCGGACCTTCGCATCACGGATCTGCGCTTCGCCGAGATCGTCGGGCCTCCATGCCCTGCGCCCTGCTCAAGATCTATACCAATATGGGCCTGGTCGGCCTCGGTGAGGTGCGTGAGGGGGCGAGCAAGACCTACTTTTCCATGTTGAAAACTCGCCTCCTGGGTGAAAATCCGTGCAACGTGGACCGACTCTGGAGCAAATAGACAGCCTCTAATAAACTATGGTTATCGCAATCGACTTTGACGGCACGATCGGGGACGCCAACAAGCTCAAGTCAGCCTGGATTCAGGAAAACTTGGGTTTGGTGATCCCCTCCTGGCAATGCAGCTATACCGAATGCGAACCCATCGTGGGGGCCGAGGTTCACAAACCCATGGGAGACTCCGTCTACGGGCGCGAAGGCACTCTGCGGGCCGAAGAGGTCGCCGGAGCGCTCGACGCCCTCCGTTTGCTTTCGAAAATGGCAACCCTGCACGTCGTCACGGCCCGGCCCGAATCCCGTATCCCCTTCGCTCGGGAATGGCTTGAGCTCAATAGCGCCCTTGATTGCATCGAGGCTTTCCACTCATCAGTGGGTAGCACGAAGGATGCCATCTGCGCCGAAATCGGTGCGAGCGTCCTCATCGATGACGATGTCAGGCATCTCACGGAATCCGAGAACCCGGGTCTGACCAGGATCCTGCTTCAGGACGGCCGAGTCGATCGACCCGACCACGGCCCGGAAGTCGTTTTCTGCAACAGCTGGGAAAAGATTCTTGAGCAGATCGACAAGATCAGCTGACCCAAGCATCCATCCCCCGCTGAGAAACAAGACCTCTTCGCTCATGAGGGAAACTTCGTTCCCGTTCTGCGGCTTTTCCGTTCGATCAATGAATCTTTGGACGCAACAGAGTGCGACCACTACAGTAAATCCTTGGTCGCAACAGAGAGCGACCACTACAGGGTACAGGGGATTGTAAATACGCACTCTGTTGGCGCATTTACAGCCCTCGCAGAAGGGGAAGAAACTTCTTGGGACGCCCACTGGATCATTTCAGCCCATGGTGTTACCGTCGAAATACGAAGGATAGATGGCAGCCTGGAGCATAAGTACACAATTCGGCCGCGGTCATCGAACTGGAAGCGGTTCAATGACCAAGGGGTCTTTGATTTTCCTTAGTGTTTTCCTGACCCCTTTCTTTCTGGTTGGAGGCTCATTCCTCATCATGGGCCTGAGCAAGGTTATGTCCGGTGAACCGGCTGAAGGCTGGCCCATGGCGGGATTCGCCCTGGTTTTCCTGGCCTTCTCTTCAGGGTTCCTCGCTCTGATCGTAACCGGCTACCGTCAAGGCAAGATCAAAGCCACCCAGGCGACCGAGCATAAGGAAAGCCCCTGGCTTGCCCGCGAGGACTGGGCCAAGGGTGTGGCGCGTTCCCGAGGTCGGGCTGGCATGATCGCTCTCTGGGTCTTTGCCGTGGTCTGGAACGCGATCTCATCCCCCCTCTTCTTCGTATTTCGATCCGAGTGGGAAAAAGGCAACAAAGCCATTCTTATCGGGCTGCTCTTTCCCCTGGTCGGGATAGGTGTCCTGATTGCCGCCATCCGAGCCACTCTGCAATGGAAACGATTCGGACGCTCGGAACTTCACCTGGAAACCCGGCCTGCCCGTAACGGCGGACACTTTGCCGCCCGATTGCGAATCCCCTCGATGGTGTCCACCATCCAGCAGATCGACCTGCGCATGGCCTGCATCAAGCGCACGACTTCCGGCTCCGGCAAGAACCGGAGCACTCATGAAAAACTTCTGTGGGAAGAGAAACGGGTGGCACCCAGGCAGGTGATCACCTTCGACCAGGATGGAACAAGCCTTCCGGTCTTCTTCCACCTGCCCAGGGGACAGCCTGATACCCTGGAAGGGAACCCCGCTGTTATCTGGCGTATCGAGGCTACGGCAAACCTGCCGGGGGTCGACTTCAGCGAATCTTTCGAGGTTCCGGTTTTCGATACGAAGGAATCCGGGCCCGAGACGCGGGTGCACGATCCCCTGGCGGCACACCAGGCGACACTCGATGCGGGCACGGCACCAACGGTCCGTGGGGTCCGCATCCATGAAGCACCCTTCGGAGTCAACATCACCTTCAAGCCGGCCCGCAATCCGGGCATGATCTTCGGGCTCCTGATCTTCACGATCATCTGGACCGGTATCATGATCTTTATGATCAGAATGCACGCCCCGCTGCTCTTTCCGATCATCTGGGGCTTGTTTGTTACCTTCCTGATTATCGGGTTGGTCTCGGCGCTTTTCCACGGGGTCCGAATCGATGCGTCGGAGGGAGCGATCACCATTCGCCACCGCCTTCTGGTGCCCATCGTGACCCGCCATGCCGCTCCGGGTACGATTACCGGGGTGAAGGCCGTATTGGGGACCCGGTCGGGCAAGACCCAGTATTATCGCATCGTTGTGCATACCAGCGAAGGCAAGAGATACCACGCTGGGGGAGGCCTGAAAGAGAAGCGTGACGCGGTCTGGATAGCAGAGCGCTTGGCCATTGCTGCCGGATTGTAAGGGAAGACATCGACTCACACGGATACGATCATATCGAAACAGAACACGGTGGAGCCAACGCCCTGAGACTCCCCACCCGTGAGTCATGCCTCGATCAAGTTCGATCAGGAAATAGCAGGTCGAGAATGGGAACCAACCGACCACCATAGGATTCCAGGGACCCACCTGCCGCTCCCAGAGTATGGGCAGGCGACCCTCGGGCGACTCGACCAGAAGCAGGTTCTTGCTGATGGCATCCTCCATAACAGGGGTGTTGGGGGATCGGGATGACATCCCAGTCGATTCCCGCCCGTCACGGGAAGGAGAGTTTCGAGATAACCACCTTCGGATCGGGTCCGGAGAATTTCCGCACTCGATCTTCCCTCGGCTATGGTCAATCTGGCGCCAATGGAACCCTCCTCCAATTGGCGATTGCGCGGTGCCTGTTTTGCCCAGTTTGCGGTTCTTGGTGTCGTTTCGACTTTTGAAGGCGTGTTCATGAAGGAACAGGGCATTGGCGAAACCATGATCGGCCTGATTGGCGGCCTGGGCACGGCCATGGCCACCGTTTTCGGCCTGCTCTGGGCGCGACTGGCCGATCGCAGGACTGGAGAAGAGAAACTCGTCGCCACGGGCTTTGTCTGCGGGGCGCTCGGGCTGTCTCTTCTGCCCTTCTGTGAAAGCCCGCTCGGTTTCTCGCTCAACGTGGCCTTCCGTGGTCTGACCATCCCCATGGCCTTTTCCCTGATGCCCGCCCTGGCCGTTTCACGGCTCAGCAGTTCAGGCCAGGGCAGGAGCTACGCCCGATACCGCCAGTATGGATCCGCCGGCTTCGTGGTGGGGACCCTGCTGCTGCCCCTGCTGGTGGGCAATATTCGTGAGACCTTCTGGCTGGCCTCGATCTTTCTTCTGGCAGCGGGTGTGACCATCGCCTCCGAGCCGGATTCAACTTCCCAAAAACGATCCGAGCGGAAACGTATTTCCATCGAATGGAGTCGGTCGTTGGTTTCGTTCCTGACCGCGAATTTCTTCATTGGGATGGCCATGCCCTCGATGTTCGGTTTTTTCGCCATCTATGCCCGCACCCTGGGGGCCGAGCAGGTGACCATTGGGTTCCTCGCCGGGTCCAACGGCATCATCGCCCTGGCCGCCCTGCCCTTGATGGGTCGCATCGTCGATCGGTTCGGGGTACGCCGGGTGCTGTGGCTGGCCTTTGCGGGCCATCCGATCCGTCTCCTGATCATTTCCATGGCTCCGAATTACTGGTGGCTTTTTGCAGCCCAACCTCTGCACCTTTTCACTTTTGCCGGATATGATGTAGCCAGCGTCCTTTACGTATCGAGAAACGTAGCCCCTGAAAACCGTGCAACCGCCCAGGCCCTGCTCAGCACGACCCGCATGGGCGGTGTCTTCGTCGGCGCCATCCTCACCGGTTACCTGGCCGAACACAGTGGATACATCTCCATGTACCAAATCATGGCCGCGATCTCCTCGCTCGGCGTCATCGCCTATATGATCGGGCTTAGGGGGCAACCACGGTTGAGGCCGGTATATGGCCAGCCCATTCCAAATCCAGATCCTGAACCCTCGGGTGATCGCTCATGAAACTCGACCACCTGAAACTCGTCGTCCATGACCTCGAAAGAGCCACTCGCTTCTTCGATTTTTTTGGATACGCAGTCGAAGATGAGTCCGATCTGTCGGGCAAGTGGATTTCCAAGGGGGTCGGACTGGATCGGGTCGATGCGCGCTAGTGGGCGTCTGAAGTCGCCGGACTCACCGGTCATGATCGAATTGATCCACTACCGGAATCCGCCTTACGAAACGACTGCCCCCCTCGATCAGGCCAACGGACCGGGCTACCGGCATATCGCCTTCCAGGTCGAAGATATCGTGACGGAACCCCGGTTTGTTCCAGGGGATCTTGCCACCTTCCGTCCAGACCTGCGCAGGAATATCGCGGTCAATCAGATCCAGCAGGTTCATCGAAAACCCTTTAACCGGGCGGTGAAAGGAGTGCCTCCTTAAGTTTCATCCGGACCGGCAATATCGCGTTCGCATTGTGGGTCTCTCCGTTCTGGCCCACTGCAGGCATGAACTGCCAGAGCAATGTTGCTTTGTAGAATTGTTCATCGAGGTGCCTATAGTTGTCGTCCTCAATCCGGACCCCGGTCACCACCCCAAGCTCTGAGATCGATACCGTCATCCGAAGAGAGACCTCGGGCGCATCAGGATCTTCCATCGCGGCCAGCATGGCTTTGGGGTTATGAACCAGGGACAATGCCTTTTTGCTGCCTTCGGCCAGAGCCAGTTCCTGCTTCTCTCGTATGGCTTGCCGGAGCTTGCCCATATCAACTCCCGGCACCGGAACAGACAAACGACCGCCTGAACCCGGATTCGTGTAGGCCAGCAGACGGGTTAGTTCGTTCATCGCCTCATTCGGACCGGTATATTCCCCTCCGACATAGCTGCTTTTGAGCACATACCCATTCCGGTCCACGATCACCAGATTGGGGATACCGTTCCCCTGGTAATCCTGCCAGTAATCCGATTTACGCTTTGCCCAGTTTCCATACCAGGCCATTTCCTCTTTCTCCATGTATTCAATCATCTCGCCCAGGTTCTCGTCCGAACTGCAGAAAAGGACCTCGAAACGCCCCTGGTGAATCGTTTTGTACAAATCATAGGTTTGAACCAATTTTGGTGTGAACCTACGGCACGGTCCGCACCACCCGGCAGAGGTGTAAATACCGTAGAATTCCGGTTCGACCTGCTCGCTCCAGTCCTCCCGGGCCAGTCTTCCATCCCTGAGACGACGGGCATCCTTGCGGAACTGCCGGGTAAAATCACTGGGGGCTGTATCGCCCGCGGTAAACGCTTTGTCCCGTTGTCGGGACCAGTACACGATCTCAGCCTGGTCGGCGTCGGCGAACATGGTAATCGGACCGCTCAAGGGGTTGCCCTTTTTATCGCTGAAATAGGCCATGTCACCGTATGCGTTTTCCAGACTGAGCATACGGACATCCCCGTTCTGGAACGTCCACTCACGCAATTCGGCGGC
>QNAI01000236.1 GCA_003641745.1 Verrucomicrobiota bacterium | reverse complement strand
GTATTGAATGCCAATCGATTCGCAGCCAAATTCATCAGCGATTCGGAGGGCCGCGATGTACATCTTACATTGTTGAAGGACCATGTCCTTGTTGAGCTGGGTTTCGAAATCTCTGCCGTAGTGAAACTTCATCCCCGCCTTGACCAGCCAGCGGTAGACTGCGTTGGCCTCCTGGTCGGTGACCCGGGTCATTTCGTAATAGAGGCCTGACTGACTGAGACGCTCCTTGAATACGCCCGTCTGGAAGAGCAGTTCGTCCGGGATGATTGCATTGTACATTCCCATGCACCCTTCGTCGAAGACACCCATGATTGACTTCCCCGTCTTGAGTTGGGTTGCGATGCGATTGGCGATCGAACGGGCACGGGCTGGGACGGAGGCCCGGGCCAAAGACTTGACGTGTCGGGACGGGTGTTTCACCTCTCCGGTCTTGAGCCACTTTTCAAGGCCGCGCAGGAAAAAGCGGTCCTCGAATTGCTCGCTCCAGAGAGTCGAATACTGAACGCCGGCCTTGGTGAGCGAACCGTTCAGGTTCAGCATGCCGACCAGGCCCGGCCACCGGCCTGACCAGTTGGCAATGGTCAGGATGGGGGCTTGGTGGGAAATCAGGCCGGCCAGGATATGGTGGCTGTATTGCCAGACCGCTTCCGCCACGATCACGGGAGTCCCGGGGTTGATCCGGGAGAAGACTTCCATGCCTTCCTTCTGGCTGCCGATGAAGCCATGCTTGAGGTCCTTCTTGTAGGGATGAGCCCTGACCAGTTTGTAGCCAAGGGATTTCAGGGTGCCTGTCAGCTTGGCTTCCATTTCGGCCTGAGCCTGCCAGGTGCCTTCGTTGGCGGATTGGCGCAGATCGCCGTTGGCGACCAGAAGAATGGTTTTTGAGGTCTTTTTCATCTTGGTGGTTATTGTGCCCCGGAGTTTAGGAGGGGGTTGGAGCGAAGCGAGTTCATATCGAGGTTGAACTCATCGAATCGTGCCCCATAACGGGCGTCGATGAAACGGAAGACTGCGATTGTAACAGGCGCCTCACGGGGCATAGGGCGTGGTATTGCGATTGAACTGGGTCGGGCGGGCTATCGGGTGACGATCAATTACGCCGGTAACCTGAAGGCCGCCGAAGAGGCGCTTGAATTGGTGACCGAGGCCGGAGGAGAGGGTATCATTGTCCAGGCCGATGTCTCTTCGGCCGAGGATCGCGAAGGCCTCGTGGCCAGGACGCTGGAGGCCTTTGGTCGTATCGACCTCCTGGTCAATAACGCGGGTGTCGCTCCAAACGTCCGGGCTGACCTGCTGGAGTGCGGGGAGGAAAGTTTTGACCGTTTGTTCGGAATCAACCTCAAGGGTCCCTTCTTTCTCACCCAGAAGGTGGCGGGTCGGATGCTCAAGCAGGATCCCGATGAGTCCGGGTTCCGTGGTCGGATCGTCAACGTCACCTCGATTTCGGTCTACACCTCATCCATCAACCGGGGGGATTATTGCATGGTCAAGGCCGGCCTGGCCATGATGACCAAGCTCTTTGCCGACCGTTTGTCTCAGGATGGGATCAACGTCTACGAGATCCGGCCGGGAATCATCGCAACCGACATGACCTCGGGTGTGACCGAGAAGTATGACAAGCTCATCCTGGAAGACGGAATCACGCCGATCCGGAGGTGGGGCAAGCCCGAGGATATTGGACGGGCGGTTCGCGCCGTGGCCGAGGATTACCTGCCGTTCTCGACCGGTGAAGTGATCAACGTGGACGGCGGCTTTCACCTGCATCGGCTCTGATTGGGCTGTAGGTTGAGTGAAACGAAATCCCGATGCAGATCGGGACTGTAGGTTGGGTCGGATGGAGAATTCCTGTAGGGGCGTGCCTTGTGTGCGCCTTTTCAAGTTTGAAGCCCTTCCGATTCTCAAAGGGCGCACACAAGGCACGCCCCTACAGGAAACTGAAATCCGAAGTACCCGATCAGTCGATTCCCCTGAACTTGCACCACGAACGTTTATGGTGCGATTCGGATAGAGTTTTCCTGCGAATTCGGTTTAGGTGCGGACTTTATGATGAGATCCACATTCTCGAAGGTCGTTCTCGGACTCCTCATCCTGCCGATGGGACTTCTGATGGCTGACCCCGCATTCAACGGACGTTGGCGGCTCGACAAGGCCCGCAGCACGGCATTGGACGGCTGGACGACGATGGACCTGGTGGTCTCGATCGAGGCCGGTGAGGTTGCCCTGCAGCACGATATGCGCTGGCGGTCGACGCGGGTGACGGCGGTGAACCGGGTGAATACGAATCATCCGGTGGAGATTCGGGATTTCTTCCGGATCGACCAGCGGCACATGGCCGTTTACCGTCCCGTGGACAAAGTGACCCCGGTCACGGCGATGTGGCTGGATGAGGAGCGCACTCTGCGGGTGGAAGCCCATCACGAGGTGGAGACTTCGCAGGGCTTCGCGACGATGCGGATCACTTCCGAGTATCGGCTTGAGGAGGGCGATGAGACCCTGACCCTGATCGAACTGCATTCCACCCGAGACCGGCCGCTGGTCTATGTTTTCCGAAAATTGGCCCCCGACGACACATCCAAACCATGAGACTCCGCCACTTTTCTGTTATTGCTTTGCTCCTGGGGTCGGTCGCATGCGGGCGGGATCCGGCGGTTGCCGAGGCCTCGCACGAGGGCCGGCAGGCCTGGGTCATGAATTTCGATCTCGATTGGGACGTGGCGGGTGGCCTTCCGGAAAAGGCTCTGCTGATCAGTCTGCAGGGGTTGGCCAACCGTGAGGCACCGCAACTCTATATCGTCCATCCGCCTGATTTTCAGTGGGAGATCACCGAACCTCTCTACGAATTTTACGAGCGGAAGCACCATGTTGATTTCACGGAGATTGAGCGCGCGGATGCGGCCCTGGAGCAGTTCTCATCGGCGGCCAAAGGTTATGTCGTGTGGGATCCCGGGGTGGGTGCATCGCTGAATGTCGCCTTTACCATAGGGGGACTCGAGGATGCCGTCGTGGTCAGTGAGGCGTTGATTCCGTTGGTTGAGAAGCACGGACTCACGATGATCGACGACCTGCGTGGTCGCTACACGGGAATGAGCGACGCCGAGATCTACGCGGATTCCATTGAGCGTTACTGGTCGCGTTGCAGTCGGGACAGGATCATGTTGATGGGTGGCCATCGGGGCCGGGCCCGGCAGCCCGCGATGGCGGATTGGGGCATTCGGGAACGCATGTTCTTTCACGATCTCTCAGCGGATCCCGACGAGGCTGACGAACTCGCACTGAATCGCAGCCTGCTCGACGATCTCAATCCGATGTCCATCGTATTTGGTTGGCATCCATACGGCAAAGACACCGAGGAGCAGTCGACAACCCTTCTTTCTTCCTACGGGTACAAAATGGAGGGGCTGCATAACCTGCCCAATCTCAGTTTCAATTGTCAGTTCACCTTCACGCCCGGATTCAAGTTCACCAACAATCACAGCGTGGATCGGGATGCCGTTCTTCAGGCGGAGGAGAAAGTTTACCTTTCCTTTGTGCAGTCCGACAGCATCGGTATCGGTGTCTGGACCAAGCCCGGGCGGGGCAAGATCCCCTTTGCCTGGCAGGTGACCATGAACTGGACGGAGTTTTCGCCGGCGGCCCTCGAGTATTTCCACGAGTCGGCCACCCCGAATGATTATTTCATCGGCGGTCTTTCCGGTCCGGGTTATATGTACCCAAACCATATTCCGGCGGATGTGTTTCCGAAGTTGATGGCCCAGGCGGGTGAACTGATGGAACTCCTCGATGAGAGGGTCATGGAGATCATGGATAATTCGGCGGCGGACGGAAACGTGGGCAACGCGGATCTGCCGGTGGAAACGGTTGATCGCTATTATGAGGCATTCCCGGATGTAATCGGTTTCATCAACGGGTATGGTCCGGCCCGAACCCGTGATCTCAGGGATACCCGTCCGATGATCTCCTACGATTACTATATAGATCCGAAACGACCTCGCGAGGAGGTGACTGCCGACCTGAATGAGTTGATCCGGTTGAACAGCAGGCGTCCCTACTTCCTGCTGGTGCATGTCCGTGAGTCCAATGACGTGAACAGCCTGATCGAGGTGATCGGCAATCTTCATGGCCCGACCGAGGTTGTGCCGCTGGATGTCTTCCTGAAACTGGCAGCCAGCAAGAAGACCTACCAGACGCGGTATCAGCAGCCTGACGATCCGAAGCACTTCAAGGGGTATTAGTGGACGAACCAGGAAGTTTTTTCACATCGCCGGGGACGTCGCGCCCTACCAGGTGGTCCAATGGTAGGGCTGGACGTCCCGGACAGCCCACGAAGCTTGGGATCGAGAGAGTGATGCCGTTTTTCAAATTTCGGTCGAGACAGAGGAATATATGCCCTCCGAAAACAAACCGTTCGCTTCGCTGAGTTTTCTCGTACTCGAGGATGAGTCTCTCCTGCGTCGGCGATGCACGGGGTTCCTCGAGGCTCAGGGGGCTGATGTGACCGCGGTCGGCTTGGTCGGGGAGGCCCGGAATGCGCTGGAATCTATTGATTTCGACGGTGTGCTGCTCGACGTCAACCTGCCCGACGGATTGGGGACGGACCTGCTGCGCGACGGTGTCATTCCTTCGGCCTCGGCAGTCGTGATCATGACGGCAGAGGGAGGGGTATCCGGTGCGGTCGATGCAATCCGCATGGGAGCCTCCGACTACCTGACAAAGCCGTTTGACCTGGAGGAATTGCCGGTGCGTTTCATGCGAGCGCGTCGAGCGCGTCGTGCCGAACGGGCGGAAGAGCATAAGAGGGAACAAGCCGGGACTGAATCGGGCTTTTTTTTCGGCCGGAGCCTGAAACCGGTTGAGACCCTGATCGGAAAAATTGTCGCAGCGGACAGTCGTTTGAGTCGCTTCCTACCGCCAGTCCTGATCGAAGGACAAACTGGAACGGGCAAGAGCACGCTGGCCAGGCTGATCCATAATCGCGGTCCACGGAGCAAAGGTCCTCTGATCGAGGTCAATTGTTCGGCCTTACCGGAGTCGCTGGCGGAGTCCGAGCTGTTTGGTCATGAACGCGGTGCGTTCACCGACGCCAAGGAAGCTCGTATCGGATTGATGGAGGCCGCTGACGGCGGTTCATTGTTTCTGGACGAACTTCCGAGCCTTTCTTCTCCTCTGCAGGCCAAGATATTGACTGCGATCGAGGACCATGCGATCCGGCGAGTTGGAAGCAACAAGATGGTCGAGGTGGATGTGCGGATCATCGCGGCGACAAATGTGGATTTGAGGGCCGCGGTGGCCGGGGGGGCCTTCCGGGAGGACCTGTTTCATCGACTCGATCTCTTCAGATTGCGGATACCTCCGCTGAAGGAGCGTGGAGAGGAGATCGTTGACCTTGCGGATCGATTGATTGAGCGGACGGCCGGACAATACGGACTTCCGGTGCCGGGCATTACGCCTGAGGGGCGACGTAGGCTTGTAGGGTTTGATTGGCCGGGCAACGTGCGGGAGCTTTCCCATGAGATAGAACGTTCCCTGGTGTTTGGCGAGGGTGGAGATCTCGGATTCGAATCGCTGGAACGCGATTTTCCCGAGAGAACACACGGCGCGGGTTGGCTGAATGCGGGTTATGTTTTCCCGGAGTCGGGTTTCGACCTTGAACGGGCGATCAATATGCTGGTGCAGCGGGCTCTTGAGCAGAGCGACGGCAACGTGTCCGCGGCGGCGCGATTGCTGGGTGTGTCCCGCGATTACGTGCGTTATCGATTGAAGGAGAAGGACGGCTGAGCAAAGAGTTCAGGTCAGGAAGAGCCGGTGGAAACCGGATTCTTCCGGATTCGTATTTCCAGGCCGGAACTCGCCAAACATGGACCGTGCTTCCGTCCAGGCACGGCTACGCCGAGATATGCCTGCGCGACTGCCGGAGGCCTGGGTTATGCGGCTGCCCGGAAGGACAGCCCTCCACGCCGGTAGAGTAATGGAGGGTCGTGCTTCCGCGCGACCGCCGGAGGCCTGGGTTACGCGGCTGCCCGGAAGGACAGCCCTCCATTTGAAATGTCCTGATGTGGAGGGTCGTGCTCCTGCGCGACCGCCGGAG
>QNAI01000235.1 GCA_003641745.1 Verrucomicrobiota bacterium | reverse complement strand
GTCCAGCCGCAAACGTCTCCAGCTCGTCCAGCCACGCCGTCTGTTCCTCGGCCTCTGTGAAGAACGTGAACCGTCCCACCGCACGCTCGACCCGCATCAGGTCCAGCAGGTGGCCATAGACCGCGTCGGCGGCAGTCAGTTCCGTGTTCAAAGCGTTGGTCTGCGCGTCGATCAGGTCGACCAGCAATGCACGACCCAGGGTGTAGTTGTCCGTGACCAGACCCAGGTTGAGACGCGCAGCCTCGGCCGCCTGGCGTGAGAGATTGATGGAGAGGCGACTGCTGGTGGCCTGGAAAACCGCGCTGCGCACGTCCCGCTCGATACGCTCGGCGGCGGCGCGGCGGGCAATCTCGAGCCGGTAGGTTTCCTGGGTGGACCGACGAGTCTCCGCGAAACGACCGCCACCCTCGAAAATGGGGAGCGACAGGAACACGGACATACTCCAGTCGGTATCGTCCGGCAGGCCGACAGCGGACATGTCAGAACCGGCGCCGCTGCGATCGAAGGCATGGTCCAGACTTCCGGTCAGTCCGATGGTCGGTGACCAGAAAGAGCGGGTCGCCGCCGTATGGATCCGCTTCTGGGCCTTGATGGAGGCGTCGAACTGCAGGAGCTCGGGCGCCGCCGTCAGCCCCTTGAGCGTCAGGAAATCCCGCAGCACGAGCATGCCGGCGGGATCATCCGCAAAAGCGTTGACCCGCGGATCACTCAGCAGGGACAGCTGATCGTCGAGGGTGGCGTCGACCAGTTTTGCCGGGTCCTCCAGGGGGCGGTTCAGCACGCGGTTCAGCTCGAATTCGGTCGCCTTGCGCAAAGACAACGCCGAGAATACGACAGCCTTTTCGCCGGCTATCTTGCTCTGCCAGCGGTAGAGTTCCGAACGATCAGCGTCGCCCACTTCCACGCGCACCTGCGCCCGTTCCAGGTTGGAACTGCTGAAGGCGAGGTTCTGGCGTTGCACCTCCAGATGCGTGTCGGCGCGCAGCACGTCCAGGTAGGCGGCGGCCGCCTCGAGCCCCACGTTCAGGCTCACCCGCACCAGTTCCTGCCGGCGTGCCGTTTGCAGATCCTTGGCCACGGAATAGGAGGACCAGGCCTGATCCGACCAGAGGATCTGGCTGAAACCAAGGTGCCCACCGAAGGTCCGCTCCGAGAGGGTCGTCAGATGGGCGGCACGATCCTCGTCCACCACCGTACCGCTGAGACCGGCGTCCAGCTGGGGCAGCAGCACCGATGAAGCCAGACTGACTTCTTCCTGGCCCGCGAGTACCAGGCGCTGCGCCGTGGCAATGTCCTGGTTGTTGAGCTGCGCTTCTTCCATGGTGGCGAATATATCCAAGCGACGGTCGTCCCCGACGTTGCTGTACCGGCCCACCTGCTCCACATCGATGAGGAAGGTGTAGGACGGCGACACCCCGATGACCCGGGCGGTATTCATGTTGATGACGGTCTTGCCGCCGCGCGGCATGAGTACGGGCAGACCCGCCGGATCCTCACCCACGGCGATGCGGCCGGCCGCCAGGGCCACCCGGCGGAAGACTTGGCGCAACCAGTCCTGGGGCGCCACACCGATCAGGGCTCCGGCGCGTACATCCGGCTCGCCGCGCATAGCGAGCACGGGAAGCCCCCGGGCTGTCAGCCCGTCCAGGAGCTCGTCGATCCTGGTCTTGTCAATAGTCACCAGCGGCAGAAGATAGACGGCGTCGGTTTCCGCCGGCAGGGCTTCCAGGATGGCCGCGGTCGAGCCCTCGATAGACACACCCACCACGTCGCCGCCGGTGAGCTCGGCCAGTACCTGTCCATTGCCGGGCAGTGCGCCCAGGTACCGGGAACTCGCCAACACAACGAGGTTCTGATAATCCACAACGGCGTCCAGAGCCGCCAGATCCTTCTTCAGCAGGTCCGGAGGAGTCACATAGGTAAAGTTGGACATGCCGCTCGTGCCGCCGGCCAGATTCACACCCTGCAGCGCGGGATCGAGGATCATGGCCCCGATGATCGGCTTCGGACGTGAATCCAGATGGGCCGCCGCCACGGACCCCAGGGGCCCGGAGGTAATGACCAGATCCACCTCGGGCCGGGCCAGCAGGGCCAGCAGACCCTCACGACAGGACTCCGGTGTGGAATCGGCGACGATGGTAGATTGCTCCGGATCCAGCACCTCGAAATCCGTCGCCAGAACCGCCCGGACCTCATTGCGCAGGGAATCGCGCAAACCGGCGGCCCAGGGGGCGATGGGTCCGTCGTGCAGATAGGCCACGTGGAAGGTAGGCAAGGTCTCCGCCGCGGCGGACATCGCCAGTAGCAGGAGCACCGACGCTGTCGCCATTTTCGCCAGAATAGCCGGTATCCGGAATCTGTTCACGCTGCTGCCTCCGTCGCGGGACCAATGCCCCGCGGAAATTCGAAATGACTAGCCCTGTTTCCGGGGCGAGGGCACCCGGAAGATGAGGGCATAAAGCACTGGTACGACAACCATGGTCAGCACCGTCGCGAAGGTCAGACCCGCAGCCACGGTCATGGCCAAGGCGTTGAAAAACGGATCCGTAAAGAGCGGCGCCATTCCCAACACGGTTGTTGCCGCGGCCATAGCCACAGGGCGCAAACGACTCACCCCGGCGCCCAGAATGGCATCAAGCAGTTCAACGCCATCGGCTACCTGCGAGTTGATCTCATCAATCAGCACGATGGCGTTCTTTATCATCATGCCGATCAGGCTGAGGAAACCCAGCAGTGCCAGAAAATTAAATGGCAGGCCGGTAGAGAGCAGACCAACCGTCACCCCGACGATACCCAAAGGCACCACCAGCCAGATGACGATAGTCTGCTTCATGGAGTTGAAGAGCATGATCACAATGATGACCATCATCAGAATGAACGGTGGAAGAGCAGCACCCAACGACGCCTGGGCTTCGGCGGTGGACTTGAATTCGCCCCACCAGGCGGTCTCGTAGCCCGAGGGTAGTTCGATAGCATCAATCAGGGGCCGGGTGCGCGCCATCAGCGAAGTGGCCAGCCCGAATTCGGCATCGGCAAACACAGTGATGGCCCGCCGCCGGTTGTTACGGGCGATGACCTGGTCTTCCCAAACAGTCTCGAAACCAGTTACCACCTGGGTCAGCGGAATCATGTGACCCGCTGTAGGACTCCAAATCTGGAGATTGTGAATACTGGCCATGTCCAGGCGGTCAGGTGCCGGCGCCCGCATCACGATGGGCATCAATTCGATGCCCTCGCGGTAGACACCGATGGTCTTTCCCAAAAACCCCTCCTGCAAAGCAACAGCGATTTCCGGACGTGAAAGCCCAGCCAGGTTGGCCTGTTCGGTTGCGATGACCGGACGCACCACGGGCACGCGATCACCCCAGTCGAGCCGCACTCCGAAAGCATCGAAATCGGCCTGAAAAATGGCACGTGCCTGGTCGGCCACCGACCGCAGAACCACCGGGTCGGGACCGATAACCTTGAATTGCACGGCTCCCCCCGGTTCAGCAGGCCCATTGATGAATCGCTTCACCGTGGGAATACTCTGGGGGAAATTTGCCACCATAAATTCCTGAATCTTCGGCTTGAGGACATCAATCTGTTTGTAGTCGTCCACCTCGACCAGCATCACAGCGTAACTGTTGTTGCTTTTTTCGGCGTTGTAGGTCAACAGGAAGCGGATGGCACCTTTACCCACGGTGGTAGCCACGTGCGCCACCCCATCCATGGCGAGGATGTGCTCCTCAATCTCAATCACATCCCTTTCGGTGGCTCGAATATCCGACCCCTGGGGGATCCAGTACTCAACCAGAAACTGATTCCTTGATGAGTTGGGGAAGAAGGCACCTTCGATGGTTCCGAACCCCATCACCGAAACAACAAAAATTACCACCACGATGCCCATGGTCAGCCAGCGCATGCGAATGGCTCCACCCAGGAATGACCGGTAACCATGGTAGAACTTTGTATCGTACGGATCGATGACTTTGCCGTCTTTCGCCGGCTTTACTTTGAGAAATTTGGCCGCCAGCATCGGTGTTATTGTCATGGCAATAACCCAGCTTAGACTCAAAGAGACGAGAATCACCGTATAGAGGGAGCGAGTGTACTCACCGGTCTTGTCCTGGCTGGTGCCGATGGCGGCAAAGGCCAGAATGGCGATGGCCGTGGCGCCCAGCAGCGGGATAGCGGTTTGTGCCACCATCTCGATGGCTGCCTGCTTGGCCTTGGTGCCTTTCTCCATCTTGATCAGCATGCCATCGGTCACGACGATGGCGTTGTCCACCAGCATCCCGAGGGCAATGATCAGGGCACCGAGGGAGATCCGCTCCAGGATAACCCCTTGGGCAGACAGGAAGACAAAGCTGCCGGAAATTGTCAGGAACAGGACGAAACCAATCAACAATCCTGTGCGCAAACCCATGAATATCAACAACACCACTATCACTATGACAACGGCCTGGCCGAGACTGACCAGGAAACCGCTGATGGAAGCGGTCACGGCATCGGGCTGCATGGCAATAATGCCAATCTCAACACCGATGGGCATACGCTCCTCCAGTTCGGCCATGCGAACCTTGATGGCTTCACCCATCACGACAACATTACCACCCTGGACGGTGGAGATGCCGAGGGCCACCGAAGCCCTGCCGTCAAAACGTTGGATGAATTCCGGGGGTTCCTGGTAGCCGCGACTGATGGTGGCCACATCGCGCAGATAAATCTGACTACCGCCCGTGGTATTGCTCAGCACGATTTTCCCGAATTCTTCGGGGGTTTCAAAGACAGCGGTGGGATCCAGGGTGACACGTTCCGAGCCCACAACCACGTTGCCGGAATTCGAAACCAGGCTTCGGGCCCGCAATTCGCCGGCGATCATTTCACTGGAAATACCCAGCATGGCCATGCGGTCCCGGTCCGGTTCCACATAGATCACTTCCTGTTGGTCACCAAAGAACTCAACCCGCGAGACACCAGTTACCAGACTCAACTCCTTGCGCAGCATTTCCGCCACATCCTTGAGCTCAGCCATGGTGTAGCCCTCACCGGTCAGGGCTGCGAAGATACCGTATACATCACCAAAATCATCATTCACAACGCTGGGTCCGGCTCCCGGTGGCAGTTCCACCTGCACATCACCGACTTTGCGCCGAAGTTCATCCCATACCTGAGGCAACTTTGTCAGGTCGTACTTGTCCTTCATCCGAAACTTGATCACGGAAAGACCACGGTATGATGTGGATTCGTAGATCTCCTTGAGCTGGCCCATCTCCTGGACGGCCTTCTCAATACGATCGGTGACCTCAGCCTCCACCTCCTGGGCCGACGCACCAGGATAGGGCGTCACGACCACGGCATCCTTTATGGTGAACTCAGGATCCTCCAGGCGAGCCATGCCACTGAAGGAGACCAAGCCCCCAACGACGAGCAAGAAGATAAACATCCAGGTAACAACACTGTGATCAAAAGCGATTTTTGCCAGATTCATGCCTGACCTCCTATTGGTCGTAAGGGCGAACGCTCATGCCCTCACGGAGGTTTTTGGCACCCTGAACCGCAACTTGATCGCCCGCAACCAGGCCCGAAATGATTTCAATGTTCTGGCCGGTCATCTCACCGATTTCGACCCTGCGCGTCTTGACCGTACCACTGGCCTCATCATAAACCCAGACCAGGGAATGGCCCTCTTTGCTGCCAACAACCGCTACGGCCGGCACCAGAATGCGCCCCGCCGCACCAGCCGGCAACTGCACGATGATCTTGGCCGTCATCCCCGATGCGATCGACAGCCCCTCAGGCGAATCGAATCCCAGTGTTACCTCGAAGGTGCGGGTCACCGCATCAGCCACATTGCGCATTTCCTTGATGTGGGCCGGGATCAAAGTGCCCGGCGCCGCGGAAACCTCCGCTTGCGGGGCCAGCATCTCCGTCATGGCGGTGAGGCTGCCGGCCTTGTTCAGGAGAAGAAAATCGGTCTCCGGGAAAGCGGCCTTGATTTCCAACGAGGAATCGTCAAGAAAGATCACGACCGCCTGCTTGGCCTGCACGTTTTCAAAGTTCTCGACCCGCCGGTGACCAACGCGACCATCGAACGGAGCAACAAGCCGG
>QNAI01000234.1 GCA_003641745.1 Verrucomicrobiota bacterium | reverse complement strand
GAACGAGGCCTATACCGCCTTGTTGGCCGCCCCGGACAACAACATCTCCCAGGCCGGCTGGTACGTGATGATGACCAACCTGCACGAAACCGCCTGGCACGATTACCAGGGCGGTCCCATCAGCGGCTGGCAGCACAAGTATTCCGCCCACATCAAAAACGCCATGATCTACGCCGAGGCGTCGCACTGGGCCAACGGTGAATACGTCACCACCACCAACGCCTATTCTTCGGACATCGACAACGACGGCTACCTGGAAACCATCCTGCACAACGACCATCTGTTCGCCGTATTCGAAGGCGCGGGCGGGCGGATGACCCACCTGTTCGTCAAGGGTGCCGGGTACGATGATTCGGCCATCGGCGTGGACAACGCCTATTGGGCCGACACCAACGCCGACTTCAACGACGTCAATCACGTGGCGGCTTTCAGCGAAGTGTCGCCGAACTACCAGCACAGCATGTACGGTGTCACACCGAACTCCGGCGGGACAACGGCTTCGGTGGAACTGGTGTACGAAGAGGTCGTCAAGACGATCACCCTGAATGAGGGCGACAGCTTCTTCGACGTGGTTTACGAAGTGGGGCCGGCCACCCACTGGATTCAGGGCGGGTTCTCGCCCTCGTTGGTGGACCTGGTCTGGAACGGGGAGCTTGACCGCATCTGGCCGGCCGACGGTTCCTACATGGGCTTTCGCAATCCCAACACCGGTATCGCCACCTCCTGGGTGCTGGGCAGTGGTGGGGCCCTTCACGAGAAGGAAATCAGCGGTACCCTGATGAAGGGCGACGAGATCAAGGGCAGCGGAGTTTTCCAGATCCAGTTGTTTGCCGGCCCGACCAGCGCGCCGGACGGTACGGGAGACATCGCCGAGCTGCGAATTCTTTCCGACAATCTGACTGACACGTTCGGACCCACGGTCAACGCGGCCGCATATTATCCCGCCACCGACAGGTTGCGCGTCACTCTGGACCAGTCTGCCGGTACGGTCCTTGCGGCGAGTTTCAGTGTCTACGACGGTCTTGCGCCGCTGACTTCGATCAGCCTGCCCCTGGCCACTCCGGTCGCCGAGACCCTGCCTTCCCAGGTCATCACCTTCGAGTTGGATGCCGCCACCGCTGCGGTCATCGAGGCCATGACCGGACCGGATCTCTATCTGGTGGCTGATGCCGGGGCCGTTACGGACGAAAGCGGCAATCCCAGTGACGCGGTGACCACCGGGGACGGCATCATTGTCGATCTGATCCAAACCGTGATCGCCATTGACGGCAACATCGAGGCGGGCGAATGGGCCAACGCCCAGGCCCTGGCCGACAGCAATGATTCCGCCTGGGGCGCCGCCAACGAGATCGACAGGCTGCTCGTCCATTGGGATCTCGATTATCTTTACGTGGCCATCGATGGTCAGGTCAGCAGCAACAGCTGGCTGCTTTATCTGGACATCGATCCCGGCACCGCCAACGGGGAAACCGACCTGACCGCCATTGACGCCTGGGAGCGGGGCGCTTCGTTCACCGCGTCCGGTTTTGCCGCGGACTTCGAGTACGGCTGCTACCAGCATCAGTCCACGTTCGACGGCGACGGTTTCTGGCAGATCCTGTCGGCCACCACCACCCAGGACCGCTCGGACGACATCCAGTCGGCCTATGATTCCTTCCACACTTTTGGGCAGACCAGCGGGAGTGAACTCGCTATTCCCTGGAACACTCTCTACGGATTGGGTGAGGGCCTGGTGCCCTTGGGGGCGGAGATCTCCCTGGTTGCTTCCATTTGCTGGGATCCCGAACCCGATGGGGTCCTGGGGGGCGACTCTGCTCCCAGCAACAGCGCGGCCGCCTTGCCGGTGATCGACAACGTCTGGACCCTGACCGTGGATTCCGATGGAGACGGCCTGGCCGATGTCGATGATGTCTCTCCGGTTCCTTCTGCTCCCGTCACCGCGGCACGTCTTTTCCCCAATGTCCCGAATCCCTTCAACCCCAGCACGACGATCCGTTTCGAAATTCCCGGTCCGACCGCTGCCGAGGTGAGCCTCGTGGTCTATGATGTGCGGGGAAACAGAATCAACACCCTGGTCCGGGGTGTCATGGAACCGGGCCTGCATGATTTCGTTTGGAACGGCCGCACGGGCGGAGGTCTGCCCGTCGCCGCTGGAACCTATTTAAGCCAGTTGAAATGTCGCGGCAAGGTGATCACCCGGCCGCTGTCGCTCGTCAAATGAGGAGGAATCGCATGAACTATCGTGAAAGAAACGGTCTGTGGCTGCTGACCGCTCTGGCGGTCCTGGTCCTGGGAACCGGCCTGGCCGTTGCCCAGACCGCCCAGACCATTATCATCGACGGGGTGAACGACTTCCTGCCCAGCAACCTCGTGGATGCCGACGGCCTGGATACGCAGTACACCGAGATCGACCTGGGTGACATCTACGTCACCAACGACGCGGTCAATCTGTACCTGGGATTCCAGACCGGACCGGGTAATTTCGGTTCCAACCAGTTGGGCTTCGCCATCGACGTGGGAACGGCGGACGGCGGCAGTACCGATCCCTGGGGCCGGGCCATCGAATGGAGCGCCGCGGCCAACAAGCCCGACTTCATGTTCTACGTGAACCTGGACAACAACTGGCAGGCCAGCTACTACTGGGATGCCGGCCTTCCGATCCCGGCCTGGGTCAACATCGTCCAGGGTCCGAACAGCCTCGGCTGGGCCACGGGTACCGAATTCCGTGAACTGGCGGTCATGCTCGGCAGCCTGGGTGTCAGTTCCGGGAGCATCGTCAACTGGGAAACCTGGTTTACCCAGGACGGCGGCACCAAGGGCCCCCTGGACTGCGCGGCCAACGACCTCTCACAGCTGAGCATTCCGGGTTTCACCATGTGGGATACGGCATCACCCATTTCCCTGATCGAGTATCACCAGCATACCGTCCTGGCCGCCGCTGATCCGGATCCTCCGACAGTGGTCCAGGTCCAGCCGACATCTTTCCCGGTGGATTCCTTTTTTGACGTCTTCTTCAATGAGCCGGTGGACCTCGCCACCGCGAACGTGCCCGGCAACTACACCCTGACCGGGGCCACGGTTTCAGCCGCGGCCCGGGACGGAAGTGATCCCAGCATCGTGCATCTGACCCTGGCTGCGCCCATCGGCGGGTCGGCCAGCCTGTACACGCTGACGGTTTCCAATGTGGAGGATCTGGCCGGAAATCCCATCGTCGCCGACGGCGTGGGGAATACCTACTGCTACGGCATCAAGGACGTTGTATTCCGCGGCAAGTTCGGACCCTTCCTGGCCAATACCGCCGAGATGCCTCCGTACCAGTTTTCGGTCGAAGGAGACAAGGCTCCTCTGTCCTTCGGCACCCTGTGTGACACGGGGATGATGACGGACACCCTTGTGGATGACATCTGGGAATACTCCACTACCATGCTTTACGCGGGCGACTGTGTCGGTGGGACGGCCAGCGAAAGTTTCGAGTGGAAGTTCAACTTCAACTGCGGAACCTGGGAGCCTTTGGCCGGCAACCGCGTGCACACACTCGATCTAGCCAATGGGGCACTCGATACACTCGAGTTCTGGTGGAACGACGAGGACCCGACCCAGTTCACGACCCACGACATCGATGTCCTGTTATTCGTGGACATGACCAACACGGCCATCGTCCCGGGTGACACGGTCAGCATCAACGGTTCCGTCGCCCCCTTGACCTTCGACGTGCCTTCGATCACCCAACTGGTCGATGACGGTACGGGTGTCGATGCGACTGCCGGCGACGGTGTCTATTCGACTCTTGTTACGTTCCCAACCGGTTCCAAAAAGAACGTCGACTACAAGTTCCTGCTCAACAGCAGTTACGAGTGCGAAAGCCTGGGCGACAGGAACGTGTTCCTGAACGACGAGCTTTTCGATACGGTCGGCGGCACCCTTGGTCCGTTAACCCTTCCGACGGTCACCTACGATTTCTGCAACGCCATCTGGCGCGCGGTCGAGGTCGTCTTCCAGGTTGATTTCAACAACACCGCCTGGTCGGCCATCGACGAGTTCGACGTGGTCGGCGTCAACGGCACGGCCAACAACGCCGAGCCTCCCACCTTCGACTGGACCATCCCCTCGTTGAACGTGATGCTTGACGATGGCGTGGCCCCGGACGCGGTGGCGGGCGACAAGATCTACGCTGTCAGTGTGGTCTTCCCCGATACCAGCGCCCAGAACGTGGATTTCAAGTATCTGGTCAACGGCGAGTACGAAGGCTCCACGGTGGGTAACCGCTACTTCGCCATTGATCCGGACAACTTCGACGCGGTGGGCAATCCCCAGATTCTGCCGGTCCATGTGTTCCAGTCCCTGGACGTGAGCCCGGTGCCGAATTTTGGCCTGGCCAAGCTGCGGCTGGAACAGAACAATCCGAACCCGTTCAACCCCAGTACGGAAATCCGCTTCAACGTGTCCCGCGCGGGCACCGGTTCCCTGCGGATCTTCAACCTGCGTGGTGAACTGGTCCGGACCCTCAAGGCCGGCCGGTTCGCGGTGGGCCCCGATGTGGTCGTCTGGAACGGTCGCGCGGACAGCGGCGAGGCCGTGGGCAGCGGTGTCTACTTCTACCGTCTTGAGGTGGGGGTCGATGCTTTGACCAAACGGATGGTCCTGCTCAAGTAAGCTGTTGAGCTAAAAGTGGTTATACAGTGGCCGGTCCTGGGATTCCCCGGGCCGGCCTTTCTTTATATTGCGTAACCGAAGGCAGTCTCCTAATATAACCCGTGCATTGAAAACCGGATTAATCCCCAATGGAGGATGACATGAACCGATCACATCGCTGGCCCAGTGGGTGGAAGGCCGGAACCCTGGCGGCCCTGGCGCTCGCCCTGGTCCTGGGTATGGCCGCCTGTTACCCGGGAGGCCCCGAAAATCTGGGAGAAATCGGGTTGGTACTGACCCTGAAAAATCCCCAGGGGAATTTTTCGGGAATGATGACGTACGCCATGGAGGATACTGTAGTCGCTCTCATTAGAGATGGCGACGATTCCTCCATACCCATACACCCCCAGTACAATCCCATTATCCTGGAAGAACTCCGGATCCAGATGGAAAAAGCTGGCTTCACTGATGTGGATCCGGATGTAACCGAACCGGATGTGTATCTCAGAGTCGGTGCTGTAGAGAGTGAAGTTTGGCTCTATTATTACAGCTGGCCCTACTACGGAGGTTGGTACGGTTATGGGTGGTATTACCCGCCGTATGTTGGGACTACTTCCTTTCAGAAGGGAACGATCGTCTGGGTCTTGAACGACGTGCGAAATATTGACGATCCCTCCGTGAGACCGCCCCTTTTGTGGGTAGGTTCAATCAGTGGGGCCCTGGAAAAAACCAATTCCACCACCGCCTCGGACATTCGCAACGGCATCCAGCAGGGATTCGCCCAGTCACCCTACATCGTCGCCAAGCCGGCGGGAAAATAAGGAGGTCGGGACATGAAAAGATTATTCGTATTGTTTGGCCTTCTGCTGATCCTGCTGTCGTCCGGCGCGGCCATGGCCGACAACAGCACTTTCGGTATTGCCTGGGGCATAAGCGTTCCCACCGGAGACACCAACGATTACATCTCGCAGGTGAGTTTCCGTGGCATGAGCGTGGAGTGGCGTAATTTCTACATGCGGGACGCGGCCTACGGCATCAACGTCGGTTGGAATGTCTTCAACCAGACCAATGACGAAACCATGTTCTTCGACAATGGCGCGGTGACCGGAAAGCGCTGGCACTACGTCAACGCCATTCCCATCTATGCCGGTTGGTTCAAGTACTTTAGCGATGACAAGCGAAGCAGCCGTTTCTACGCGGGTATCAACGTCGGATCCGCATGGATCGAGCGCCGCACGGAAATGGGCCTGTACCAACTGACCAATGACAACTGGCATTTCGCCGTCGCGCCTGAAGTGGGTATGAACCTGCCCTGGGATTCGTTCCTGGGATACGTGGGCGTTCGTTACCACTACGCCTTCGAGGCGGGCGACTCCGAAGCCCAGCAGTGGATCGAGTTCAAGGTCGGGTTCGGCCTGGACTGATCCTGGACCAATCGATAACAACGGCCGCCGGTGTTTACCGGCGGCTGTTTT
>QNAI01000233.1 GCA_003641745.1 Verrucomicrobiota bacterium | reverse complement strand
TGACCAGGACCATCGGCGACATCGCCAAAAAAGTGGGCGGCCACGGCGGGATGGATTTCATCATGGACTACCGGCTGATCTACTGCCTGAAAAACGGATTGCCCCTGGATCAGGACGTGTACGACGCGGCGGCCTGGAGCTCGGTGGTTCCCCTGAGCTGCGAGTCGGTGGCCAACAAATCATCCTCCGTTGAGGTGCCCGATTTCACCCGCGGGGCCTGGAAGACCAATCGTCCCCTCGAGATCGTGGACGTGGACCCTGGGTTGCTGCCCCTGCAGGCCGTGTCTACTTGATCAGGGTCACCGCCTTGGTCTGTTCGATTCCGGCTGCACGCATACGCACCAGGTAGACACCCGATGCCATACGCCGGCCGTCATCATGGCGTCCCTGCCAGTCCACGGTGTGACTGCCGGCCGGCATCTGCACGCCTGCGATCAAGTGGCGCACCATCGCTCCGGAGATGTCCAGCACGTCGATGTTTACCGCAGTCGGTCGTTCCAGATCGTACTGGATGGTCGTCAGTGGATTGAACGGGTTGGGATGGATCTGTCCAAGTCGGGCGGCACCCGGAAGGTCCGGCACGTCCGACAGGCTATCGACAACTTCGAACTGGAGATAGTCGTAGGACATGGCCGAGGCCCAGTAGCCGTCGCCTTCGGCGGTCCCATGAAAACTCTCTTCACTCAGCAGGAAGCGGCAGTTGTACTCCCCCAGGGGCATGGTGGTTGTGCCGGTACAAAGCCGTTCGATTTCGGCATAGACGCCAATATCGGTGGGACCCACGTCGGTATCGTAGGCCGGATCGCCCGCGCCGCCTGTCACGGTGGCATATTTGACGGGACTGTCGCAGACACCCGGCGTACGTTGGTGCTCCCAAAACAGGACGTGATAGCTGCTGTCGAGGGCGAAATCAACTTCGGCCGTGCCGTCCGGACTCGTGAGGAAGAAGTCCAGAACCAGATAACCTTCGAAGATGTAGTCTGGGTTTTCGTGGTTGGCGTTGTAGTCGGCGTCGCTGCTGTTGCCGGTGTTGGGTTGCGTGCGCCACCAGCGTCCGGTATAGCCGATCATCTCGTTGGTGGCGTCGTCCCCCTCGGTCCCCCAGAGACCGGTCGGCTTGCCCACGATCTTGATCTGATAGGCGAAGTTGGGCTTGAGGTTGACCGCCGAGAGATGTCCAGCAAAAGTGAGGCACTCGCAGGGCGTGTAGGTGACCGTGACGACCGCGTCATCGTAATGGTACTCGTCCTGATAGGACTGGGCGTAGAGATTCGTGGCGATGTCGCGCCAACGGTACGGAGCCGGGGGCCAGGTTGTGACATTCGGGGCATCGCCGAGTTGCTCGGTGGCCTCGGGGCAGGGGCCGCCCTGAACGAATGCAGCCGATCCGATGATCAGCGTGAGCGACAGGACTACGAGCAGAAATTTCATTTCGCCCTCCCAGTGTGTGGAGATGATGGGGTCACTCAGTGTTGAGCGGGGCGATACTTATGGGATAATAATATAATTATTGTCAGTTGTGTGAGTTTTTTAATATGTCTTGAAAATTGAGGAATTCGGTCTTCTTTCGTTATTCTCCGGCAATGAGGAGTAACCTTATCTTATTGTCTTGTAATTAAGTAGGATATTGTGCCTCCCGGAGAGCGCGTTTCGCGTTCGGCGTTCCATCATATTTTATACTTGACTAATTGGTTGATTTGCTGGAAAATTGAATTTCGGCAATCGTATTGGATGTTCAACGAACAATGCGATCGCTGTTCTCGCCCAACTCGTACGATACTTGAGATGAGGGTCACACCTCTCACAGTGTCACAAGGGGGATGAGCGAGAATGAACGGACCCTGCTTCTTTACATCGGACTTCCTGTCCAGACGGTTCTCCGCCCAATCTGCTTGCCCTTACTCTTCGCCCATGTTTAGCCATCCTCATGACATGTTGTCTATTCTCCCGGGTAACTTTTTCATCCCGAAGATCATAGCAACCGGAACCCGGGAATTTCAAATGTATGGAGAGATGTACTGAGTCCACGGACGGACAAGCGACTCAACACGAACAGGGCTTCCTGAACCTGGAGGAGGTGTACTGGAATTCACAAGTCACGCCCCGGACCGAATTACCGGGGTCATTCCGGACTGTCGGATTACAGTGATCCGCATATGGGAAGTCGTTGACTGATTTTGGTTATTTGGAAACGATCATTTTGTTCATTTAAACTGGGCAAGAGTGCCCAAACTTAGAGGGGGAACGTAATGAAACGTCTGATCACAATTCTCGCGGTTTTTTCATTGGCTTGCTTGGGGGCTGGGGTGGCCTTTGCAGAATCTGCGCCACCTTCAGGGTACAACATCATCGATTTTGTGAATATCGGGGACACCGCCGGTGCCAACACCGAAGGTGGCCGTACAATGACCGAGTGGGGGCCTTCATTTGACGCCGGTATCTGGTTCAGTCCAGAGAATAGTGACTATTACCGTCAGATATGGGGCTGGACGACTCCTCCTGGTGGTTATCCCGCCGGCACGGATTTGGAGAATTGGGCCGAGATCGACCTTAATTTCACCAAGCCCGCGCATACCGGTCAATTGAACATTGGGTTCTTCTTCCTCGCTGGATCGGGGAACGACAATTTCAATGTCTACATTGGCGGGACCATGATCGGCACAGTAACGGAAACCCAGACGAGCAATACCATGATGAGAGAGTTTTTAGCCGTGCCTGCCGGGCTCACCACCGGTGTCCACACAGTGAGGTTGGAATGCTCGGAACCGGGTTGGACATCGCAAGCGACATACGGCCAGGTGACCATAGATGAGATTTACACGTTCACCGATCCGTTGATCGATCCGATCATCGAGCCCGTCGCGGTCGACAGCAATCCGATCAACTGCAGCGGCACCAAGCTCGTTGATTTTCACTACGTACCTGGCCTCAACCCCGACGTCCGTGGATACACCGTGAGGGTCTCGTGCGATGCGTCCCTGACCTTTGGCTCGGGCGACATTATCTTCAACACCGTACCCACCGGCGTCAGCATATGGACCGAGATCACCGAGGTCATAGCAGGTCATGTTTACGACGTGGACTACGCGATTATGGGCGGATCCGTGGGTATCTCCGCGGAAGCCGACCTGTTCTCCGTGAATTTCCACGGCGCGGGGACCGGCACAGGTGTTGTCAGTATGGTCAGTGTGGACCTGAGGGACCTCGACAACATTTTCATCACGCCCGTCACGTCTGATGGGACCGCTGGGATCCCGGTGGATTGCACCGCTCCCGACATCCCGGTCATGGACGCGGGGGAAGATTACACCCAGGGTCTTACCAACACGGTATTCTGGACCGACATGTCGGCCAGTGGAGCGACGCTCTATTACGCCGAGTGCGCCACCGATGACCAGTTCACGGTCACGAGTCTCGTGGGCAATTCTGGAGAGATAGCCGGCCTGAGCCACGAGTTCACCGGTCTGACGGACGGCGAAATCTACTACTATCGCGTATGGTCAAAGGATGCGCTGGGCAACCAGTCCGTATGGTCCAATGTGGATTCCTCCACCCAGGACAATGCGGCTCCGGTGACCAAAGTAACAGCCCTTGATCAGTTCCAGGTTGATTCCTTCTTCGACGTCTCCTACGAAATTGAACTCCCAGAAGATGGAAGTGACTTCACCAAAGTGGAACTTTTCTACAAGGGACCGGGGGTTCCGACTTGGACCTATTACGGTGAATTCGTCAACGATACTACCCCTCTGGTATTTAATACGGGTATGACCGAGGGCGACCCAGACGGAACTTTTTACTTCTACTCCAAAGGGACAGACCACGTGGGCAACTTTGAACTGCCGCCCATCGCTGGTTCTCCCCCACCCCCCAACGACTACGACGCAACCACGACAGTGGATATGACCGACCTCGTTGTGAACTTTTTCAAGATCAACAACGACGCCGCGAAAACGGGCCAAACGCTCGTCGAGCTCACCATGGAAGTGCCCGGTGCCGTGGATATGCAGTTCTCCAACGATGGCACTACATGGTCGGGTTGGGTGCTCTTCGAGTCACCCTATCCCTGGACTTTGACCACGGGTGAAGGCAACAAAACCGTCTACGCCCATTTCATGGAGCTTCCCTCGTACCGGGTCACCGACGCGGATGACGACATCATCCTCGATACCACCGCACCGGACGACATCACCGATCTTTCAGCTGAGCGGGGCCTTGAGAAAGTCAAGCTGACCTGGACGAATCCCGGAGATGATCAGACGGGTGTGGAGATATGGCGCGCAGTCTGGCGTGACGATGATGACGACACATCCGCCTATCCGGAATACGATGACCTGGAAAATGATGTCATACCGACCGTGCACGCGACCCGGGCTGGTGCTTTTGCCGATGCTGCCTGGACAGAGGTGAACATGGGCGGGGCTGATTATACCCTTGGGGTCTTCGCTGACCTTCTCCCCGACCGTGGCATCTACTATTACGTGGTCTATCCCGTTGATGGTGCCGGACTCTATGGAGATGGTAATGGTGCCTCATCCATCAGCTACCTGTTGGGTGACGTGCAAACCACGTACGATGGCACGGTTCTCGCTGGAGACGTCACGATTCTGAGCACGGCCTACGGAACGACCCACGCAGGCGGCGGCGACTACAACAACGAATGCGACGTCGGACCGACGAGTGACTACAGCGGTTCGGGTATTCCCGCCACCGACAATAACATCGATTTCGACGATCTGATGATCTTCGCGCTCAACTGGAACATGACCCCATTGACCAAGGCCCAGCCGGCCGAGGGCAGCCTGATCGCCAGGTTCTCCTGGGTCGAAGTCGACGACACGACCTGGTCACTGGTTCTGAGCGAGCCGTGCGCGAATCTCAAGGGTGTGAACCTGCAGGCCGATCTGTCCAGGGACGCCGACCTGTCGGTTACCGCGGGCAGCCTGATGGGACAGCAGGATTACTCCTACTTCCTGCAGAACATTTCCGCCAATGGTCTGGATGCGGGTCTGGCCCTCCTGGGCAACGGCGCCTGTATCATCGGCCAAGGTGAGCTGATTCGCATCAGCCTGACCGGGGAACTTGATCTCGATGACATCGAGATCGTGGCCCGCGACTCGGCCAACAAGGACCTCGAGTATACCCTCGAGGAAACCACGGCCGATGCGGACATGCCGACCAGGTACGCGCTCTCGGCCAATTACCCAAACCCCTTCAACCCCTCGACGACGATCAAATTCGCGCTGCCTGAACCGCAGTACGTCAAACTTGCGATCTTCGCCGTCGACGGTCGCCGGATCGCGACCCTGAAGAGCGAGTCCATGTCCGCCGGAAACCATTCGGTGACCTGGACTGGACGCGATGATCGGGGCGGATTCGTGGCTACCGGCATCTACTTCTACCGCATCGAGGCTGGCGACTTCAGCCAGACACATAAGATGACCTTGATGAAGTGATGTTCGACTAGTTGTGGGGCCGGCGTTACCGCCGGCCCCACCGAGGACCGGAGGGACCGACATGATAAAATCGAGATATCTCGCCATTGCTGTGGTGATCACGACGATGATCGTAGCATTACCCGCCGCATCACAGGTCGAGCTTCGCTTTTCCCCCACCGATCAGCATATCGAAGTGGGCGAGATCGGCAGCTTGTCCATAATACTGGATGATACGCTCGAAGTAAGAACTATCGAGATGTGGGTCAGCTACGACGTGACGATGGTAACGAGCCAGGGTGGCCAGCCCGGACAGCTCTTCGACGATTCGGGTTGTTCGCTTTTTCCATTCTTTGATGAGAAGGTGCCCGGCGCGTGGTACGGGGGCTCGGTCACCATGGGAGCGGATTGTTTCACCACTGGCCCAGGCGAGCTTTTCCGCTGGGATTTCGAGGGGCTCGCCAACGGGATCTGCCACGTGCAGGTGGACAGCGTTGTCCTCTATGATCCGGTCGCCGACGTCATCGAGGGTGTCTCACTCTCCGGAACGACGATTCTTGTCGGTATCGTGTCCTCTGTCGATACGCCATCCGCGCAGCACCTCTCCCTTGCACTAGCTCCCAATCCATTCAACCCCCGCACGACCATCAGCTTCGGCGGCCGACCGGACGAGAGCGTCACGGTCGAG
>QNAI01000232.1 GCA_003641745.1 Verrucomicrobiota bacterium | reverse complement strand
GGCCGAGGTACCACGCCGCCGGGTCCAGGCTCACTTTTTCAAGGGGTACTGGCGGGATATCGGGACAATTCGGGCGTTCTTCGACGCCCACATGGACCTGGTTCGCAGCACGCCGGCCTTCTCTTTTCACGATGCCGCCTGGCCGTTTTATACCCGACCGAGGTACCTGCCCGGTGCACTTCTCCAGGACTGTAGGTTCGATCATGCGTTGCTCGGCGAAGGCTCGGTGCTCGAAGGGTCAACCTTCAACCATTCGGTGGTCGGGATGCGGTCGTCGGTTCGGGGCGCTTCCCTGGATCACGTGCTGTTGATGGGAGTGGACTCCCACTATCCGGATACCGATCCTTCAGCCCCGCCGGTCGGAGTTGGCCCAGGCTCCGTTATTCGAAACGCAATTATCGACAAGAACGCCCGAATCGGCCGTGATGTCCGAGTTGTTAATGACGAAGGACTGACCGAGGCCGACGGTGATCAATGGGTTATCAGAGACGGCCTGGTCGTTATCCCCAAGAATGCCGTAATTCCGGACGGAACGGTTATCTGAGGGGTCCGGATCTCAGGAGAATTCAAGCCCGGCGATGGAGGTCAAGCATGTCTCAAGGCATCAAGGTCAATTCGCGAGTATTGGAAATGGAATATGCGGTTCGAGGACCGATTCCCCACCGCGCGGTAGAGATGGCTGCCCAGGGTCGGCGGATTATTCCCTGCAATATCGGGAACCCCCAGGCGCTCGGTCAGCAACCGATCAGCTTCTACCGGCAGGTCCTCAGCCTGCTCGAAGATCCTGGCGCTATCACCAGGGAACGAAAGTTCCGTGGCGACGGCATTGCTGACGCTCTTCCGGAGGATGTGATCGACATTGCGGCCGCCATGCTTGACGGTAGCCGCACTGGTTCTGGCGCCTACACCGAGAGTGCAGGTTTCAAATTCATACGAGAGGCCGTCGCGGGATTCATCGACTCGAGAGATGGTATCGCCTCCGGCCGTCCGACGGCATCTGATCCTGACTCAATCCTCCTGACCGACGGTGCATCCGGTGGTGCGGTCTACGTCCTGGAGGCCCTGATTTCTTGTCCGCAAGACGGGATTCTCGTTCCGATCCCTCAATATCCCCTCTACTCGGCGACCATTACGCGGTGCGGGGGTGTCCTGGTGGGTTATCACCCCGACGAAGAGGCCGGCTGGGCATTGGGCCGCGAAAATCTCGAACAGCCTCTGAAGGCAGCTGCCGCCGATGGGGTCGAGGTCAAGGCAATCGTCGTCATCAATCCCGGAAATCCGACCGGGGCCCTTTTGGACAGGCAGTCGATGCACGAGGTTGTCGATGTCGCTCGGGAGTGGGGGCTTGCCATCATTGCCGACGAGGTCTATCAGGAAAATACCTACGGGCAGGAGTGGTGCTCCTTCGCCTCGATCATTGGCGATGAACCGATTCCCCTGTTCTCACTCCACAGCGTGTCCAAGGGTTTTTATGGGGAGTGCGGCCACAGGGGCGGATACATGGAAGTGCGCCATGCGCCCTCGGTTGTCGGGACGAACCTGGACCTCAGGGATATTTTCGTCAAACAGGCATCGGTCAATCTCTGTCCCAATACGATGGGACAGTTCCTGGTGCACTTGATGGTGACGGGGCCTCGTGAGGGCTCAGAAACACACCGAGTATTCCTCGAGCAAAAGGCGCGGGTGCTCGATGACCTCCAGGCCAAGGCTTCGATGATTCGAGGTTATTTTGATCAGATGGACGGCGTTGAGTGTTTCGGAAGAACCGGCGCCATGTATCTCTTCCCCCGCCTCGGTCGACTGCCGGAGGGCAAGACCGACTTCGATTACTGCATGGCGCTGCTTGAGCAGACCGGTTTGGTCACCGTCAATGGTGCGGGATTAGGACAGGCGCCCGGAACTCACCATCTCCGAATCGCCTTTCTGCCACCCTTCGAGTTGATCGAAGAGGTTATGCCCGAGTGGGTGCGGTTTCACAACGGGTTTGGGTAAGAGGGGTTAAAGGGTTTAGCGGCCCGTGGAGTCAACTACTGAGAGCGCCCTGATGGACGGGGCGTGCCTGGTGCGGCTTTCTTCACCAGGCAGAACTCCCGACAACGCCGCTGTGGCGAAGAAGGCCGACACCTGGCAACCCTCGGCTAGCGCTTCAGCAATCGAGTGTTGGCCAACGCCGTAGGCCGCCGAGGTCCTTTTCCGGAGGGGCGGTTTCCTCCCCGGTTCCAGCCATGTCGCCCCTCCGGGAAATGCACCGGGCGGGGGCGCGAAGCGACCCCAAAGGCCGGGGTTGAAGAACAGAGTCCGGACCAGCGACAATGTCAGCAACCAGCGTCAGGTGCAGTTCGCTGGTACAGCGTCAGTTGACAGCGGCCACGACAGACACCAGCGACGGCGACGGCGTTAGTGGACAGGGGAGCGCTCGTTGATGCCCGCGGTTTCTGAGGTCGACAAAAAGCGCAAAACTGGAGCCGTTATCACCTCGTTGGTGCGCAAGTGGGTGCTTTGCATCTATTTTCCATTTTCCTTCCACCATCCCCGCCATTGCTCTTGGACGGCCTGCCGATGTGTCGGGTCGGATACATATCGAAAGTAGCCGTAGATCCCTTCGACCTGATAGGCATCGGCTGCCTCTTTGGGCAGGAAATCGGCAAAGCTTCTTTCAGTGATACGCGCCAACATGAACACGGCAATATCACCAACGACCGTCCCGTGAAATGTTGGGGCCATCCTCGGATCGGGCACAGGGGTGGTGTCCGTAATTCTATCTATGAGACAGGGAATTGCGAGTTCACCTGCTTCCATGAGTTTCAAAAAGACACCGTCGCCCCCTTCGCCTTTCATAGGTATCGACTGGATTTCGATGATCTCGTCACAAATCGACGGATCTGCCGAATGGGCCGTCACAGCAACGGCGAACACGGCCAGAAACGACACCAATACCGATAAGCAGGAAGGAAACCTCATTGCGGTTCCATTGTGTAACCGGTACCACCTTTCGCTTTGTGACATTGCGGCCATGTAGCCATTCTACTCTGGTCCAAACGGGCGCAGGGATATGAATGCATGAATGTCGAGCGATGAATTGTGGGATTGTAGGCGTTCTTGGTGGGCCTTGGTGACGCTGAACCTGCCCCGGACGCGGTCCACTGGCGCTGAAACTGCCGGCTGACGCGGTCGCTGTCCCGGCCCCTGTATCCGATCCCCGGCCTTCGGGAGCGCACGAGCGCGCTCCCGCTCGATCATTTCCCGGAGGGGAAGCACTTCTCGGACCGGAAGAGGGACCGCCCCTCCGGGAAAGGATTTCGGCGGCCTACGGCTCAGCCGGGAGACCCGTTCGCCGTGGCGCTCGCCGGGTGTTGCCCCCCTTGACGTTGACCGCATCGTTGCTTAATTCGGGAGGGTGCCGCAGGACAACATCAAGGACGGCACGCACCGATGGGAGGATTCCCACCCCAAGTTCCGAGGACGGGTTGCAGCTTCTTTCCAGTTTCGAGTTTCCAGGGTCAGTCTGACTCCACCGACGGTTTGAGTTCAACAAGTTCCATCGCTTCAGGAATAGCCTCGATGTCGCGAAGCAGGGTCTCGCAGTTCTGCTTCGCGGATACTCGCGGCAGCCCGCCGTCTCGCCAAACCAGACCGATGCTCCTCGCACGTCCCTTTTCCTTGGCCCGATACATCAGGCGATCAGCCAGATCGACCAAGCGGGGCCACTGGTCGCTTAATTGAAAGTCCGTCGTACCCAACGGGATTTGCAAGAACCCAAATGAGGCCCGGATGGGAATGTCAATACCATCAGGGCCTTCCAGGTGGCATTTGTTGAATCGGTCGAGGATCCTCTGGGCAAATAGAAGGGTGCCTTTACGGTCCATGCCTCTGGCAAGAATGACGAACTCTTCGCCACCCCAACGGACTGCCTGATCGCACTCCCTCATCTCGTCCGAAAGCACGTTTCCACATCGTTTGAGGGCCTGATCCCCGACATCGTGGCCCCAACGATCGTTGACGGCCTTGAAGTGGTCCAGGTCGATCATCATGATGACCGCGGCGTGGTAATCACCGATGTTGTCACTTGGCCCGAGGCGGATCACCTCCCGTTTGAGGATCGACATCTCGACTGGCAGAACATCGGTCAACGCCCGTCGATTTCCCAAGCCTGTCAGGGGATCGGTTCGCGAAAGTTCCGTCAGTTGGCGGTTCTGTTCCTGGATCTGCTGGTTTGCGGAATCCAGGTCGGAGGTTCGTTGCTTGACCTCTTCTTCCAGCCAGGCCTTTCGTTTCAACCGTCCACGATCTCGAAGATGTAAGATTCCGGCGCCGAGAAGGGCTGCAGATAAAATTGCGAAGAACTGAAACCAGCGGGTTCGGTACCAGGGAGGCCGGACGTCCAGATCAACCCACAGAGTCTTGGCAGAAGGGACGCCGTCGTTGTTGACAGCCTGAATTCCGAATCGATATTTACCCGCCGGCAGGGCGTGATAGGTAATATGTCGATCGGATGACGGGGGACTGAACTGGTCGCTGAAACAGGTAAGAGCCAGGCGAAAACGGACAAGCTCTGGGGCTACGAAACTTGGGGCCGCGTAGTCGAAGCGCAGATGTGTGATCGAAGGATCGATGCGCAACGCCAAGGTGTCATTCTCCCCTGTTGTGGAGATTACATGAAACTCAGGGTGCGTTCTTCCATTGGACCGCGCATTCTCCAATACAACTTCAGGAGCTACGAGGTTCCGGCTCAATAGGGAAGGGTCAACTACCGTGACGCCGTAGGCCATGCCCAGCCAGAGACGCCCGTGGGAATCCCGCCACGACGCACCTTCAGCGGCCTCCGTATCTGAAAGGCCTTCATGGGCGCTGAAGGTCCTCAAAACTTCACCATCAGGCGAAATGACCGAGACACCGTGGGTCGTGCCCGCCCAGATCCGACCGTTGAGATCCTCGGTTACGGCGATGACCGATTCACTGGGCAGACCGTCCTCGATTCCGATGACCATCCCCGGACCGTCGTCATTGACATCCCGAATCCACAATCCGGCATCGGTCCCGACCAGTAATCGACCCCGAGAACTCAAACCAAGGGTCCAGACTCGATTTGTAGGCAGTCCATCATCTTCATTAAAAAGGGTGAAACTGGTCCCGTCGAATGAAGCAACCCCAACGGCGTCCAAAGCCATCCACACCCGACCGTCCGAATCTTCGGCCAGTGAGCGAACCAACGTCCCCGGAAGGCCTTCTTCTTGGCCCCAGAAATGCCATTGGGAACCATCCCACATCGCCAGGCCTTCATCAGTGGCCATCCACATCCCGCCGGCTTTCCGGGGGATAAGGTGACGGATGAAATCGTTTCTCAGTCCGTCGTCGATGCCCCAACACTGGAGGTTTGATTCAGTTCTCCGGCACACGCCGTGATAGGTCCCAACCCACAACGCCCCTTCAGTATCGTGAGACAGTGTGAAGACTGCATCGCTCGGCAGGCCGTCCTCGGATCCGAGGGTTGCACCCCAGTGATCCCCGCACCAAGAAACGACACCTCCATCGCTGGTCGCCATCCAGATACAACCATCCTGACCTTCACTGAATGCCCAGGCGGAATGAGCGGGAAATCCAGTCTCCCGGGTGAAGAGTGTCCATGGGGTGGGAGGGATCTGAAAAAGCCCTGCGCCCCATGTGCCGACCCATACGTTCCCCTCACGGTCTTTCAACAGTGTAGAGATCTGCAGCCGGTGTTCCCTCGGCTGAAGCAGGATCTCTTCGATCACGCCGTTTTCGTGCCGCCGCCATAGACCCTCGTCGGTGCCGATCCACAGCCCGCTGCCCTGCTCGTCGGCAAGGAGGGTGATGATCTCGCCCTCAATATCTGGTGTCATCCAGACGATATCGTCCCTCTGGATCAATCCCAAGGTGTTTCGCAGGACGGCAATCCAGAGATGGTCGGAGTTCTCGGATGCTGCCACCAGACGCTGGTCATCATTGAGTTCTAGTAAGGGAGAGGGCTCGAGACTGGAGTCGATGCCCAAGGGCGCCCGGCCGAGCGCGATGACTCTGTTTCCGAACCCCTTTATCAGACCGAAGGCCGGGCTCTCGTCGATCAAAGTCCATTGGTTGCCCTGATATGCCAGGATACCCTTGGCTGAACTGACCAGGATGGTTCCATCCGGCATTACCTGAATTCCGCTCAGGCGTTG
>QNAI01000231.1 GCA_003641745.1 Verrucomicrobiota bacterium | reverse complement strand
CCACTCGGTCAGGGAGTTGGAAATGCGGTCGGCATGGCCATGTCCGCCAAAATGGCCGAGGCCCGCTTCAATACGGAAAAGCATCCCATATTTGACTACAAGGTGGTCTGCCTGATGGGCGACGGGTGTATGCAGGAGGGTGTTTCACAGGAAGCATCGGCCTTGGCCGGGCACCTCGGTCTGGACAATCTGATCCTGATTTTCGACAGCAACGACGTGACCCTCGACGCTCCGGGTGAGGCCAGCCAGTCGGACGATACCGCCGCCCGTTACCGGTCCATCGGCTTCGATGTCCTCACGGTTGATGGACACAATCTGGAAGCTCTGGCCGTCGCCTATGATTCTGCACGAAACGCCCGATCGGGCCGCCCCCAACTGATCATCGCCAGGACCGAGATCGGTCGGGGCATCCCCGAAGTCGCCGGGACCTCCAAGGCTCACGGCGAGGGTGGCGCGAAATTTGCGGACTCGGCCAAGGCGGCCCTCGGCATACCGGTGGGTGAGACATTCCATGTATCCGACGACGTGCGGGCCTATTTCGGCCGCCGGGTCGAGGAGCACGCGCGTCGCCAGGCGGAATGGGACGGGCTTTTTGAGGCCTGGAAGGTCACCAACCCGGACAAGTCCAAGCTCCTTGAAGACGGCTATGCCCGCAAGATTCCGGACGCCGACACCCTTTTGTCCTGGATACCCGAAGCGGACGAAAAACCAACCGCGACCCGTGTTTCGGGGGGCAAGGCGCTCAATGCGCTTGCCGCGAAACTCCCCCTCATCATCAGCGGCAGCGCCGATCTCCATGGATCGACCAAGAACTACCTCGAGAACGCGGACGGCGATTTCACCCGGGAGAACCGGTTGGGTCGCAATATTCGATTTGGAATTCGTGAGCATGCGATGGGAGCCATCGTGAACGGTATCGCCTACGAAGGTCTGTTCATGGCTTCGGGTGCCACTTTCTTCACCTTTTCCGACTATATGCGACCATCGGTGCGATTGTCGGCCCTGGCGAGTCTTCCGGTCATGTGGTACTGGACACACGACAGCGTGGGAGTGGGGGTTGACGGTCCGACCCACCAGCCGGTCGAAACGATCAGCGGTCTGCGGTGTGTGCCCAATCTCGACATGATCCGCCCTGCGGATGCCGAGGAAAGCGCAGGAGCCATCGTGGCTGCGATTGAGCGCACGGACGGTCCAACCGGGCTCAGTCTTACGCGCCAGAACGTGCCGGCTCTTTCGGAGATTCCGGTGGAGAGTCGCCGGCATGGAACCTTGAAGGGCGGGTATATCGCACGAATGGAATCCGGTGATCTGCAGGCCATACTCCTGGCCTCAGGCAGTGAACTGCAGATGGCGCTCAAGGCGGCCGATTCCCTGGGGAACGGAATCCGGGTCGTTTCGATGCCGTGTTTCGAGCGTTTTGATCGTCAGCCGGCCGACTATCGCGAGACGGTCCTCCCGACCGCCTGTCGAAACCGGGTCGCGGTCGAAGCCGGGGTGCCCCATACCTGGTATCAATACGTGGGTCTGGACGGGGAGGTGATCGGCATCAACGATTTCGGCCTGTCCGCTCCGGGCGACCAGGTCATGGAGGCTCTCGGATGCACGGTTGATGCCGTGATTGGCGCGGTGAAGAAATTGATCGGCTGAGGGACGACGGCCCCTTGGCATCGTCGCGGTTCGGGGAAGGCACACCAGTGCTCCGGCACACGTGAAATGATGGGGAGCGACGCTTTGATGGTTCTGGACCGCTATGCGGTCGAGGTGGAACTCGACCCTCCGGGTTTTGACTTTTCGGAGGGTGGACTTCCGCGTCCGCCGTATGGAAGTCGCCCATCATTTCACGGTTGCCGGTGCACCAAGTCGGGATATGCCCGGGAAGCCGCGCAACCCCGCGATCGGAAAGAACTCAATGAGTCGCACTGGGGTGCTCCAAAAGAGGAATTGGCTTTCTGTTTGATCCTGGAGCGCGTATCAGGGTGTATTTGAGGAGTATGCGGCGGACAATCACTCTGTATCTTGCGGGTTTTTGCGCAGTTGGGGCGTTGGTCTTGATTGTTCTGAACCTTCCTCCTGTACAGCGCCGTCTGGGGCTCGCCGTCCTGGAGACACCCGGGATGTCTCGGGCAGAAGTTGGAAAAGTGCGGATTCGGCCGGGTTCGGTCCTGATCGAGGGTCTCGTGATCGAGAGGCGAGGGATGAGCTTGGCGTTGGACCGGGCGTTTGTCAGGGGTTCCTTCTGGAGGGCGGTATTCGGTGGGGACGTTCACCTCACAAATTATGAAATGGACGGTTTTTTTCTGGCCGTCGATACGGACGAGATCGGGGAGAGAAAACTGAGCGAAACGCTTGTCGATGCCGCCATCATCCTGGCGCCGTTTGCCTTTGACCTGGATCACGTCGACCTGAACGGAGTGCTCGAGATCCGCCTGGCCTCGGATCGATCGTTGACTGCCAGTCTGTTCGGGCAGGGTGGAGGGTTCGGGGTTTCCCGGACGGGTCGACTGGATCTGAACGGCGAGCTTGGTGGCGAGGGTTTGCTCACGAAACCAGTCCCGTTCGTGTTGGGTATCGACATTCTGAGGCAGAACGGTCCTCGCCGGATCGAATCCGGTCTGAAGGCTGTGTTGGGGGGTGATGCGCCGATCGCGGAATTCACTTCTGATTTTTCCCATGAAAACGCCGTTACGAAGGCCGAGGGGACCCTCGCGGTTGATTTCCAACGAATCGATGAACTGCTCGTTGGCGCGGAGGTCGGGCGTCTTTCGTCGGGACAGGGGGAACTTACCTTCACTTGGGTGGCGAATTCCTCGGGCGAGTCGGTCGCTGATGGTCTGATCGTTGCGACGGAACTGGTGTCGGCAGGGACGGGCTACCGCATCGAAGAGATCGTGGCGCCCTTCCGAGTGGCGGTGGCCCCGGGGGTCAGTCTGTCCCTGAGGGCACCGGTCGAAGTGCGAAGGACGGGACATGAATCCGACCTGTTGGTCGAATTGACGGCCGTGGTCGACGAGCCCAACTGGCGCCTCAACGGAACGCTGTCCGGTGGTGAAATACGAGTCGATGATCTGGCCGGTCTCGGGGTGTTTTTCACGACGACTTCGGATCCATCCGATCCGGTGCCTGCCTGGGGTGGGATACGAGGGCGAATCGGGTTGGATTTCGAGCGGGTCGAGATTCATTCGGGCCTGGCGATTGATTCGATGACGACCGAAATCGAGTTTGCCGATGGTCAGGTGAGCATTCGGGACTTCGATTCAACCATGGGAGGAGGGTCCTTCACGGGCGACGCAACTCTCGGGTTTGATCCCGGGTTGGCTGAATCCTACGATCTGAACGGTTCCTGGACGGGGAGGGGAATACAATTCGAAAGCCAAGGTTCAACCGGGATGAATTCGGCAGTGATTGAAGGCCGCTTTGACCTCGACCTGTCCGTTCATGCGAAGGCATCAGATTTGCATATGATTGTGGATCGGCTGTCGGGTTCCGCCAAGGTCCGCGGTGGTCCGGGCGTTTATCGTGGATTGAGCAACCACGCCCGCTCGGCCTCATCGGTGGCTGGTTTTCTGGGGTCTCTGTTTCAATCAGAGAATCTGCGGGCGGTATCGGAGCTCTCGATTGAATTGGCCGAGATCCACTACGACACGATTGAAGTGGAGGCAACGCAATCGGCTGGGGAAGGACTCGAGGTTGGTCGTATGCTTTTGCAGGGACCGGAGGTAAAACTGTATGGACGGGGGCGCATAACGGGTTCCCGTCCGGCCGATCTGATGATGTCGCCGATGCGGTTTGACTTCAACCTCGGCGCGAAGGGTCGGCTCGCGGACCTTCTCGGCGCGGTGGGTCTCGTTTCGGAAGCCAGGCGGGACTGGGAGGGGTATCTTTTCATGTCCGAACCGTTTTCCGTCCGGGGGACTCCCGGGAACCCGGATGTCTCAGATCTGTGGGGACTGCTGCAGGAGGCGGCAGTCAATGCCTTCCGGTGAAGAGAGAAACTTTCCCATAAGCGTGTGGCTCCTCCAAGATGTCAGTTGATATCATCACCATTCTCCACTTTTTAGAGGTACCCATAAATGATTGAGCGTGTGACCTTCGATTCTGTCTGCCGGACTCTTCGGGTTTCCAGGGTGCTGAACCGAAAGAACCGTTCGGAGGGTGAATCACGGTGAGCATGTTCACCAGACGACTGCGACGCGAAGCCGAGAACTGGATAGCAGACGGCCTGGTGGACCGTGGATTGGCGGAGAGATTGGTTGCGAGGAGCGACAGGTCCGGATCGAGACAGCACACGGCTGCCATACTTGGAACCGGAGGCGGCGGACTGATCGCCATCGGGCTGATTCTTCTGGTGGCATCGAACTGGCAATTGATTCATCCGTGGATCAAGATCGGGGCGCTGGTCGCAATGATGTGGGCGGCATACGGCCTGGGGGTGCGATTTCGTTCCCATCCGGGGCATCGTCCCAAAATCGGCGACGGCCTCATGCTATTGGGCGGGCTCCTGTTCCTGTCCGGGATCGCCCTGGTCAGTCAGGTCTACCAACTGGACAGCAGACCGGACAAGGGATTGCTGCTCTGGTGGGTCGCAACCCTGGCCCTGCCATTGGTGACAGGCTCGAAACCTCTATATGTAGTTGTTCTTCTCGGGGGGCTGATCTGGCTGGGGGTGACATTGGTGGAACCGGCATCGGTCTTTTTTCTGGGACCGGATGGTCTCGGTGGTGATGGCACCCGCCTGATGGGTGCGCAACTCCTTGCCGGCACCCTCCTCATGGGTGCCGGCACCTATATGCAACGAGGCAGACACCGCAATCTGGCGGGCGCCACTTTCAGCCTGGGACTTCTGCTCGTGCATCTGATGCTCTTCATGTTCGCTTTTGCCGGACTGAAGGGCGGCCTCGGTGATCCTTCTGTTCCGTTGGGCCCGATGATCCTGCTCGCGGTCATTGCCACCCTTGGACTGGTCGGTCTGGTCGCTCGTCCTCGACATGACCTGTGGGTTCCGGCGGCTTTGACCATGGTGCCCGCAGTCCTTGTCATGCTGGCACCTCTTTGGAGGATGGGTGAACCCGCTCTGGCGATCACTTCGACCGTGATTCTGGCTTCCCTTGATTGTGGCTTGGTCTGGAAGGGATCGCGGACCGGGCGGACCGGATGGGTCAATCTTGGATTCACCTTCATCGCATTCAATCTGATCTTTATCTACGGGAAGTATCTGGGGACGATGCTGAGCGGGGGGTTGTTCTTTCTGGTGACGGGCATGGTGGTCCTGGCAATCGGCGTTGTGGTGGAGACCCAACGTCGGCGGTTTACGCGTCGCATGGTCGACGAGGAGGGCGGGTCATGAGTTTCAGGTTGGTTGTGGTTATGGGCGTGGTTTTCCTGCAGGGCCTTTTTCTGCTCTCCTGGTCCGCCTACCATTCGATTGCCCGAGCCCATGGCAGGGTCATTCGTCTAGAAACCGAAGTGTTTGATCCCTGGGATCCCTTGCGCGGTGACTACATGGTGTTAAATTACCGTATCAGCACGATTGAAGTGTCTGCAGGCGAGTCGATCCCGTCCCCGGGCACCTTCCTCTGGGTGAGGCTGGAGGAGACCGACTCGTTCTGGAATGTGGTCGGATACGAGACATCGCGTCCCGGGATTGAGGACGGGAGTCTTCATGTGCGCGGCGTCGTGATCAATTCGAGATCACCCGGAACCCTGCGCATCGAATATGGTATTGAGCATTATTTCGTGCCGGAAGGCCGGGGAACACCCGGCGACGGAGTGATCACGGTCGATGCGGTGGTATTGCCTTCTCATGACCTGCGGATTAGGACTGTCTATCTGGACGGAGAGCCGTATCCCTGAGCAGCCCATGTGCGCCAAATATTTCCAATCTATTCCCACGGAACGGATCACCGACCCATCCGGTGGTGATCCGTTTGAATTCCTTCGCAGGAAATTTGCCGAGGATGCAAAGGCCTTTGGAACGAATCCACAGCTGGAAGAGAATCTGGCTGAAGTCTGTGTGCGGGCGCTTGCACGCAACCCGTCAAAGGAATTGATCATTGACCATGCCTTGGACCGTCGGGTGATGAAAGCGGGTTTGGTGCTGGCCGTGGCGTTATCGCTGGCCGGGCGGTGGCGGCGGCGCCTGCCCGGTCGACGGATCGGGGTTGTGTTGCCTCCGGGGATCGGCGGCACGGT
>QNAI01000230.1 GCA_003641745.1 Verrucomicrobiota bacterium | reverse complement strand
GAATCCGAACGGGCGGATCAATTCAGTGGACCTGGCCTCCGACGGTAAGGTCCTGATCGGAGGCGCGTTCACCGTCCTCAATCCAAACGGCGAGGAAGCGGCTTTTTCTCGTTTCTACCTGGCTCGCCTGAACACCGATGGGACAGTAGACGAAAGCTATGCCCCGACTATGGGTGGTGTCATCCAGGTGGTACGCTTTCAGAGTGACGGTAAACTCCTGGTGGGGGGCACGTTTAACACGATTCGCCCCCAGGGCTCCGAGGTCAGCCAAGGGCTCCACAACTTGGTACGATTCAACCCGGACGGCACCTTGGACAACGCATTCGTTCCGGATCCGAATAATACGGTTGAGCACGTCGTGGTTCAATCCGATGGAAAGATCATTCTATCCGGTCTGTTCACGGGATTGCATCCTGGAGAGTCCATCGAGGTGATCGATCGGCGTTATCTCGCTCGAGTAAGCACCGACGGACTGATTGACGAGGGATTTGATCCCAACGCAGACGATCTGGTCACGGCCATTTTTGTGGATTCCGCCGGACGTGTCCTGATCGGAGGTAATTTCACGTTTCTACAACCCCATATGGAGGGAGATCCCATCTACCGTGAGCGGGTGGCCCGCCTGAATCCCGACGGCAGCGTCGACGAGACACTGAACCTGGCGGCCAATGATCAGGTGCAGAGTTTCATGGGCAGCGGGGCGGATGTTCTGATCGGCGGGCAATTCACTTCGATCCATGCCTATACGGGGAACCAACTGACGATCAAAGGTCGTATTGCCCGGCTGAGTTCCAGCGGTGACCTCGCGTCCAGTTTTACGGTTCGCGCCAGCAATGCAGACGGCAGTCAAGTCGCGGCCATGGCCCCCCAGAGCGACGGCACCATCCTGGTGGGAGGTGCTTTTTCTGAACTGGGTGGGGGCATAAATCGGAACGTGGCGCGGATTTTTTCGGACGGCAATTTGGACCCCTCATTCTCAAGCCGGGTCAACGGACCGGTTCACACTATTCTTTCCGTGCCCGACGTCCGGGATCTGGAGCAACAGGATCCCTTGTTGGCCATACTCAATCAGAATGGATCTTACGCGAACCTGGAAAACCCGGTGGACGGCAGTCTGCTGGCCGGAGATATCCGGGCCGTGATCGAACAGGCTGACGGGAAATTGATTGTCGGAGGACACTTTACCGACGGAAACCTGGCGATTGGCCCTTATATCGCCCGATACAATACGGATGGCTCGCTGGATACGGCCTTCAGTCCGCTGCTTAACGGTTCGGTGTCGGCTATCGCCCTCCAGAGCGACGGGAAGATCCTGATCGGCGGATTATTCACCGAAATTGACGGGACATCCCGCAACCGGATCGCCCGACTGAATAGTGACGGCACGGTCGATGCAGATTTCGATCCCAACTCCAGCGGAGAGGTGCTCGATATCGTCCTGCAGAGTGACAACAAGATCCTGGTCGGTGGCTCTTTTACAGGGTTTGAACCCAATGGTGGTGACCCCGTGATTCGCAGCCGCCTGGCCCGGCTGCTGGTCGATGGCAAGGTGGACGCGGACTTCAATCCCACTCCGAATGAGCGGGTTCATACCATCGCCATCGATGCGGACGGCCTTATTCTGATCGGAGGGGAATTTGAAACCCTGGCCCCGAATGGCGGCGACTTTACCGCACGCTCAAGACTGGCCCGGCTCACGGGTGCCGGTGCCCTGGATGAGGACTTCAATCCTGCCATCAACGGCGCTGTCTTTGACCTGGCCCTGCAGGCGGACGGCAAGATCCTGGTGGGTGGCAATTTCCTTCAGGTTTTTCCAGTCGGTGCGGAGGAGGCTGTCGACCGCCAGTTCATCGCCCGCTTCAATGCGGACGGGACTATTGATCCTGGTTTTGACCCCAAGGCCAACGGGAGTGTGGCAACACTCCACATGCAGGCTGATCAGCAGATCCTGGTCGGCGGTTCATTCACCACCTTCACGCCGAACGCAGCCACATTCGCGGTGGTCCGCAACCGGATCGCCCGGCTTCAGACCAACGGCGTGCCTGACTCAAGTTTCAGTCCCAGCTCTGATGGTGCGGTCCTAGCGATCATCGATCGGGCGGATGGGACGATAGCGGTTGGTGGGTCCTTCAATACCCTGCAGCGGCAATCAGCCATCTATCTGGGGGGTAACTTCAGCACGATCAACGATGCTGCGGTGCGCAATCTGGCCAGGGTCGATGGGGGCGGATCCCCGGATGTCACTTTCAATCCCCAGCCCGACCGCCCGGTTGACGGTATGGTCTATCAGCCCGATGGCCATGTGATCGTGGTCGGGCAGTTTTCACTCTTTGCCGGCGAAAGCCGCAACCGGATCGCCCGGATCGATTCTTTCGGCCAATTGGAGGCCGGCTTTGATCCCAATGCCAACGGAGTGGTCTCGGCCGCTGCCCTGCAGCCGGACGGGAAGATCATCGTCGGCGGGTCTTTCACTACGATTGGCGGCGTGGTTCGGCGACGTCTGGCCAGGTTACACAGCGATGGTTCATTGGATACGACCTTTACGGCCGATGCCGATGCCAAAGTGACGGCTCTGGCCGTCCGGACGGATGGCTCGATCCTGGTGGGTGGTTCCTTCACTTCAGTCGGTGGAGTGGATCGCCCCAATCTGGCCCTGCTGCAGTCTGATGGTTCCGTCGCTGCCGGGTTCAATCCCGCTCCGGACGGGCCCGTCAGTTCGCTGGCGGTCCAGACCGACGGGTCGGTTCTGGTCGGCGGTTCTTTCAGCACCATCGCCGGTGAGGCCCGTAGCAGCGTGGCCAAATTCACCCAGTCCGGATCTCTTGATCCAACCTTCGACGTCTCCGTGAACGGGAGTGTTCAGTCCATCTTCCTGCTTGAGTCCGGTCGTCCCTTCCTGGGTGGTGATTTTACCCAGGTGGCTGGCGACGCCCGTTACCTGACCGTTCGACTGGCCCCGACTTCGGTGGCTGTCGATCGCATTGAAGTGAATTCGGGCCTGACCCAGATTACCTGGATTCGACAGGGGTCTCTTCCTGAGATTACCGCGGCCTTCTTCTCGGTCTCTGAAGACGGACTGGAGTGGGTGCAACAGGGAGCCGGCAGCCGGTCTTCGAGCGGCAATGGCTGGGAAATCACGCTGACGGATTCCCTTCCGGCTTCGGAGTACTTCTTTGTCAGGGTCGATGGCGTCCAGCCCACGACGGGTATGAGCTCAAGCGGCGCGATTCGATCGGTCAGCAGATTCTATGGCGCCATCCCGGCCGGCCCGTCCAACGTGGGGCAGGAGCCGCTGGAAAGTGGGGCGTCCGATCAGAACGGCGGATCTGCCGGATCGGATGGCTCAAGTGGCTCAAGCGGAGGCATTGGCCAGGGCGGCAGCTCAGGATTAACCGGTAGTTCTTTCCCCTGGAGTGAGTTGCCGGATCCGGAACAGGTGGCCTTCACCAACCTGTCCGCCCGGGTAAAGCTTGGGGCCCAGGATTCCTTTATTACAGGGTTCTCGATCGACGGTACGGCGATCAAGCCGGTGCTGCTGCGCGCGGTCGGACCCGGGTTGGCGGTCTTCGGGATCGACGATCACGCACCGGCGCCCCAACTAGAGGTCTATGATGCGTCTGGTCATGTTGTGGCCCAGGCCGGAGCCTGGAGTGGCGACCCGACCCTGAACAGTCAGTTTGCCCATGTGGGTGCGTTTTCGCTCTCCGCTGAGAGTGCTGACGCGGCCTTGCGGGTCGACCTTGAGCCCGGAGCTTATACCGTCAGAGTCTCTGAGGCCTCCGGCCTGCCGGGTGTTGTCCTGGCTGAGATCTATGACCTGGAGAATGAGCCGGCTGCCGGTCAATCCCGTCTGGTCAATATCTCGTCGCGGGGTCCGGTTTCGATCGGCTCCGGTGTGGCCACCGGAGGTTTTCACCTGGCGGGCGATCAATCCGCTGTTCTTCTGGTTCGTGCCGTCGGTCCTGGTCTGAACCAATTCAGTGTGCCGGGTGCCATCGCCGATCCGGTGTTGAAGGTTTATGATTCCGGGGGAACCGTGTTGGCTGAAAACGATGATTGGGGGACGCCCCTGGTGATCGATACGGCTTATCCGGCCTACGCGGCGCAGGAGATGGTCGAAGCCGCGACCCGAACCGGGGCTTTCAGCCTGGCGTCAGGCAGCAGCGACGGGGTCGTCCTCATCGAACTCGAACCCGGAACCTACACCGTTCAGGCCCGTAGCGAAGACGGGAACGAGGGTGAAACCATCTTCGAAATCTACCTCGTTCAATAACCCAGCAATCCATCGATGGCGGCAAGGATTTGTTCCTCGCTGTCTGGGGCCAACGGGCCGGGCCAGAGGAGATGCTTCATGCTGCCGTTTACTTCGTATCCGCCTTCGGGATACTGCCGGGCGACGGGCACGTAGCCGATGATGTGGTTGGCGTAACCGACCGGCCAAACCTGCCCGAAACGGCGGCCGTGCTGCCTGGTCAGGCGCAGGCCGTATTCCGCGCTCATTTCGCCTGACATGGCCACCAGGGCCAGGTCCTCCCCAAAGCGGATGGTCTGGACCTCGAAGCAGTGCCGGGGATCAGGATTCCGACCGGAATCGAGCACGGCAAGGTTGGCTTCGCCCCAGTTGCGGACATACCCCTCGGTAGCCTCGCTGGCAGTCTGGTAAACCTCCCGTGATTGCGCCTCACTGAAGAGGGTGAGTTTGCGCCCGTTGATCGCGAGCGGTCCGGTCACGTTCTGAGGTTGACCGTAGCGGATCTCCCGGGTGACCGCATCGGCCAATTGGTGGCCGAACTCGCGAATGACCTCGGTCGGGTATTGGGGGAAAGCTGGATTCTCGGGGTCGGGCCGGTAGGGCTTCTGATCGCCGGCACATCCGAGCAGGAAAGAGGCGGTGCATCCGAATTCGTCCTGCAATCGATCCATGGCGAACCCGACATAGTCGCCGCCGATCTCCAGAATCGGTCCGGCAGAGGTGGGGTGGCAGGCGTAGCCGAAAAGGATATGCACCGGCTCACCCGACTCGTCCTCGAAGATCATCAGCGGGACGGTGTGGTCGTGGGGGGCGTCCAGGGTGGGCATCCAGTCGACCCCGCCCTTGCCGTCTGGCCGTCGGCGCGAGTGGGCAAACCCGCACCAGGCCTGGGCGGAGCGGTTGCCAGCTGGTCGACGCGAATCCATGGCTCGGGCGGCTGCCTTGCCGATTTCTGCAAAAACGTCGTTCAGATACGCCTGGTCCAAACCCCCATGCCGTTTGCTGTCCACGCTCGGCCGTACCGGGGGACCGCAGTGGGTGTGGGTGCCGCAGAGCAGCACCTGGTCTCCGGGAACGCCGGTCGCCATCTGGATGATACCTCGAACCCGGTCCGTGTTCTCGTAAAACCCGAGCCACTCGATGGACACGATGATCAGGGTGTTATCCACCCGTGGGTCGGTGAGGACAGTGATCAAACAGGAAAGGGGGTGATAGATCCCGGTCGAAGGATCCAGGCGGGCGGCGTAGCCAGCCAGATGGGTGCCGATCGGCGGTGTCACATCGATGCGGGCGGTGCCCAGCAGGTAGGGGAGAGAGGGTGAAGCCATGGCTTTCGCACAGGATTGAAGATCCGGTTGCGAAGCGCAAACGGAAGCCACTCCGATGCGTTCGACTGAATGAACGCAATAGATTGAAAGGGCAGGGAAGCCTTGGCATCTCACCGCACCCAGCCCTGGAATCCTTGCCGATTGCCCAATCCGGATCCGGACGGCCGTCATCCGTCATCTGCCTTGACTCCCGCAACGATGGTTCCCGCAATCAGGGTATCATGAGCGACTCGTTTACGGAGCTGAAAAACCGACTGGCTGAAATTTCCGATCTGACGAAGATCGGTGGCGTCCTGGGATGGGACCAGCGTACCATGATGGCCCCGAAAGGGGCGCCCGATCGGGCCGAACAGACGGCAACCCTCTCCAAGGTGATCCTGGAGCGCTTCACGGATCCTCGGATCGGACAGTTGCTCGATGAGCTCAAAGGAGCTGAGGAAGACCTTCCTTATGATTCGGATGATGCCAGCCTGATCCGCTATACCCGACGGGAATACCATAAGGCACTCAAGGTACCCACGGAGTTGCAGGTGGAGATGTCGCGGGGAGCCTCCATGGCACAGGGTGAGTGGGCGGCGGCCCGGGCTGAGTCCGACTTTAACCGTTTCT
>QNAI01000229.1 GCA_003641745.1 Verrucomicrobiota bacterium | reverse complement strand
TTCTGCATTACCCAGAGGGCGACAAGGATTTGGACGTGGGGCCGCGTCGTCCGGGCCGGGACAACCCTCACGGTATGCCCGCTGGCCCGACCAGTCTACCCGCCGGAGCTTTATGCGAAGGAGGGCCTTGCCCGACGCCCAGATCCTTGCCGCGCTGACAGTCTCGAATTGATCAAAGTGTCCTTAATACGTTACAAACAGAACCGTCCGTAGCAGTTCAGGAAGAAGGAAATCACGAAGGGGATTCTACAGGTTTGACCATTGCTGATCCGGTGATTGATGATCCCCGAAGATCTCGAAATCAACCCACCTCACCATGACCCCCTCCCAGAAAAAGAAAGTCGTAGAATCACTGCCGAAACTTCAGATCGAAGTCCCCAGTTGGGGCTTTGCCGATACCGGGACGCGGTTCGGCAAGTTCTTCCAGGCGGCTTCGGCCATCGATACGGCGGACAAGTTCGCCGATGCCGGCCAGGTGCATGCCTTCACCGGCTGTTGCCCCTCGGTGGCGGTGCATGTGCTCTGGGACTTTCAGCCGGGGGAGGACCCGAAGGCGGTGGCCCGCCTGGCCCGTCGCAAAGGGGTCAGGATCGGCTCGATCAACCCGAACGTCTTTCAGGATCAGCTCTATAAACTGGGTTCTTTCGCCAATCCCGATGCCGGGGTTCGCCAGACCGCCCTCGACCATGTCTTCGACTCCATCCGCATTCAGAACGCGGTGAACAGTCGCTACCTGTCGCTCTGGTTCGCGGACGGAACCAACTACCCGGGTCAGGACAATATCCGCACCCGCAAAGGTTATTTTGAGGAGGCCCTGCGGGCCACCCAGAAGAAGCTCAAGGGCAAGCAGATTGTCCTGGTCGAGTACAAGCCCTTTGAGCCGGCCTTTTACCATACGGACATCGCCGACTGGGGCATGGCCTATCTCCTGGCGAAGAAGGCGGGTCCCCGGGCCAAGGTCCTGGTCGATACCGGCCACCACTACCAGACCCAGAACGTCGAGCAGATCGTGGCCCTGCTGCTGGACGAAGGCATGCTCGGTGGCTTCCATTTCAACGACCGCCGCTACGCCGACGATGACCTGACCCTGGGCTCGCTCGATCCCTACCAGATTTTCCGTATTTTCCACGAGATCCATTCCTTTGCCGCGGATTCCGGAAAGTATCCGGATATTGCCTACATGGTGGATCAGTCGCACAACCTGAAGCCGAAGATCGAGGCGACCATCCAGACCGTGATGACGGCGCAGGAATTGTGGGCCAAGGCCGCCCTGGTCGACCACAAGAAGCTCAAGGGACTCCAGCTCAAGGGTGATATCGTGGGCGCCGAAAACCTGCTCAAGGACGCGTTTTCAACCGACGTGCGACCGGGGCTGGCTACCTGGCGGAAAAAACAGGGACTGGCCCCGGATCCCCTGATCGCTTTTCGCCGGAGCGGCTACGAGCGACAGGCGGCCCGGGAACGGACCCGGCGCCGAAAGGAACTCGGAATCGTCCAGGGCGGAAGCTACGCCTGAGGGTCTTTCAGGTCAGCCGGTTGGCCCGATCGTCGTCAGGCTCTGTTTCCGGTTCGGATTCGACGGGTTCCGGTTCGGTCTCCGTATCCTTCGCTGTCGCCTTGGGTTCCTCGGTTTCGGGCTCGGCGAGCGGTACCAATTGCTCGGTCCGGCGCCTGCGCCGTGAACCTCCGGAGAAGGAGATGACGAACAGGAAAACGACGACAGCGATGGAACCCCCGAGAAAATCGACCCCGGGGATGATCCGAGGCAATTTCCCGGAGATTTCAATTCCTGTCAGGGGGTCGACCCGGGCGGTGGACTGAACCCGTTGGGTCCATCCGGTATGGGCACCCTGTGTGTACCAGAAAAGGCTGGTGGCGATAAGGGCCGCCAGGGCAATCATGCGGATAAATGATCTCATGAGGGGAATTGTTATTGGAATATGGGACGGGACCGGAGGATGTGCAAGAGAACGGATGGATATCAGCGGTCTGCTGATTCGGTCGAATCCACCGGATCGATCAGGTCCGATCTGCCGAAGAGGCGGTAGACAATACGGCGGGCGTCCTCAAGGATGAGGTAATTTGCAGGAACGGTGAAGAGGGTGATGAAGGTGGCGAAGAGAACACCAAAGGCCAGCGAGATGGCCATTGGTATGAGAAAACGGGCCTGCCGGCTTTCCTCGAGCATGAGCGGAGTCAAGCCGACAAAGGTGGTCAGGGACGTCAGGAGGATGGGACGGAAGCGCGCCATGCCCGCCGTTGACACCGCCTCCATCAGAGGCCGCCCTTCCCGGCGGCGGCGGTTGATATAGTCGACCATGACCAGGCTGTCATTGACCACCACCCCGCTCAGCGCAAGGCAGCCGAAGAGGGACATGACGCTCAGGTTGTACCCAAGAATCAGGTGGCCCAGAATGGCCCCGATCAAGCCGAACGGGATGACCGACATGACCACGAGGGGCTGGAGGTACGATTTGAACGGGATAGCCAGCATGCCGTAAATGAGGAGCATGACGAAGATCATGCCGCTCCCAAGGCTGGAGAAGGACTCCCTCTGTTCACGGGCCTCACCTTCCATGACAAAGGTGGTGGCCGGATAGTCCGTCAGCAGGTCCGGCAGGTAGCTTTCGAGGAGTTCCTGGCGGATTGCCTGAAGGTCGGCCGTCTCGTAGTCGACGTCGGCTCTGACGTTGATGGACCGGTTTCGATCGATGCGTCGGATGGCCGGCAGGCTCTTGCCCATTTCGACGTCGGCCACCGAGCTGAATGGGACCTCCTGTCCATCCCGGGTGCGGATGCGCATGGTTTCCAGACTGGCCAGTGAGCGGCGGTCTTCGAGGGGGTAGCGAACCATGACCCGAACGTCGTCCCGGTCCCGCTGGATGCGTTGCGCCTCGGCACCAAAGAAGGCCTGCCGCACCTGTCGTGCCAAGTCGGATACGGTCAGGCCGAGGTGCTCGGCTTCCGGTTTGATGGTGAGGAGGAGCTCGTCCTTGCCGCCCTCGAAGGAATCAGCGATGTCGAAAACCCCGGGATAGGACTCCAGCTTCTCCTTGATCCGGTCAGCCACGTCCTCAAGAGCCTCAAAGCTCGGTCCGTTGAGTTGGATGTCGATGGGCATGCCGCCGCCGCCGCGGGCGAAGGCGTAGGTGAGTTCTTCCGCGCCGGGAATCGGACCAACCTCGCGACGGAAGGCAAAGGCGACCTCCATGCTGGTGACGTCGTTGGCGCGGTCCTCAGCCCGGACCAGTTCGAGATTGATCTCCCCTTTTTCCGAGGCGCCCCCGCCGCTTCTGCCGCCAAATCGGGAACCAAAGGGATGACCGCCGACGGTGGAGAGCACGTTGGTCACGATAAGCGCGCCGTTCTCCTCCTCCAGCTGATCCTTCAGGCGGACCGCCGCGACCTGCATCCGGTCGATATGACCCCGGGTGATTTCGACCGGGGTTCCGGCCGGCATGGTCAGCCGGACGGTGATCTGGTCGGAAGGCACTCGCGGAAAGAAAATGAATCGCAGATGTCCGCCCAGGATGTAGGCGAGCAGGATGAACAGGATGGCGGTGAATATCGAGAGGGTCAGGTAGCGATGGCGCAGGGCAACACGAAGGAGCGGCTGATAGACCTTCAGGACGAATTTTTCCAATCCGTCGGCAAAGGTGCGTTGAAATCGGGCCAGGGGGTTAAGCTTTTCCCGATGCCCGCGCCCGATGTTGGTGAGGTGTTTGAGGTGGGCGGGAAGGATGAGCTTGGACTCGATCAGGGAAAAGAGCAGGACCGGAATGACGACGGCCGGAATCTGCAGCCAGATGGCGCCGCGGGTGCCTTCGATCATGGTGAGGGGAATAAAGGCGACCACGGTGGTCAGAACGCCGAAGGTGACGGGCACGGCCACCTCGCGGGTACCGTTGATCGCCGCCTCGAGTGGTGGCGAACCTCTCTGCATATGGGAAAATATGTTCTCGCCGGTGACGATGGCATCGTCGACCACGATACCGAGCACAAGAATGAATGCGAAGACCGAGACCATGTTGATGGTTATCCCGTAGTAGGGCATCACGGCGAGGGCGCCCATGAATGAGACCGGGATGCCGAGGCAGACCCAGACCGCGAGGGAGAACCGGAGAAAGAGGGTCAGAACCAGAAAGACCAGGATGCCTCCGGTCACGGCGCTACCCAACAGGGTGTTGAGCCGCCCCTTGATCTCGAGTGAGCGATCCTGCCAGAAGCCCAGTTCAACACCGGCCGGCATGCGGGTTCGGGCCTCATCGACGTAATCTCGAACCGCGGTCGCGATATCGAGCACGTTCTGATCAGCGACCCGGAATACGTCCACCGTGACCGCCCGGCGATTGTTGTAACGGGAGAAAAAGGGGATCTCATCAAACCCGTCATTAACCTGGGCGATATCGTCCAGGGTCAGGCGGGTGCCGTCGTCGCGCACAATGAGGACGATCTCCTCGAACTCCGACTGTCGGTACGCCTGCCCCCGCGTCCGCAGGAGTATCTCGCCACCCTCAGTGCGGATATTTCCGGCGGAGAGATCGATGGACGAATTGCGAACCGCCCGGACGACCTGATCGAAGGTAAGGTTGTATTTTCGGAGGGTCTCTTCGGAAACCTCGATCCCGATTTCGTAGGGTCGGACGGCACGCAGGCTGGCCAGTGAGACCGTCGGCAGGTTGGCGATCTCGTCCCGGACCTGTTCTCCCAGTCGCTTGAGGTCGCGTTCGGTCAGGTCGCCTGAAACGACGACTGTGATGACCCGGTCGGTCCGGGCCGGGAGATCGACGATGGGTCTTTCGGCTTCGGCCGGGAACGTGTTGATGGAGTCGACCCGGTTCTTGATGTCGTCGACCATTTCCCTCGGGTCGTATCCCTTGGCGACCTCGACCCGGACGGATCCGGCGTTCTCCGAGGCTGTCGATGTCATCTGCTTGATGCCCGGCAGGTCCTGGATGGCTTCTTCAAGGCGGATTACGATGACCTCCTCAACTTCGGTCGGGGTGGATCCCCGGTAGGGAACAACGACCGTGATGGTGTCAGCGGTGAAGTCGGGGAAAACCTCCAGAACCAGCTTCGAACTCAAAGCCCAGATCCCCATGATCAGGATCAGCCCCATCAGAAGATTGGCGGCGACGCCATTGCGTGTGAACCATCCTATCATGGCTTGCCTTCGGCTGGTTTGTTACCTGCCTCGATGCCCTGTTGCTTCTTCCTGGCCCATTGGCCGCCCGCCCCACCGGGTCCTTTACGTTTTCCGTCTCCGGTTGAGATCTTCATCCCTTCCACCGCGTAGGCGAGTTGGGTTGTGATAATGCGTTCCCCGGGCTCGATGCCGTCCCTGACCACGATCATGTCCTGATTGCGCCAGACGATGTCGATTTCACGCCGTTCGAGTTGATCTTCCGGGTTGGCGATCAGAAGCAGGCGGTTTTCCCGAAGAGCGCGTCGAGGCAGCACAAAGACATCGTTGAGAGTGTCGCCTTCGATCGTCGCCCGGACGAACATGCCCACCTTCAGAGGGGGGCGACCGGGCAGCAAGCGTCCGTAGGGGTCCGCCACCTGGGCCACAATGAAGAGCTGGCGGCTGCGCTGATCGACGGCGCCCTCCGTTCGCACGATGCGACCTTCCCATTCGAACTGGGCCCGACCAAGTCCTCCCTGGAGAACGACCTTGGGTCCGGTTGTGTTCTCGACCTGATCGCCCCGATAGAGTTCGGGCAGGTGGATATGGTCCAGCTGGCGTTCACTGAGCGGGAGCCGCACTTCTGCGAAATCGACCGAATAGACACGGGCCAGAATGGTGTTCGTATTGACCGATTGGCCCAGGTCGACCCGGTGCTCGAGCACCCGACCGGCAAAAGGCGCCTGGATGGCGGTTCTTTCGAGATCGCGCCGGGCTTCTTCCAACCGCGCCTCGGCGGCGCGGGCGGAGGCGGCCGCTTCGGCCATCTGAGGCTGCCGAAGGGCGAGGGCGGAGGGCGCGTCATCCCCGCCGATTCTCTCCCAGTCTCGAAGGGCCTGCTCGGACCGTGCCTCTTCCTCCGAGAGCCGCAGGTTCGCCTGGGCGAGAGCGGCCTCGGCGACGACGATCGCGGTTTCGTAGTCACGCGGATCGATCTGCAGGAGCACGTCGTCTTTCTCAAAAAATCCGCCGGCTCTGAATGCCGGGGCGACCCGGATGATCCGACCGGAAACCTCACTGGCCAACGTGCTC
>QNAI01000228.1 GCA_003641745.1 Verrucomicrobiota bacterium | reverse complement strand
GAGAGTGTCCAGGATGGCTGTCCGCAGGCGGGAACGGTAGGAGAGCAATTTTTTCGACTCCTCGAGCAGCCCCGCCACGCGGTAGTTGACCGAGAAGTCTCCCAGGTCGATCACCTGCGCGAAGGGGTCCTGGAGTCCGATGTCGGTGGCGGCTTTCAGGAGCAGTTCTTCGATCCTGGTGTGGGGGATGTCATAACCCAGGGACACGGTGGCCGAGACGATGGTCCCGGACGACCGCACCACGGTCACCGGAGTGGTGGCCAGGAACATGTTGGGCAGAGTGACCAGGTCGCGGTCCGGTGTCTGGATCTCCGTGTGGAACAGGCCGCGTTCGGTGACACGCCCTAAAAAATCTCCGACCTGGATGAAGTCGCCCGAGTGGAAGTTGCGCAGGGTCTTGAGCATGATGCCGGCCATGGCGTTGCCCAGGATGGTGGACGAACTCAAGGCGATGCCCGCGGAAATGATGATCCCGATCAGCGCCAGAAGCTGGCCGCGCATGGTCGTGTCGATGGGCAGACCGAGGATAACAATCAGCAGGCCGCTAAAACTGGCGCCTGTCATGATCATCTGATTACGGAACTGGCGCCCGGGCACCTTGGCCGCGTTTCGCTGGAGGAACCGGTTGACGATCCCCAGCACCACGATGACGCCAACGACCAGGGCTGCTCCCCAGATCACCGATTTCAGATTCACCAACAGGTTCAGCAGGTTGTCCATAAGTCCCCCGGCAAAATGATTCAGCGGGTTTGGTGGGCCGGCAAATCCCGAGGGCTGCTTGGCCAATGATGGTTTGAGGATATTCCGGATCGTGGACAAAAGGAAGGATCGAAAACAGGATCGAGGAAATCACCACCGCAGGTCAGCGGTAAGTGGCTTTCAGGGCGCCCCAGGAAGTACCCGCCGTCGGTACGGCGTCACAGGTCACCAGGTTGGGGCTGGCCTGGATGAGAAAGTTGCCCGTCATGTTGGCGCCGTAGGTGCTCAGAACCGCCCAGTAGACGTGTTCTGGTGTGAGGACCACCTCGTCGGAGCGGGTTATGGCGCTCAAGGTGCCCTCGCCCCCGTCGTCATCGAAGGCGATGGCGTTGCCGAGCGGATTGGATGGATCGAAGTTCACGCAGTAGAGGGTCAGTACGGTGTCGATGATGTTGGTTCCGGCGGCCTCCACCACCATTTCGATGGGATTGGAGTCGGTGGACTTGACGCAGAAGAATTCCAGATATGTCCCGTCGTTGGCCGAGTCGATGAGCGGAGCGTTACACTCGTTACTGACCTCGTTACCAAAGGCCCGGTTGTAGGTGGGCGAGCTGGGGGAAAGAGATCCCTGCAGGACGGAGTGGAATCCGACCTTGGAGGTGCTGTCCATGAGGTCGGGGACCTTTTCCTCTGCCATGGCAGAGGATGCACCCAACGTCAGAGCGAGTAACAGGACAGGCAAGTATCTCACGGGCTAGGTTTCCTCCCATACCATCAACCGGACCTTGGTAGGGCCTGGCGGCCGGGCCCAGGGGCGAATGAATCTTGATCCTAACCGGTAAATGCTCAAATGTCAATACCATTAGCCATAAAACCCCCATATTGGACAAAAAGTAATGCGAGGTGATTACCGTCGCGGGATCTCCACAATTGTTGCGCAACCAGCGGCCTGCGGTTATGAATCATCCAAGGTATTCAACACGGGGAGATTAACTTATGCCGCGAACGATTCTGGTGACCGGAGGAGCCGGTTACATCGGCAGCCATACATGTCTGGAACTTCTCGATGCCGGACTCGAGGTGGTCGTTGTCGATAATCTCGACAATTCCAGCGAGGAAAGCCTGCGCCGGGTCCGAGAGCTGGCCGGTAGGGATCTGACCTTCCACCAGGTGGATGTGTGCAACAGCGCGGCCCTGTCGAAGGTGTTCGCGGCGCACCGGTTCGACGCGGTGATCCACTTCGCCGGGCTCAAGGCGGTAGGGGAGAGTTGCGACATTCCCCTGCGTTATTACGAAAACAATATCTTCGGCACGGTCGAACTGGTGAAGATGATGCAGGAGCACGAATGCTTCAACCTGGTGTTCAGCTCGTCGGCCACCGTTTACGGCGATCCCGCGACGGTTCCCATCACCGAGGATTTTCCGCTGTCGGCAACCAACCCCTACGGGCGGACGAAACTATTCATCGAGGAAATCATGGGTGACGTGTGCGCCGCGGACGACCGGTGGCGTTGTGTTCTGCTGCGGTATTTCAATCCCATCGGTGCGCATTCGAGTGGGCGGATCGGCGAAGACCCACAGGATATTCCCAATAACCTGATGCCGTTTGCCATGCAGGTGGCGGTGGGAATGCGTGAGGAATTGGGTGTCTTCGGTGATGATTACGACACCCCCGACGGCACCGGTGTGCGAGATTACATCCACGTGGTGGACCTGGCCCTCGGGCATGTGGCGGCCATCGAGAAGATGAACACCTTCACCGGTTGCCTGCCCATCAATCTCGGCACGGGCCGAGGGTACTCGGTGCTGGAGATGGTGGCGGCCTCGGAAAAAGCTTCGGGCAGGAAAATCCCCTACCGGATCATGCCGCGCCGGCCCGGTGACATCGCCACCTGCTACGCCGACCCCTCGCTGGCGGCCCGCTTGCTGGGTTGGAAGGCTCAGTCCGGAATCGATCAGATGTGTGCCGACCACTGGAAATGGCAGTCGGATAACCCCGGGGGATACCCGGCATGATCCGCGGACCGCGAGCGGGGGACGCGGCGGCTATCTGTGGGATCTACAACCATTTTGTGGCCAATACCACCGTGACCTTCGGCACCGAACCAGTCTCTGAAAAGGAAATGACCGCGGAGATTGCCGCCGTTTCCGATAAATTCCCCTGGGTGGTGTGGGAGGATGAAGGCCGTGTCCTGGGTTATGCCATGGCCAGCGAGTGGAAGTCCCGTTGCGCCTATCAGTTCTCGGTCGAGACCACGATCTACCTTGTTCCCGGGGCCGCAGGCAAAGGCATTGGAACACGCCTTTATGAAGATTTGCTGGAGCGGGTGGCTGCAGCGGGACACCACAGTGCGCTGGGCGGCATCGCTTTGCCCAATCCCGCCAGCATTGCGCTCCACGAGAAGCTGGGGTTCGTCAAGGTGGGGCAGCTGAAAGAAGTCGGCAGGAAGTTCGACCAGTGGATCGACGTGGGGTACTGGCAGAAGGTCTTCGGATAGGGGAATTGGCTCCAAGAGAATCCAGGATGTCCTCAGCCTTCGGCCTGCGGATTACCTGGATTCTCTTGGAGCCAATTCCCCTATCCGAAGACCTTCTGTCAGTTCATTATCCAATACCCAGATGCCACCGAAGGATATTGGTTTCCCGGAGCCGGGGGAATCCCCCTCCCCCGACTCCGGGTAGCGATCACTTCAACATATTCGCTCTGACGGTCTGCCTGGTGGTTCCGGCGGACATCCTCACCAGGTAGCTGCCGCTGGCCACCGTGCGGCCAGAGGAATCCCGTCCATCCCAGGTCCGTTCATGCCGACCCGGTGGCAAAACCGCGTCCTCCAGCACCCTCACCTGCCGTCCTCTCAGGTCGTAGATCCGCAGGGTCACGTGCTCGGATGCGGCCAGTTCGAAGGCCACCGTGGTCTGGGGATTGAAGGGGTTGGGATAGACTCCGGCCAGCCGCGTCGACTGTGGCGGCAGGTCGGGGTCATCGACATCCATCGGCGTGGCCGGCTGCACGACCAGGCGGTAGTCGGTGGCCAGATCGGCCTGATCGCTGCCCACCTTCCACACGGCCAGGCAATAGTACCCGGGAGTTTCGACGATGAAGTCGAATCTTTCGTGGCTCCCGGCCGGGTTGGTCCAGGCCATGGCCGGGTCCGAGATGCCGTCGTCGAAAACGTCGCTCTTGCCGTAGCTGGCCTGGTCGGGGCCGTAGAGAGACAGGCCTAGATCCACCACGCCCCCTTCGGGAAAGAGGACGGCGTCGAAATGACCGGCGACGGTGAAATGGAACTCGTGCAACACAATCAGCGCGTTGGCAGGAAGGTTGAAAGGCCCGAAACTTCCGGCAGGGTCTTCGCCCAGGTATTGCGACTCAGCGGTCACCACCTTGTAAGGGTCGTCCTTGGACGCCGGAGTCCGCAGGATGCCGGTATCGAACTGGCGCGTGTTTGTCTGATTGAAGTTCATCAGGATGAAGTCCGAGTTGCTGGGAGGCCAGGTCGAATTGGCGAGCGGTGTGGCGAATCCGTCCAGGATTCCCCCGCTGACGTCATGCAGACGCAGATCCACGTCCGAATCGGTGGCGGGCATGGTGGCCACCGCTCCCCAGTAACCCTGGTCGCCCGACGGCTGGAACAGGGGAGTGCGCACCCCGTCGCAGTTGAACCACAGATCCTGCTGGGCTGCGGCGTATTCCCAGAAGGCCGTCCGATGGCCCGGTTCGGGCCGGACCTGCGGCGTATCCAGGACGAGCGGGACAGGTTCCCACACGTACTGGGTGCCGTAGCCGTTGTTGGTCTCGATCAGCTCGGATATCTCGTCGTTGAAGTCGCAGCGGAGTGTGACCATGTGCCGGCCTCCGCTGACGTTGTATCCCGTCTGGGGAAGCACGTTCAGGCCCAGGTTGCCGGGCAAGCCGGTCAAGACCGAAGTGTGCTTCGTGACGCCGTCAACGTAGACCGAGGTGGGAAACCCACTGGACGCTCCCAAGCTGGCGTTTCTAAAGGAGTAGTTGAGGTAGGTCGAGGCAACATCACCGGGCAGGGATACCGGCAAGGCGGCCCAGGCCTGCGTGGCGTCGGGAGCTGGCCGCGGCACGATGGGAGCATCCCAGCCTGCCGGATGCCGTGAGGTCAGATCCGGCGGGGGTTGCCCCACGGCCAGGGTGAAGTTCCGCGTTCCCAGCGGTCCGTCCTTGGGATCGCGCCAGACGGCGATGGTGTGCAGACCGGGATGGACCAGAAGATCCAGCTGGACGTAGCCGTTGGTGTCGGCAACGGCCACCTCCGTGTAGGCGAGCAGGTCGCCGGTTACGAAATCCTGGTCATAATAGGTCAAGTAAACCCGGTTCTGGTTCCAAAAGGTGTCCACGTTGAACTGGATGCTATGAGCATCGATGGAGGTGATCTCGAACATGAACAGCCGCATGGCCTCGTCGGGAAGCAAGGTTGAGTTCAGCGGCGTGTTGAGGGTCAGCTCATCCGCGTAGACGATCTCGGAGTGATAGCCCTCACCCAGGATTGAACCCATGTTCAGCACACCGACGTCATGGAACAGCTGAGGCTTGTTGCGGGCGTTGACCAGAACGGCGTCGATGCAGCGGTTGGGACGCGTCGAAAAGCCCAGGTTCACCCCAAACCCCGAGACCGATCCAGTGGCCGGTTCGTGAAGCCGGAGGTCATAGTTGTTCAGCGAATCGTCAGGCCACATCACGATCCCGATGATATTATCCGCGGTTCCGGAGACGAATCGCAGACCATCGCAGTTGTACCAGATGGTCCCGCTTTGAATGGCGTCCCAGCCGCCGTCCCGCAAGGGAGGCGAGGCGCGATCCAGGTATGGGCTCCCGACGAACACCGTTGGTTGCCAGATCCACTGCTTGGCCCAGTCGTTGTTGGTCTCGTTGGCTTCGGGCTCCACCCCGTAATAGTCGGCCTGGCCCTCGAAAGTGTGGCGGCCGCCCTGGAGGGGTATGGGGCCCCTGTTAACCATCCAGTCCTCATCCCCGTGAGCATAGATGATCGGCGAATACTCTCCGGCCTTCACCCCGCCATCCACCAGGATGGCGGAAAAGGTTCCGGCGGGAATGTCGATGTCGCCGTTGTTGATGATGTCCAGGTTCCAGTAGGTGTCCAGGGAGATCACACTGGTGGGCGCCTCGATATTACCGCCAGAATCGGGCTCACTGCGGGGCACCGCAGGGTAATCCCAGCCGCCGCCGGTGTTGGGTTCCAGATCGCCCGGTTCGGCCGCCCGGATCGCGAGCGGACCAATGACCTTGTAGCCATCGTCCGGAAGTCCCTCGCGGTCGAAGGCTCGCAACGTGAAGTAATAGGTCCCGGGCGTCAGGACTGGTGAGTTGAACTCAAGGAAGTAGGAGTCCCGGTCGTAAAACGTGCTGCCCGGCGCGATGGGACTGCCCTGGTTGAGCTCGAACGAATAGCCGCCGATGCCGGATAAAAGGTCGAAGCCCTCGGGCCAGGTAACGGTGATGGTGGCGTCAGGTGAAGGCGTGCCGTTGTGACTGGCGGCGGGTGTGGGGG
>QNAI01000227.1 GCA_003641745.1 Verrucomicrobiota bacterium | reverse complement strand
GGGAAGAGGAGTTTGAGTCCCACCCGCCGAGCCGAATATTCAGAGGGAACGCGCTACCGCTCCATCAACCGGTAGACGAAAGAACCACCGTCACCGCGGTCCCTTTCCCGAGTTCGCTCTCGATCTTGATCTCCCCATCGTGTTTCTGAACGGTTTGGTACGATGAAAAGAGGCCCGTCTTTGCTCGAACGCGCGACCCCTTCCGGGTAAAAGAAGGGTCGAAAACACGTTGCACCTGATCCGGCCTCATGCCAACCCCCGTATCCTCGATGCACACGCTAACCTGGCCTGCCGCGGCAGACGATCTGATGGTGATCCGCCCTTTACCCTCGATGGCCTCGGCCGCATTCCGCAAAATATTCATGAACACCTGGTTGAGCTCACTCACGTGACAGTTTATTCGAGGCAAATCCCCGTATTCCTTCACCACATCAATCCTGTCCTTGAGCTCGTGCTGGATCAGGTTCAGGGCGCTGTCGATTCCCTCGTGAAGATCCACTCTCTGCGATGCCGCTTCATCCATGCGGGAAAAATTCTTCAGGCTGCCGACCAACTGTGAAATTCGATTGCTGCACTCCCTGGTGGCCCGGTTGGTTTTCTGAAGAGCCTGAACTGATCGCTTGAGTTGGTCGTCGCTCTCCAACTCGGCGATGCTTCCGCAGCGCTCCATAGCTCCCACGATTTTTTCAATACACCTTTCGGAAATGTCGGCATTGCTGTTGATCACCCCGATCGGCGTGTTCACCTCGTGGGCAATGCCCGCGGTGAGCGTTCCCAAAGATGCCATCTTCTCGGCCTGGATGAGCTGAGCCTGGGAATTGACCAGCGCGACATTCATGTCAGCAAGTTCAGCGAAGGCAAGGTCCCTGCTGCGGACGAAATAGATCATCAAGCCAAATACAACAACTGATACACCGATGATATTGACCACGAACAGCGTGCTGTTGGCCAGGGCCGAGATGCGCGCAAAGCGATCCGGGATACCGTAATTATTTGATTTTTCCTTCGGTTATAGTAAAATTAATAAAGAATTCATCATCAGAATCTCTTCCCGTTACCGACCGGTCGCTTCACTTTCCCGGCGACAGGTTTCCGTGAAGAGAACCCTTTAATAAGAGGTCCCAAAGTGAACAAGGTTTTCGCCCACCTGACCATGTTGTTGTTGTGTCTTTCCGTTCTGGTTCCCGTAGCCCAGGCGGACATCCTGGTTTCCGAGCTCTGCGATCCCCACGTCGATTACCTCACCGACCGGTACATCGAGATCTACAATTCGGGGCCGGAGACCGTGGACCTGACCGGGTGGCAGCTGGTGGCATTGGGCAATACCAACGTCATCTTCACCTGGAATCTATCGGGTACGATCACACCGGGCGAGGCGCTCGTGGCGGGAGACCTGACCACGGTCGATGTCTTCCCTGTCGATTTTCCCGATGAAGCCTGGTCAAGCAGCAACTCCACCTGGAACGGGAAAGTCGGCGACGGAGCCAGATTGAAAAACGGATCCGGGGTGGTCATTGACGACATCGAGGTGTCCGGGACCGATTTCGAGAACAAGACCATGGTGCGGAACGAGGGCATCACTTCACCCAGCCTTTCCTACAACGCAGCCGATTGGACTGCCACGGCCGTAGAAACACCCAGCGAGGCCACACCTGGGACGCACCACATGATACTGCCCGATGGTCCGGTCATCGGAACCATCATCACGGTTCCAGAGATCCCGGAGGCAGGGGAGACGGTCGACATCCAGGTGGTGGTGACTGATTCCGGCGCCAACATCACGTCGGTGATCCTGAACTGGGGCACCTATCCTACCGCGTTGATCAATCCCATCACCATGACCAATGCGGGTGGCGACACCTACATGACGAGCTCTCCGATTCCCGGCCAGGATGCCGCAACCACGGTTTACTACAAGGTCACGGCCACCAACGATACCCCGGCTACGACGGTTTCCGGCCTGGAGGCCTATGCTTTTTCCGGTGGCTATATCCCGCCGGGATACTACAACTCCGCCGAGGGCCTGTTGGGCGAACCCCTGCGTGGGGCGCTTCATGACATCATCGACAACCATTCTTCCATCAGTTACACCGGCCTGTGGACAGCCTTCTACACCACCGACGACAAGCCCAACGGCAAGGTCTGGGACATGTACTCGGACGTCCCCGGGGGCACGCCTCCCTACGAGTACACCTTCGGCGTTGATCAAGGTGGAACCGCCGGGTCCGAAGGCAGTGGTTACAATCGCGAACACTCCTGGCCCAGCAGTTGGTACGGTGCGACCTCACCCATGTATACCGACGTGTTCATGGTCTATCCCACCGACAACGAAGTGAACAACAAGAGGGGCAGCTATCCCTTCGGTGAAGTGAATTCACCCACCTGGACCTCGCTCAACGGCTGTCGGCTGGGGCCCTGTGCCTATCCTGGATATACCGGGACGGTTTTTGAGCCCATCGACGAATACAAAGGCGATTTCGCCCGCGCCTACTTCTACATGAGCACCCGGTATTACGGGGAAGACGGCAGCTGGCCCGGCAGCGGAATGACTTCGGGATCACAGTTGCGCCCTTGGGCCGAAGCCATGCTGCTGGAGTGGAATGAAGAGGATCCTGTCAGCCTCAAGGAGATAGAACGCAACGAGGCTGTCTATGCCATCCAGTCCAACCGGAACCCCTTTATCGACCGACCGGATTTCGTGGGCAAGGTGTTCCAGCCCGAGCTTAGCCCGGTGCCGTACCAGGGAGTCCTGGCCAGCATCATCCTGCACCAGAACGTGCCCAATCCTTTCAACCCGTCGACCACCATCAGTTACGAACTGGACAGCCCCGGGCAGGTGGAGTTGCAGGTGTTCGATCTTGCGGGCCGTCTGGTAAGAACTTTGTACAGCGGCAGCGAGGGTGCCGGCAGACATGAGAAGGTCTGGATGGGCAGGGACAAGGACGGGCGCGTTGTGGCTACGGGCGTGTATTTCTACCGGCTGCACGCGGGGGATGAAGTGGAAACCCGCAGGATGTTATTGGCCAAGTAGGCCTGGAGGTTTTCGGATCAACCCCCTTCTGATTGTTTTGATCATTGTCATCGTCATGGCCTTGGCCGCTCCTGCCGGCCTGGCTCTGATGGTCCATCGCAGCTTCGGCGCTCCCCGCGTTCCGGAAAAAGGTGATCCCGGCGACCGGAACCTGACTTTCCGCCAGATATGGATTCCCACCGAAGGGAAAAAGCGGTTGTTCGGTTGGTTTCTGCCGACGGGGCATCCCGCGGCGACCCTGGTGATGATGCACGGCTGGGGCGGCAACGCGGAATTCCTGTTGCCCCTGGCCGAGTTCTTCGTGGCTTCGGGCTTGAACGTCCTGCTTTTCGATTCCCGCAACCACGGCCGCAGCGATGCGGAGGGACATTCCTCATTGGTCAAATTCGCCGCCGATCTCGGCTGTTCGGTCGACTGGGTCAAACAACAGTCCGAGCACACCGGTCCGGTCGCATTGTGCGGTCATTCCCTGGGAGGGGGGGCGGCTCTGCTGAGCGCGGCCGATCGGGATGATATCGCCGCGGTGATCAGCCTGGCGACTTTCGCGCACCCCACTGACATGATGAAGCGCTTCATGAAGAAGGGGCATGTTCCGGACCTGTTGGCGCCCGCCGTGCTGCGTTACGTGGAGTGGTTGATCGGCCGCCGGTACGATGATATCGCACCCATCAATACAGTATGCCGGGTGACCTGTCCGGTCCTGATGGTGCACGGGAAATCCGACCGGACGGTGCCGATGGCGGACATGGAAGCGATCCGGAAAAAATGCGAGGGCCACCCGCCCGAATTCCTGTTCATCCCGGACGCCGGCCACAGCTCGGTGGACCGTTTCAGGGAGCACGAGGAAACCTTCCTCGACTTCCTGAAACGGTCGGGTATCTGACCCTATTTGTTTTCTCGGTCCGGAAATTCAAGCTGCCGCCCTGGCTCATGTCTCCGGAATACACGGTCTTACCTTCACTGTCCTTGATGGTCAGGACGATGGTCCCCGAAGTGATGGCGGACGACTGGTCCACATTGACGACGGTCCCGGTGGTCATCCAGTTGTATGTCCAGGCGCCTGTATAATTCTCGACCCTCCGCTGTCCCAAGTCATGGTGTTTCATGTTGTTAGCCGATTCGTGGCAGTGGCCTGACCATGCCGTTCGAGGTTGGGAATCAGCAATATTGGTGCCGTATCCCATGTTATACTCCCAAGTAGGGTTTTTGTGATGGGCGGGGAGGGAACATTCTGGCATTCCGAGAGAGGTTGGGACAAATGGTCACCCGCTTAAAGCTGATCCTTGCGATGCATGGACTTTTGCTTACCTGTCTGATCTCCACCACCGGCCTGGCCACGGCGGGAATCAGCCACGACTGGGAATGGGTCAACCCCTATCCCCAGGCCCAGGGCCTGGAGGATTATTCGGTCGTGGACAGCAACGTCATCTACGCAGTGGGTGTGGGAGGTGCGGTGTTGCGAAGCGATGACGGAGGGCTTGAGTGGCACATCCTGCCCACCGGAAATCTCGCCTGGTTACTGGGTGTCGACTTCACCGACGAGTTGACCGGCACCATCGTCGGCGAAGAGGATCTCGCGGGGATCATCCTGCGCACAACCGACGGCGGCCAGACCTGGCAGCATCAGGGGACGGATCCTTTACACTGGCTCGAGTCGGTGGATTTCATCGATACGAACACCGGCGTGATCGTGGGCTGGGGCGGCGCCATCTATTGGACCACCGATGGCGGCGCGACCTGGACACCTCAGGACAGTGGAACAACACAGCGGCTCTATTCGGTTCACCTTTTTGATGCTGACAACGCCATTGCCGTTGGTGGCGGTGGTGTGATCTGCCGTACCAATGACGCCGGAGCCACCTGGTACCATCCTCCCAGCAATACCACCGAGCGGCTGGAGGCGGTCGATTTCGGCGGCCCTGTCCATGGCGCGGCCGTGGGAAATAACGGCACGGTAATCTATTCCCATAACGGCGGTGAAGCCTGGAGTACACGCGCCAGTGGTACCTCCAACTGGTTGATGGATATCACGTTCTGCAATGCTGACACCGCGGTGGCCGTGGGCACCCTCGGGGCTTCGATCTTTTCCACCAACGGGGGGATCAATTGGAGTCCGCTCGTCCCTCCAGATACCGGGAGTTGGAATGCGGTTGATTTCACAACCGGTGGCGGAATCCTGATGACAGGCGACTCGGGCAGCCTGTGGCAGAGCGACAACACCTGGTCCACCTGGGTGAACGCGCAGACCGGATCTACAAGCTGGCTCCGCGGTATTGCCAATGCCACCAGTGAGATTGCGGTGGCCGTGGGTAACGAGGGCGCCCTGCTGCGCACGGGCGATACGGGTTTGACCTGGACCGAGATCGATTCCGGCTATGACCTGGTCTTCAGGGGAGTGGATTTTGCCGACACCGAAACGGGCATGGTCGCCGGCGAGGACGGGCTTATCCTGCGCACCGATGACACCGGCCTGACCTGGTCTCCTTTGACGACCGGATCGCTCATGGACCTATACGATGTGGCTTGCCTTGATGCTGATCATGCCGTGGCCGTGGGGGGCGACCGGGCCATCCTGCATACATCGGACGGCGGGGCAAACTGGCAGGATGTGGGGTTCCCCCACCAATACGATTATTGCCAGGCGGTATATTTCGTCGATGATCTTCACGGGTGGACCTGCACCTTCTACGGTTACATATATCACACCGATGATGGAGGTCTCACCTGGGAGGAGCAACATTCCTCCTACCTCGACCTGCAGGATATCTTTTTTACGGACCTGTTGAATGGGATCTCCGTTGGGGGAGTGGATGGCAACGCCACCCTCCTGACAGACGATGGGGGCCTTACCTGGACCCAACAATCAAACCCGGAGGGCTCCTATCTCAACGGTGTCGGTTTCAGTGATCCGCTGACGGGCATCGCGGTCGGCACGGGAATTTTTCGCACTGACGACGGCGCGGCGACCTGGCTGCGCGATTTTTCCTACTCGGTAAGGTTCCATGATGTCTGCCTCATGGGCGAGGGTGTGGCTTTGGCTGTCGGTAGTGGCGGGGCGATTTTTCGCGCCGGCCCCGACGGTGCTTCCAATGTGTTCGATGGAATTCCCAGGGCCAAAGTCGCGATGCGAGCCTACCCCAATCCCTTCAATCCCCGGACCACCGTCGCCTTTTCTCTCACGAGCCGTCAGAAGGTGCAGATCAGAATATT
>QNAI01000226.1 GCA_003641745.1 Verrucomicrobiota bacterium | reverse complement strand
CTGGGTGATGTCCAAGACACCCGTCATCAATGGGGCTCTATCCAATCAATGGCTCGCAAAGCAGGGGCTCGTGTCCCTGGCTCAGATGTGGGCCAAGATCCATTATCCGACTACGGTCCGATAGCGTTTCGGAACCGCCTAGTGCGGATCCGCATGCTGGGTGGTGTGGGGGCCGGGAGAGTTAACGCTCCCGGCTACCCGATTGGGTTCTCTCATTTCACGAAGGAAGGGACCCCGGCATCACGCGCGGCCTTTTTCGCGTCTTCAGGCCATGGCTGCCCTCCTATACCTCTTCCACCTTGGCGCTCATACTTCACAACCTTCCCGCCAAAGACTAAGTAGTTGTGGGTCTTGGTGTCCATGTCGACAAACCAACCTCGCGTGAGGGCCCTGCTCAACCTCTCCGCGACTGAATCCACGTCTGCGACATCTCCAACAAACTCACAACCTGTCCATATATCAGGCATATAGTCGGCCTTCATGTGTTCAGGGCGCGGTAACGTCTCCATTTTCACCACCTCCAAAGATTCCAGAATAGACGCATCTAGGAGGCTCTCCATGAGCAAATACCCTCTGAAATTGTTACGTCTTCTGGCCGTTTTCATCTTTCTTCGCTGAACGTTGTTTAGGTGGAAAAAAGTGTGGAATAACCGGGAAAGGCAGAAGAAAGCGGAATTTTTCGGTGCGATGGAAACCACCCATCAATCAAGGACGCCTGGCAAAGAGAAACGGTTCGTAAGGATGATTTCATCTCTTTCGGAATTTAAGATTTAGATTTTCGCCTGACAAGCGTATTGAAACGTCAAAAGGGGTCAAAACGGCTGAATATGGGCGTCCCCCGCGCCGTGAGCAGCAATTGCTCGGCGTATTCAAAGAGGAAAGACAAATGCCCGCACTACCGGAAACTGAAAAATATTACTTTTGACGTTTGACCCCTTTTGCAAAGATGTACACTTCGTGAATCTCCCGATCGTAGCCTGGGTAATAGCCGCTGGGCATACCATGAACGATCCGGGCGCCACGGTTGGAGAGAATCAGCAACTCGTTGGTTGTTTCGTCCCAAGCCACACCCTCGATTTCTCCGGCCCGATTGAAAGCCGATAGATCCAGTTCATGGGTCACAAGAGCCGAGATGGAGGTGGGCTCCACTCGCAAGCGCCAAAGACTATCCGGCTCCTCAAGATCTGCCTCGCCGTCGTCTGCCGTGATGAAAAGGAACCCATTCCGGTAGGCTATACCCTGCTGCCTATGGGGAACAGGCCTGAGTTGAAGCCTCCCGCGATACACGCCCGATTCGAGATCATATTGGTAGATGTAGCGTCCGTTGACCCAGTCGGTCATCCAGATCAAGTCGTTGTCAGAGTCGATGGTCACCGCACTGACTTCCACCTGCCCGGAATCTGGATTCCAGTCGATCGAGCGCAGGTAGGCAAGGTTGGCTGTATCGTAAACAGCGACCTGGATATTTGTCCCCTGCCCGTCGTCGAACCATTCGATGCCGGCGAAGAGTTCACCATCGTGGATCGCAATGTCGCCGATGTGGTTGGCGGGCATGGTCAGATCCAGGAACGGCTCCTTATTGGCCTGAAGCAACTCGCCGTCCTTCGAGTAGACATAGAGGGCGGTTGATCCGCTGACGAAGTAGTGGGTGCCATCGGTGGCAATCCCCTGGCGACCGGCCACCTCAATTACCCTCTGCAGTTCGTATGCGGACCTGCCGTCGCCAGGGACACACGCGACCTCAGGGACTGGTGCACAGCCAAACAATGTCGCGACAAGCGGGATAGCTGCCAGATAGTTCTTACCGGAGTTTCTGTGTGATGGGCTGGTTTGCATTTTCTTCCCCCAGAAAAAGGGTCAATGTTCAAGAGTCAATTCCTTGAGCGTTCTCGACCATGGCTTGTGACGTAGAGGAGCAAGGGATCAGACTTTGCTTTTTGCGGTCCTATCCGCTTTCCCGGGAGGAGGATATGATCCGTACCGCCTCCGTCCTGAAGAGCCCTGCAGATTTCGCTTCGTGGGCGTGCAATTGCTCCTGAATTTCCTCCAGCGGAAGTTCACTGCTGCGCCTTCGCCCATGCAGTTCGTTATGCAGTGCCTTGTATCGACCGAAGAAGGTCACATCATAGATGCGATCGCAGGCGGCCTGCAGTTGCGCCTGGTAGCCGGCACTCAGTCTGTTGGCCAGGTAGGGGGCAAGGGCTGCGGACTTGAGTTCGTCCCATTGTTCCTGGTGCGGCAGCAGCGCGTAGGTTCTGTTTTCCACCGCGATGCGCTCAGGAAGAGGCAGTTTGGTCCATTCGACCGGAACGAACGGATCCTCGGCCTTTGCCAGCCACCGATCGAGTTCCTTCCGCAGTTCGGCTTTCAGGTCGGCGTGGGCCGGGTCATCCACCAGATTGCGCATTTGATAAGGGTCCCGAAGGTTGTCGTAGAGCAGCCAATCGCCATAGGCGTTGACCACGAAAGTATGGCGCTTCGTCCGCACACCGCGGAAGGGACAGAAACCCAAGGCCGGCTCGGACTGTAGCTGGGTTCGGAAGTAATTCCGCTGGAAATCATTTACGAGGATCAGTTGGGAGGTCGGGTCGGGGCCGGGTCGTCCAAGCATAACGGGCGAAAAGTCCTGACCGCCACAATGGGACGGCGGGGTGATGCCGGCCAGCCCACAGAGGGTCGGGTACAGGTCAATCGTTCCCAGATTGTGGTCGGAGATTTTTTTGGCGGGCACCCGTCCGGGCCAGCGGATCAGGAAGGGCACACGGATGGACTCCTCATAGGGATTGGCTTTGCTCCCCACCCCGTTGGATCCAAATGAACTGCCGTGGTCTGATGTATAGATCAAAATGGTGTCGTCATGGATGCCCTGTTCCCTGAGGGCGTCCATGATCCGACCAAGCTGCCGATCAACGGCGCTGATGTGGGCGTGGTAGTGTCGGTAGAAGCTTACCTCTCGGTCGGTAAAGTATCTCTCGCCGGCGACGTTGGGGCGATAGGTCGATATGTCCGCCGGGTAGAGCTTGAGAAATTCCTCGGGGGCATCGTCCCATTGCCAATGCGGAGGATTGAGGGACAGCATCAACAGGAACGGTTGGGTGTCATCGGCATGCTGCCCGATAAAATCCAGCGCCTGGTCGGTCATGCCGATGGCGTTGTAGCCTTTGACGACTTTGAATTCCTCATCCGTCAGACCATCGCGGACCGGTGTTTCCCAATGTTTGTCGCCGTAGCGCCAATGTTGAAAGGTGTCGAAGCCGGCATTCTTTGTCGTCTCGTTTTTGTGAGATGCCATTTGCCGATGTAACCGGTTGTGTACCCGGCGCCCTTGAAGGTATGGGCAATGGTTGGAGAATTGATTCCAATCACATCGCCGTCACCAAAATAGTCATTGCTGATGCAGGAACTCTGATGCGGCCATTGGCCGGTGATCAACATTCCGCGGTAAGGGACACAAATGGCCGATGTGCTGCAGCAATTATCGAACCGGGTTCCCTCACCGGCCAGTCGTTCCATATTGGGTGCAACCACCTGCGGCATCTCGGTGAAAGGCAAACTGCACCAGCGATGTTCGTCGCTGAACACAAAGACAATATTTGGCCGTTTTCCCGGGGCGATCAGATCTTTGGCCTGCCCCAGTCCAACCGTTCCAGCCATCGCGACCGCGGTGGCGCTGGTCTTCAGGAACTCCCGCCGGTGGATTCGCCTCCCGGCATCATCTGGTCTCGTTCTTTGTTTTTGGTCCGGCATGCTTTTTAGTTTGTGGGTATTCGAAGGGGTCAAACCTGCATTGGCATGCACGAATGCAAGGAATGACCCCGAATGCTCGACTGATCCGATTTACTCGAATTCGATTCCGAAGACTTTGGCACGGTCCAGTTTGAAGCGGATGACGACGCCGTCGCCCTCTTCATACCCGAGGTCGGACTGGCCATTCCAGGTTACGCTGGACCAGAAGTGATCACCCTGGATCGGATCGCAGTCATCAAATGACCTTCCGGGGAAAACCTCGTCGTTGATATTGGCGATTTCGACGCGGACCCCTCCGGCTCGTTTGGTCAGGGCATTTATTCGGAGAGTTCGTCCCGGCGGTATGATTCCGACCGTTGAAAATTCTCCGATCTCTTCAGCTTCGACCGCCACGATGCGACCCTTGGGCCAGATTGCATATCCGGGAGCAACGGTCATGTGCCCACGCGGGTATTTGTGAGGAAGGTTATACCCTTTGTAGGGAAGGGCGAAATCGCCGTCAGGCAGTTCGATGAGGCTGGGGAAAGAAAATATGCTGCCACCGTCCCACTGGCCGAAATTGGCCGTCTCGAGAATTGGTGGTCCGGGAATGCGGGCCCAAACCAGCCCATCGTGGCTCGACCATACCTCGATCTTGCAGGTATCGTCTCGGGTGTCCCACACCGTGACGAACATGAGATGCTGTTCCGGTGCGTCTGGAATGGTCGAGTGTATACTGGTGTAAAAGACCTCGCTTGGGGACACCTCGCCAGGGACCGGCTCGATGATGGTCCGCGAGACATCGAAATTGCCGAACGTATCGCTTACCATGACACCGATGGCCCGGCGCCCTGATCCGTGAAACTCTCCCGGCCAGGTCCGGGTCTGGGGATTGCCCGTCCAACGGTCGGAACGATAGCCGACTACCCAGGTGCGGGTATAGACTATGTACCTTCCGCGATGGGTATCATACCAGCCGGTCTCCATGCCATCCGAATGTTCGATCGTAAACAGTTCCTTGTCGGTCCAATGTATCCCGTCCGGTGATACGCCGCCGCTTATGCCTCGAATCTTGGTGGGGTCGCGCCAGGGTCCTCTGACCGCTCGTGTCTCCCACTTGTCAGGATGCGCTTCGATAAAGGCCTTGAATTCCTCAAAACTTACTCTCGGGCCGCGTATGCTCTTGTAACGCTCGCTGGGCGGTGCGTTCGGGTCAATGAACACGGTCCCCCCCGGGCCCGATTTCAAGAGATTGTTGTCTCGACTCCCATTGAATTCCTTGAGGCCGAGATCAGGCCGCTTCCAATTGATCCCGTCTTCGCTCTCGAAGTAGCAGTCCCCGGCACCGCGCGCTTTCCCCCATGCCTTGTACACGTCCCCGTCTTTGAGAACGGTCTTGAAAATGACGTAACCGGTCTCCCAGGGTTTCTTGTCCTTCAGGAGGGGTCCCATCCGTTCGGCCGCCTGCACCTTCAATTCGATTCCGTAGGGAGAGGAAGGTCGATGGAGCTGTGCGTCCCAGGGGCCGTAGACCGGATTTTCGTCGTTTTCTTCAACGATGTTGACCATCTCACCGGCGTCGTTCTGCCAGATAACATTACCGGGTCTGATGAAATAATAACTGGTAAATACTATCCGGGACCCATCCAGCTCGTAGGGTTCGCCCGAGATCTGGTTCGCCGTTATCGCTTCCGTAAGGTATGCTTCGATCTCATCGGGGGTCGCGGCAGAACCGCTTCCAAGACCTGCAGTCGTCAGGAGGAAGAGCAGGCACGCTCGAAAACACAAATCCGCTTCATTGAAACTCTTGAAATCCATCCGAAAGAGGATAGTCGGTTTCAGCTTTCCTGTCAATTTCGTTGAAGATGGTCAAAGTCAGACCTGATCGGGCGTTCGAAGGGGTCAAACCCGCATTGGCACTAAGATAAGGCGGGGTTACGAGGGGAACGGTTTACTACGGGGCCTCAGCTTCAAAGCAGGATGGAGGTTTCCTCCACGAAATCACACGTCGGCACAGCGACGTGGCTACACTCGGAATGAGTTTGCTTTGCTGTAGCCACGTCGCTGTGCCGACGTGCCCGTAAGCCAGGAACAGAAGACTGTCCTGAACACCCCTTAACATTGCCATTCAGCAATGACCCTGCTTTCAGGTATTCCGGACAGGTCCCGCCTTGCTTTCTGCCCCATGGCACCTCCACATTGCACCCGCGCATCCGTGAGACATTACTCCAGCATGGATCCGTTCCGGACTGACCCCATCGTATGAAGAGGCTCCCACTGATCGTGATCGTGCTTCTCGTTCTGCTCGCCGCAAGCGGCTGCGTCTTTCTCCGCCTGCTCGAGTTGAAGCAACAACTTGCCGAGTTTGACGAGAATTTCTCCGTGGATATGGAGGATGGGCTCACCGTGACGTTTCTCAATCCAGTCATCCTGGAAAGAGACATGTGGCTCCTTGGACTGCCTCCATCCCTTGAGGAGGTTTATCCTTCCCATACCACCTGGACACATATTTTCGAAAAGCAATATG
>QNAI01000225.1 GCA_003641745.1 Verrucomicrobiota bacterium | reverse complement strand
GTAGGGAAAAGGGCCAACTTCGTATCTTCGGCTCTGAGAGGCTGTCTGTTCTCAGCATCAGGTAGTCAAGAGGATCAGTCCCGAAATCGGACGGGCTCGGGATTCCGGCCGGTTTATTCTGGTCCCCCGGTTCAATCTACGATGCAAATAGATTCATGCTATTTCGCGACTCTCAGGCTCCACTCGTCGATCGTATCGAGGATCTCCTCGGGCGCCTCACCATGGAAGAGAAGGCTGGCATCATGCAGCACGAGGCCAAAGGCGTGCCCCGCCTGGGGATCCCCGATTACAATTGGTGGAACGAGGCGCTCCATGGAGTCGCCCGGTCCGGCCGGGCCACCGTTTTTCCCCAGGCGATCGGGATGGCCGCCACCTTCGACCCCGATCTCGTGGGCAAAATCGCCACGGCCATCGCGGACGAAGGTCGCGCCATTCACCATGAGGCAGCCCGCCACGGGCAGCGGGGCCAGTATTTCGGTCTCACCTTCTGGTCGCCCAACATCAATATTTTCCGGGATCCGAGATGGGGCCGCGGTCAGGAAACCTATGGAGAAGACCCCGTTCTGACCGCCCGCATGGGAACAATGTTTGTGCGGGGCCTGCAGGGAGACCATCCCAAATACCTGAAGACAGCAGCCTGCGCCAAACACTACGCAGTCCATAGCGGGCCCGAAAAGCTCAGACATACTTTCGATGCCAAAGTTTCTGACTTTGATCTCTGGGACACTTATCTGCCGGCCTTCCAAGCCTTGGTCGAAGCGGGAGTCGAGGCGATCATGGGGGCCTACAATCGCACCAACGGCGAGCCCTGCTGTGCCCATTCGGTTCTGATCGGGGATGTTCTCCGCCGGCAGTGGGGATTCGAAGGGCATTTTCTCTCCGACTGCTGGGCGATCCGTGACTTCCACCAGACCCATGGCATCTCCAACGGTCCACTGGAAGCCTGCGCCCTGGCCATCCACCAGGGATGCGACCTGAACTGCGGCAATACCTATGCGCTGATTCCGGAGGCGATCAAAGAGGGACTCCTGACGGAAGAAGACCTGGATCCGTGTGTTCGCCGACTCCTGCGCACTTGGTTTCGACTCGGACTGTTCGATCCGGCTGAAGAGGTCCCCTTCACCTCGATCGGTCCCGAGGTCATCAATTGCGAACAACACCGGAAGCTCGCGCTCGAGACGGCCGAAAAGTCCCTCGTCCTCCTGAAGAACGAGGGGGGGCTGCTTCCCCTCAGGAAGGAGCGCTCCATTCTCGTGGTGGGCACCCCGGCGGCCAACCTCGACGTGATGCTCGGGAATTACTACGGAGTCAGCAGCCATGTGACCACCCTTCTGGAGGGGATCACCCGCCAGGTCCCGGTGGAGACCCAACTCCAATACCGCGCCGGGTTCCGGCCGGAGCTGTCCAACAACAATCCCATGGACTACACCCCGGTCGATGCGGAGAACTCGAGCGTGACCATTGTTGCCTTCGGGCTGACTCCCTGGCTGGAAGGCGAGGAGGGCGAGGCTCTGGCCAGCGACGTCAAAGGCGACCGGCCCGACCCCGGACTACCCGGCCACCAGATCGAATACCTCCGAACCCTGAAAGAACGGAAATGCCGGATCGTCGGGGTTCTCTTCGGAGGCAGTCCAATTGTCCTGGGCGACGCAGTCGATCTCTGCGACGCCCTGCTCTGGGTCGGTTATCCCGGGGAAGCGGGCGGCGAAGCGATCGCGCGAGTTCTCTTCGGAAAGGTCGCCCCCTCGGGCAAGCTCCCCTTCACTCTCTACCGGCATATCGACGACCTGCCACCCTTCGACGACTACCGAATGCGCGGACGGACCTATCGTTTTCTCGAAACCGAACCGAATTTCCCGTTTGGATTCGGACGCACCTACACAACCTTCAAGCTCGAGGGACTGACCCTTTCAACCGACCTGATCGGCCACGATCCGATCGGGGTCTCGGTCAACTTGGCCAATACCGGTCCAAACGATGGGGAAGAGGTTGTCCAATTGTATGTTCGGGCCAGGAAACCGCCGTTCCATGCCCCCAGGATCGCCCTAAAGGATTTCAAACGGGTGCCCGTTCCATCAGGACAGAGCCGAGAGGTGCGGTTCAGTATCGATCAGGAGGCTTTCAAACTGGTCGCCCCGGACGGCAACCGCGTGCTGGCACCGGGCGAATATGAACTCATCCTTGCGACCTCGGCCCCCGGACCGAGAGCCGAGGATCTCGGAGTCCCGCCGATCCAATCGGCGACCGTGAGGGTCGAAACCGGGAGCCCGTAGAATCCGGGCACCGACTCAGAGCAGAATTGATCCCCGTCGTCCGGTCTGGCACCACCACACCGATCAGGAGGAGGGCCAGGTGGGATTCATCTCACTCCGGCCAGTGGTCCCAGAACTTCTTTTTGCCCTCATCGCTGACACAGGCACCTATCTCCTTGCGGCTGGCTCCTTCCCCCAGCATGCGCTCGGATTCTTTGGCGGCGGCGATGAAGGCGTGTACCTTCTTGACTGTTTCCGGGTTGCACATGGACGCGGCCGCATGGGTAAAGACATAACTCGCCCCATCGGCCACCGCCTGGAAAACAAAGTCGGTGAGATCCTGACAATCCATAAAGCGATAGGGAAAGTCGGTAATCCGCCACCCAAACGGGACCCGGCATCGGTCGCTGATTATCTTCGGATTGATCCGCGATGAGACTGATGGGTCATAATTGACCAGACCTATCTCCTCGAGAAAAGGCAGGTGGTTCGGCCGCAAATCCTCGATGTGTGCACTTCTCGTCCCGGTGGTTACACCGCGATAATACCGCTCGAAAACCGGCAGGACGAACTCCGGCCACATCTCCGGGCTGAACATGGAGGAAATGTCATCACACATGCCTGCGCCATCCGGGTTGACCGGAGGCCGCCCATCCAGCTTCTCCTTGAATTGGAAGAATTGAACGATGCTGTCGGTCAGGAGCCCAAGGAACTCCTTGAACAGCTCCGGATTATCATAGGGGTCGAAAAAGACATCGTTTCCCCGCAAGGTATAAGCGGTCGTGACCGGTCCCTCCGAACCGAACCAGAGGCCACAAGGCTCTCCGAAGGCATTCGCCATCTTTTCCCGGTAATCTAGATAGAACGGCATCATTCCGGCCGTAGCAAAATCGAGATCCATTTTCTTCTTCAGATCGTTGACCCCTGCTTCCAGCGAATGGAATGGCTTGGTATGATTGACCTCTCCCCCTTCCGGGAAAATCAATTCGGCACCCAGACAATTGATATGCCCATAGCTGACCGGAGGCGTGGAGAGACCAACCGTGCCAACATCCTTACCGAACATTTCGCGAAGGATGGGGCGTCCCTTGCGATACAATTCGATGCCGACCTTGCTATCGAGATTGAACTCCCTGATCGGTATGCTGGTCACCTCCAGCAAGGCACTGACCGTCGCCCCGACATGCCAACTGAATTTGGTCTCGCCCCTCAACGTCTCATAATCCGGCTTTGCGCTCATGAGTCAGCATTTCGGGTTTCCAATTTCCCGCCAATCAGAATCAGGAACAAGTCAGGTTTTCTTTCCTACCCCGATACCGCTGCGAACTCTTCATCATCGACGCGACCACCGGGGATACAAGACAGAGGCGGCTCTCACCGGGTTGCCTTCAGCACCGGCTCAAAGTGGGTGGCTTGTCGCATGAAGCCGAGATCGCCGGGTGGAAATTCGCCAAGGGGGATCGGTTACCGATTCCCCCCGGAGACCAAACACTGCTTCACCAGTATCGGGCTGGCCCTGCTGCTGGAATTGTCCCAGCCCCGCGTGATCGATGACAACTTTTTCAAGGGGGGCCAACCAGAGGCGCTTTGCTATCGCGAAACATCATATTGGTTGCCGTCACTTCGCACCGCGAACCTCCTGGATGTCGATCAAATCTGTGGGGCGAGGTAATTGATCTCGTCATGACCAAGCCGGTCCCTTTCCTTCAGGGTTTCGTTCTTATGTCCTCTTCTCCCGAAAAACCTGAAGCCGATTCGGCTTACCGCATCGATGAAAACTGTCCCCAGTTCGAACCGATCGAGGATGTCCCTGGACTGCCCCGGGTCCTGTTGATCGGGGATTCGATATCGATCGGTTACACCTTTCCCGTGCGCCAACTGCTTGCGGGCAGGGCCAACCTCCATCGTGTTCCTGAAAATGCTGGACCGACCGCCAGGGGACTCGAGGCGATCGACGCCTGGTTGGGCGATGGAGACTGGGATGTTATCCATTTCAACTTCGGCCTGCACGACATCAAGTTCATGCCGGATGGAAAGCGGCAGGTTTCAGGACCGGACTACGAGTCGAACCTCACGGCCTTGGTGGCCAGGCTGAAGGAGACCGGGGCCGCCCTCATCTGGGCCACGACGTCTCCTGTGCCGGCGGGCAACCTTTCGCCGGTACGACGGACTGACGATGTTGTCGCCTACAACGGGATCGCCCTGGGTATCATGCGGAGGGAAGACATCGCGATCAACGACCTCTATGTCTTCGCCCTGGCCCGGATCGACCAGATTCAGTTACCGGAGAATGTGCACTTCACCGATGAAGGTTCCGAGTTATTGGCCGAACCGGTGGCCGCATGTATCGAAGCGGCGATCAGTAACAAGTGAGGAAGCGTTCGCCGTCCTGCCGGTCAATGGGTCAAGACGGGATGGTTGCACTGGCGTGGATCAATCAACGTCATGCCCGCAAGTCGTTGCCGTATGTCCTGCAGATCAAGGGGTCAAGACGGGGATGGCTGCACTGGCGTGCATCAATCAACGTCATGACCGCAAGTCGTTGCCGTATGTCCTGCAGATCAAGGGGTCAAGACGGGATGGTTGCACTGGCGTGCATCAATCAACGTCATGACCCCAGAGCTATGGGGGCACGGTCAGGGGCCTGCCTCAATGCTGGCTCGCCGGGAGGCTTGCCCTCCAGATTTGGCATATGTTGAGGGTAGGAATCGGATAGCAGCCCATTCAGGTGAGGATTCGATGGTCGTTGACCGTCATGAATGCGAGCGGGATACTTTTCCTTCCGTGAACCCATTCAATGCGCTCAAAAGCTCTTTCGAACCGCTTGGAACCGGAGGATAGGAGTGGATTGGATCAGAGAGCGTTGGCGGGGGGATGGCGGCATGCGGCAACTGCTGGATGTGGCTTTTCCGCTCGTCATGAGCACGGGGTCCTATTCGGTCATGATGTTCGTCGACCGGATGTTCCTGAGTTGGTACTCGGAAGAGGCCATCGCAGCCTCCGTCCCGGCCTCGATGCTCAATTTCTCTTTTCTGACCTTCTTCATGGGAACGGTCATGTACACCTCGACTTTCGTGGCCCAGTATTCGGGGGCCGGTCGTCCGGATCGCATCGGAACCACATTGTGGCAGGGGCTGCGGCTGGCCCTGATCGGGGGTTGCCTACTGCCCTTGCTGAACCTGGTGGCCGAGCCGCTGTTTTCCCTGGTGGGACACGAGCCCGGGGTCCAACTCCAGGAAGTGGCCTACTTCAAGATCCTGAATTTTGTCCCCTTCTTCGGTCTGCTCAATTCGGCTTTCACCTGTTTCTATTCGGGCCGGGGCAAGACCTGGGTCGTCATGTGGATGAGTATCTTCGGCTGTACCCTGAACGGATTCCTGGACTACGGTCTGATCCTGGGCAATTGGGGGATGCCCCGGATGGGCATACGTGGCGCGGGCATAACCACCCTGATCTCGACCGCCATGGTGACGGTGGTCTATCTTTTCGTGGTGTTTCGGCCGGTCAATGACCAGCTTTTTGCCACCCTGCGCAACCGCCGCTTTGAGAAGGCTCTCTTTCTGCGCATGATCCGTTTCGGTGCGCCCTCAGGTTTCCAATTCTGGCTGAGCATCACCGGATTTGCAATTTTCGTCCTCCTGATCGGGCGCATCGGAAAACTGGAACTAGTGGCCAGCAATATGGCCCAGCAGGTCAATATGCTGGGCATACTGCCCATGATCGGTATCGGAATCGCAACCAGTATAATGGTGGGCAGATTCCAGGGGGCGGGCCGCAGCGATCTGGCCGTTCGGGCCACGCAGTCAGCCCTTGGCCTCAGTGTGACCTACAGTATCTGCATGGCCCTCTTTTATGTGCTGGCCCCCAGGTTGCTCCTCTCGCCGTTCACGATCGGAGAGGCGGGAATGGCCACGCCCGCCATCATAGACATGGCAATCGGTATCCTGGTTTTCATGGCCATGGCCCTGGTCATCGATTCACTGACCATCGTCTTGGGGGGCTCCCTCAAGGGCTCCGGCGATACCCGG
>QNAI01000224.1 GCA_003641745.1 Verrucomicrobiota bacterium | reverse complement strand
TCCGGCGCCGCCCTGGTCGCCATAGACCCGGATTTCGACCAGTTTGCATTCCAGGTTGATTGGTGACTCTTTGACCAGGAATGGCGTGACGGTTTCCGCCGGCTCGGGAGTCAGACCAGAGTGTGTGAACTCGGACTCTTCAGGTGGCAGCAGGGCGGCACAGGCGTTGACTTGCTCGGTCAGTCTTTCGGTGGCTGAGGCAATGACGAACTCCCCGGTTGCTTCGATGTTGCGAAGCGTGTCCTTCTTCTGACCCGTTCGGCCTGAAAGATGGGGTGCGAACGCGATATGAGGTGGGTTGGACGACACAACGGTGTAAAAGGAAAAGGGCGCCAGGTTGGGCCGCCCCTGGGCATCCACCGTCGAAACGAGAGCAATTGGGCGGGGAATGACAATCTCGGTCATTCGGCGGTAGACCTCAATCCAGCTGGTGGTTTCTGGGTCAATCGTGACTCTCGAATTCATGGTGTCTCCTTTTTCTGCTCACCGTGAGATTCTACGCACATGACAGGAGAGCGACTAGCTATTAGCCGTTAGCCATTAGCCAGAAAATCTCACGGCCCTCAGATCTTCTCCTGAGCTAACCGCTAAAAGCTAATGGCTAACAGCTCAAGGCGTGCGTCAGCCAACTCTTCCGGGGTCACTCGACTGGGTGCTCCGCTGTCCGACGGTGCCCGTCAGTACGCCAAGGGCCGGACCGCCATCCAGCTCAACAGTGTCACCTTCGGATAAGAATCGGTCCTGTTCAAGGCCGCAACCTCCGCCAACCGTGCCCGAGCCGAAGATATCTCCGGCTTCGAACCGTACGCCGTCTCCGGCAAAGGCAAGCATCTCTCCCCAACTCCAGGCCATCGCCCCTGGCGTGTTCTCCGACCATGTTTCTCCATTGATTCGTGCCTGAAGCCTTAGCTCGGCCAGGGGGCCCAGTTCATCCGGTGTCACCAGATGCGGGCCAAGAGAGGAGCCGAAGTCCTTGCCCTTGGCAGGGCCCAAACCGACCTTCATCACCTCGGCCTGAATGCCTCGTGCGCTCCAATCGTTGAAAAGACAATAACCGGCTATCGCAGCCTCGGCCTCTTCAGCAGATGGGCTCTCGATCGGAGCGCCGAGCACGGCTGCCAACTCCAACTCGTAATCCATGAGCTGTTCGCCGGCCGGGAAGAAAACCGTGGCGCCGTTCCCCAAGAGGGCTCGCTGATTTGAGCGGTAATAGACCGGATACTCAAACCACTCGGGCACAATATCCAAGCCTCTGCGGCCTCTTGCTCGCCGGACGTGTTCTTCGAAGGCGTAGAAGTCGATCAGCACTCCGGGATCGGGAATTGGGGGTGCCAACCGCGCGCCATTGACCGGCCATGAGCTGATTTCGTCGGGCAGCGATTCCCCTTTGAGTTCGGCGACGATCTGGCGGGGGGTTGCGAGGCCAGGGCCCTCCTGGGCCAGAATAGCCCGTAACGACGTCTCGAGAGATCCCAGCCTCAGCACTCTCGACGCTTCCGAGAGGTCAATCCACAGTTCGTCAGAGGCCGTACGGCACCACACGGCAGCACGGAGTCCTCCCGCTGTCTGGACAGTTGCCAGTCGCATCAGCGGCTCCCCATCGTCGCTGATGTGTAGACGGCTCGCAGCCGAAGCTGAGTTCTTGTTTCTTGGTGCACACAAACCTCCGAAGACACACAATCTTACTCCAGTGTGGCTTATAGGGGAACAGGGAGCGTCCCGCACCTATTTCCGGTTGACACTCGGGGTGTGACTTAATAGGTTGGTGGGACACCATCGTGGTGAGAGAGTCCGAAGATCGCATTTGTTGACCGGCCGTGTCGAGGCCAATGCCAAGTCTTGGAGATGGAAAGCGTGGCGATACCGTTCCAACAGCTTGAGGGAAAATACGAGATCCTCGAGAAGATGAGCGAGGGTGGTATGGGTGCGGTCTACAAGGTCCGCCACCGCCTCCTCGACGAAATCAGGGTTATCAAGGTCATGCGACCCCACTTGGCCGAGGACGAGGTGCTTCGTAAACGGTTCGTTCGCGAGGCCAAGACCGCGATCCGGCTTCGTCATGTCAATCTGGCCCAGGTCTACGATTTCACCATGGACGAAAGTGGGTACTTCTTCCTGGCGATGGAGTTCATTGACGGCATCGACCTTCACGGTCTGGCCAAGCTCGCGAAAGTCGTGCCGATGGGTGTGGTCCTCGAATTGGCATACCAGAGCCTGGACGTCATCGGATATCTGCACCGCAAGAAGATCGTGCACCGGGATATTTCACCGGATAATTTGCTGATCAGCCGCGATGACGAAGGTGACCTCCTGGTCAAGCTGATCGACTTGGGTATCGCCAAGGTGGCGGAGGGCGACGAAAATCTGACGGCGACAGGGACCTTCCTGGGCAAGGTCAAATACTCTTCGCCTGAACAGTTTCGAAGCCAGACGGGGCACGAGGTCGACCCTCGCAGTGACATCTACTCTTTCGGGGTGGTTCTTTATGAACTCCTGACTGGGATCTACCCAATCAAGGGGAACAACATCTCGTCCCTGATCAGTGGTCATCTGATGCATCCGCCCATCCCCTTCGAAACCTCTGATCCCGAGGGCCGGATTCCTGAAGCTCTCAGGGGCCTGGTGATCAGGGCTTTGGAAAAAGAGCCGGACGACAGGTTCCGAACGGCCGGTGAATTCCGGAAGGAAATTTCCGAACTGCGGGCGAGTTTTCCTATGGAGAAATCGTTCCTTGTGCAGCTGCTTGAGGAACAGAGGCTGCCCACCGCCAGAATCCGGGTGGACAGACCCGGAAGTACCCAGGGGCGGCTGGATCGGAATTTTGGTGTTGAGACGACACCGGCTCAAGGGGGTATGCCCCTGCCGGATCTGTCTCCTGGACCCAGAGCGAAACCCACCGGAACCGAAGCCCTCCCGGAGGCCGGCCGCTCGGGCGGTTTGCGTTTGGGTGGAGATCGTCAGATCCGAGCTTTGTTGCTCGGCGCTGAAAAGCTGATTGAAGCCCAGCATTTCGACGAAGCCCGCCTTCAGTTGGAAGCAGCGGAGAACCTCAGCCCCGGTCGCCCCGAGGTCGTTGCCCTGGTCGAGATTCTCAACCGTGCCGATACTGCGATGCAAAGGCGCCGTGAGCAGGCGGCGGTCGAGATTGAAGAACTGATCCGTGCTGAAGACTTCGACGGAGCTCGAGAGGCCATCCGCCGCCACTCCGTGGAGCTCGGAGACAACCCCTTGTTTTCAGACCTTTCGGAAGCCGTCAATCAGGGCGAGGAGGTAGCGGCTGAGAGGGCGGAACGAGCCGCAAAGATCCTCGAGGCGGCCCGGCTCCTGATCGATGACGAGCAGTGGGAGGATGCGGTCCCGATGATTCGGGAGGCCCTGGTGCTGACGCCGGGCGATGGTGACGCCGCTGTAATGCTGGATGAGGCCGAGAGGGGCCTTGCGTCCTATCTCGAAGATCGACGCCATCAGGCCGAGATCGAACGGACTGCGGCGGCTATCGAGGTCTCGTTGCAGGCGGAGGATATCGAAGGTGTTTGCAGGTCGTTGAAACTGGCGCAGAAACTCTACGGAGAACATCCGAGATTCGTGGAATTTGCGAAGAAACTGACCGACCTTGAAGTCCTCGTTCTGAGCCGACGGGTCGATGCTCTCAAGGCCGAAGCGGCCGCTCTGGTCGACGGCGGAGATTTTATTGCCGCGGGTCTCAAGTTGGAAATTGCCTTGGAGCTGATGCCTGAGGATGCAGATCTCAAGGTGGCCCTGGTCGAAGCGACGGAAGGCCAGCGCATCAAAGAAGAAGAGTCCAGACGGCGGCAGGTCATCGACACCACCTCGCTGGGCCTCGAGCGTTTGGTCACAGCCTGCCGGTTCTCTTCGGCGGTCGCCCTTCTCGATGGGGCAGTTGAAAGTGTCGGAGCTTTCGACGAAGAACCTTCGCTTCGTGCGATGGTCACCGATGCGGCCCAGGTTTACGAACGCCGGGAGCGGAACATCGACGAGGCCGTGGCCGAGGTAGGCAAGTCGATCGAGGCCGGCTATTTAGAGAAGGCCGAGGCAGCGTTGGGTGAGGCGCAGAAGGTGGTCAAGGACCATCCAGAGGCCCTGGATGCGGTCGCCGACGCTGCCGAAGCACTCCGGGTTGCGGAAGCTGATTACCGCAGGAGCAAGGACATTGGTGCGGCGGCCTCAAGCATCGAGAAACGCCTGAAGGATGGGCAATTGGATCATGCCGGTCGAGAGCTGAGGCTTGCACGGCGCCTCTACGGGAACGAACCGGTTTTTGACGATCTTGCGGCTCAAGTAGCTGATCATCAACGAGAGCAGGAGCGGGAGCGCCGCAGGGCGGAAATTCATCAGGCTCTCAATGCCAAGGCGCCGTTTTCGGATGTTGTCGCCCTGATTGAAGCGGCCGTGGTCTTCGACTCCGGCGATCAGGCTTTTCAGGATCTTCTTAAAGAGACCCGGCAGGCCGAGCACGAAGAGGCAGAGGCTCGGCGAAGGCCTGCGGTGCTCGAGGTACTTGAGGAGGCCGATCGGTTTATTGCCGAGGGTCGAGTGGATCAAGCGCTCCGGGTTCTCGACGCAGCGGTCGAGGAGTTGGGCCCGTTCAGTGAGGCGCTGGCCTTGAAACGGCGCTTGGGAAAAGCCGGCTGAGGCGGATAGCTGAGCCTCTTGAAAAAAGCCACAAGAAGAGTAGCCACAAAAAGGCACGAAAATGCACAAAAATGAAAACAAGAAGAGGGCAACCTACTCATTCTTATAGGATTGCCAGTCAAGAATCTGTTTCATATGTGTTTCTCTTCGTGCCTTTTTGTGGCTATTTTCCCTTTTTCGTTGCGTTGTACTCGACTTCTAAAATTGCCTGAGCCTATGCCCATTCACTGTTGCCCTCGCCGCGGCGCGGCGTGTGCTCAGCCCGTGATTGGTACACTCTGGGCTCACCGAATTTGCTGAGGAGGCGTGATGGATGTCGCATTGATCGAACTTGAGGCCGACCACCCGGGGTTCAACGACTCCGCATATCGGGCGCGCCGCAATGAAATAGCTGAAGTTGCCCTGGGACATACATCTGGCGCTCCAATCCCTCGGATTAACTATACCGAGGTCGAGAATCAGACCTGGGCGGAAGTTTACCGGGGCCTGACCTCGCTTTTTGCGACCCACGCATGCAGCGAGTTTAATCAGGTTTTCTCCGAACTGAATTATCCCGCTGATCGTATTCCCCAGATCGCCGACGTTGATGCTTTCATGTCTCATCGAACCGGTTTTCGCATGCAGCCGGTCGCCGGCCTGGTAGGCGCTCGTGATTTTCTCGAGCATCTCTCCCGAAGGATCTTCTGCTCCACCCAGTACATCCGCTACCACGATCGGCCTCTCTATACGCCGGAGCCGGACATCTGTCACGAGTTGCTGGGCCATGCTCCGATGCTGGCCATCCCTGAATTTGCTGACTTGACGCAGAAGATCGGGGAGGCCTCCCGAGGGGTGACCGACGAACAGATCGAGCAGTTGGCCACGCTGTATTGGTTCACCGTCGAGTACGGAGTCGTCAGGCAAGAGGGAGCGCTCAAGGCCTACGGTGCAGGGCTGCTCTCCAGTTACGGTGAACTGGCCCACTCACTCGAGGGCGAGGTTGAGATTCGACCCTTCGAGCCGGCCCAGACCGCCGTGACGCCCTATCCGATCACCTCCTACCAGCCGGTGCTCTGGGAGGTGGACAGCATCGGGCAGGCCTTCGAGAAGATCAGACGCCACCTGGACAGCGCAAGACGTTGAAGTTGAAATCAACCGCCTTGTAGGGGCGGACCCCCGTGTCCGCCCGGGATCGATTATTGAGTCAGATTCGGCGACAGAGGCATCACTCGGCAAGACTCTCCAACCACCGATCCCGGAGCACCCGCCGCATCAACTTGCCGGAAGCGGTTCTCGGGAGTTCGTTGGAGATCACCAGATCCTCAATCCGGAAGAGCGGGTTGAGGTGAGTCGAGATTTCGGTCTGAAGGTCGGTTTTCAGAGTGTCCGGCACATCGGTGCCGGCCGGTTTCACGAAGATAATCAATTTCTCGGCACCCTCTCCGGAAGGCTGGACGGCCACCGCAGCGGCCTCGAAGACGTCTGAATGGGTTTCAAGGACCCGCTCCAGCTCTTTAGACGAGACCTTGATACCGCCAAGATTCATCGTGTCGTCGGCACGGCCCTGAGCTCGCCAGAAACCCTTGGGGAGGCTGCGCAGTTGATCGCCGTGACGCCTGAGTACTTCGCCGCCTGGACCGTGAGGGCAGTCCTGATGGTAGACCTGTGCATGCTCGCGATTGAGCAGTTTTTCGGACAGGCCGATCGAGGGCGGCAGCAGGAAAATCTCGCCATCGGACCCTTGG
>QNAI01000223.1 GCA_003641745.1 Verrucomicrobiota bacterium | reverse complement strand
GGTGCTGACCGCTGCGGTGGACGTGGCCTGGCTCCGCCCCAAGCAGGCGCGACTGGCCGAGCTTACCCTGGCCCGGGACCAGGCCCAGCGCGACTTGATTGCGGCCGATCGCTCCGGCGACATGGCCACCGCGTATCTCGGTTACGTGGAAGCCAAGGAAGAGCCGGAGGCGGACTGGCTGGCCGCCTACCAGGCAATGGACCCATTCACCGTGCTTGAGCACTACCGACGCATGTCCGGGCTCTCCCGGAAGGACATGGATCTCGATGAGCGCACCGACGGCGAGGCATTGAACCGGGCGAGGTACTTCCTCTCTCTCACCGGGACCCACGAGCAGGCGCTGCGTTATCTCCAGTCCCTGGAACTCGCCCCACCGCTGATTGAGGTGGATTCCTTTGTGTTGGAGTCCCAGCCCAGTCGCAAGGTGAGCCTGAGGCTCCATGTTTCCGTCCTGCTGCCCACGGGAGCATCTTCGTGAGCGCGGCGCGGACCCGGAACCTCCTGGCAGCCGTCCTCCTGGGCGCCTGCGGGCTTTATCTTGGGGTTCGAGCCTGGTCCGCCGTCCAGACCGTCCAGAATCCGGCCGTGAGCGCCGGAGCGGCGATCTCGGACGAGGCCGTGGCTCCCGTGGAGCAGGCCCTGGCCCTGGATGGCGCCCTGGCCTCATTGATTCCGGATGGCCGGGATCCGCTTCACCCAAAGCCCAGGGCGCGCCGGCCGATAACACGGAGTACGCCGAAACCAAAACCGCCGACCCCCCCGGGCCTCCGCATGGTCCTGGTGGATACGGTGAGCCCCGTGATCCAGATTTCCGTGACCGGGGCCTTGTCCGACCGTCTCAAGGTCGGCGAATCATTCCGTGGATGGACCGTCGATTCGATCGCGGCCACCTCCGCGGTGGTTTCCAAGGATGAGCTTAGTTATACCATTTCACTGAGGAGGGCACAGTGAAACGAGCGAGACGCCATACGGCCAAATGGGTCGTGTTTCTTTTGCCGCTGATCGGTCTGGTCGCCTACGGCCTGACCCCGGCGGATGCGCAGACCGCGGGTGCCGACACCGACGGTCTCCTGATTACCATGGAAGCGGACAGCACGCCGGTGATTACCGTGCTGGACATTCTCGCCGAACGGAGCGGTCTCAACATTGTGACCAGTCCCGAGGTGCAGGGCATTCCCATCAGCATCCGGCTGAGCAACACCCCCTTCGAGGAGGCGCTCAACCTGGTGGTGCGAGCTTCGGGCATGGGTTACGAGCGGGTGGGCAATTCCATTCTCGTGGGAGGCCCCAGCCGACTGGCCACCCAGACCGGTCTCACCACCAAGGTGTTCCCCCTGGAGTACGCCGACGCGGCCGAGGTCGAAAACGCGCTCACCATGATCACCCAGGACTTGCGGTCCTTTGTGGCCGGCAACAAACTCGTGGTGCGGGCGCCCCAGTCCGTCATCGAGGAAGTCGACCGGATCGTGGCCGCCCTGGACGAGAAGCCCCAGCAGGTCATGTTCGAGGCCCGGCTGATCGAGGTGAACACCGACGGTCTCAAGGAACTGGGTATCGACTGGGCGGAGATCACCAAGTACTCGACCATCTTTGCCGAGGGACAACCTGACGAGTCCCCCACCTACGGGCTTCCCGAGGACAGGGGCTACACGCCATTTGAGCAGTCCAACAATTGGAGCCGGCAGCTCGCCACCTTCAAGGTCACCCTGGACTTTCTCATTACCAACGGCAACGGAAAGCTCCTGGCCAACTCCAAGATCACGACCATGGAGCATCAGCCGGCCGAGATCTTTATCGGCACCCGGACGCCGGTCATCATCAGCAATCTCCAGAGCGGGGCTACCGGGGGGACTTTTCAGTCCACCCAGCTTGAGTACATCGACACCGGGGTCAAACTCAACATTACGCCGCGGATTGCCTCGGACGGCATGATCACCGTGCTGGTTGCTCCCGAAGTGAGCAACATCGTGGGGTTCCGTGGTCCCCAGGAGCTGCCCGTAACCTCGGAGCGCACCGTGACCACGCTGGTGCGGGTGCGGGACGGCCAGACATTCTATATGGGCGGTCTGCTTGCCGAGTTCGAGCGGGAGACCATCCAGAAGGTGCCCCTCCTGGGCGACATTCCCTTACTGGGCTATTTTTTCCGGCACTACACCATCGAGACCCAGCACACCGATCTCCTCATCGAGATCACGCCGACCATCCTCGAGGACGCGGAGTAAAACCATGGATGTGATGCAGGTACTCCGGGCGGCGGTCGACGCAAAGGCGAGTGATGTCATTATCACCGCCGGCGCGCCGGTGACGCTGCATGTGCACGGCGTTCTTCAGCCCCTGGACCCGACCTGGATCCTGACACCCAAGGAGGCGGAGGACCTGACTTACCAGTTCCTCACCTCCCAGCAGCGCAAGATTTTTGAGAACGAGCGCGAGCTGGACGCCGCCTATCAGGTGCCGGATCTGGCCCGGTTCCGGGTAAGTGCCTATCTCCAGCGGGGCACGGTGGCCTGCGTACTCCGTCTGGTGCCACTGGAGATTCCCACGCCCGAGGCCATCGGTCTCGAGCAGCGGGTGCTCATGGAGATGGTGAATACCAATGGCGGGCTGATCCTCATTACCGGTCCCACCGGGGCGGGCAAGTCAACCACCATTGCGTCCTATGTCGAGTACCTGAACGCCCATCACGGCATTGCCAAGCACATCATCACCATCGAAGACCCCATCGAGTTCCTGTTCGTAAACAAGAAGTGCGTCATCGACCAACGGGAGATCGGGTTTGATACCAAGTCCTACGTGCGCGGGCTAAAGGCCGCCCTCCGGCAGATGCCCCACGTAATTTTCGTAGGTGAGATGCGCGACCGCGAGACCATGGAAGTTGCCCTCACCGCCGCGGAGACGGGAAACACGGTGATCTCCACCCTGTCCACCCAGTCCGCGGCCAAGAGCATCAACCGCATCATCGACGTGTTCCCCCTGGAGCACCAGAACGAGATCCGCACCCGGCTCTCGCTCACGCTCAAGATCGTGGTGTCCCAGGTCCTGCTCCAACGGGTGGATACTCCCGGCCGGGTGGCGGCGCGGGAGATCATGTTCGTGTCCAGCCCCATCGCCAACCTGATCCGCGAGAACAAGGTGCATCAGGTCAACAACGCCATCTCCACCAGCTATGGTGACGGCATGCGACTCATGGACGATTCCCTGGTGGATCTCAACAACCAGCAGATCATCGGCTACGGCGACGTGGTCACCCGGGTTTCGGACACCGAGAAGCTGAAGCGCGCCAAGCGGAGGACGTGACATGTTCGCCGAGCACAAACGCAAGTCGTCCCTCGACCGCCTGACCAAGGAATGGATCCGCTTCCGCGACATCGTGCTGACCAATGCGGGGCAAACCAACGTGAGCCAGGTCCAGGAGGAGAAGTTCCTGGAGCAGAAGGGACGCATCGCCAAGCACCTGAGCGAGGTCCACAGCCTGTTCCCCTCCAGCTATATCCGTGAGGCCTCCCTCAACCAGAAGGGCATGCTGGAGTTCCTGGGCCAGCACACCTCGCTCCGCAGGATCGCCGCCACCCGGGAATCCCAGGATGCCTTTGAGGCAGCGTGGCAGCGCTACTATCTCGCCCTCAACCACATGAAGGGTGCGATCGGCGAGCAGGCCAAGGAAGCGAAGGCCCACATTCCGGATGCTCCCGGCGCCAAGCGCGACTGGACCCGGGTAACCGACAACTGGTTCTTTAGGCTCATGGTCGTGACCGTGGTCGTGGTGGCATCCACCTGGGTGCTGGCCAACATCCTCCCCTGGGAGAAGATGGGCTGGGAGCCCGAACTCGCGGGGCTCAAGACCGCGGCTACCGACGCCACGGGCTACATTCAGGATCAGGCGGGCACGGTGGACAACAGGGTGCAGGGCGGCGTGGGCGGTCTCCGCTCATTCCTCCAGCCAGTGATCGACCAGTGGGGACCCGAAGCCACCGCTATCATGTGCACGGTGCTGCTGCTGATATTCGGCTACTGGATCTTCATCCGAACAAGGTAACCGGGCAATTCCCGCTTGACGGTATGGCGGAGGGGGTGGGATTCGAACCCACGGAAGGCTTGCACCTTCAGCGGTTTTCAAGACCGCCGCCTTCGACCACTCGGCCACCCCTCCAAGTGTTATGTAGCAACGGGTTACAGCCCGCTCACTCCTGGCTGCCACAAGATTGGGACTCTAGCAGTTCTTGACTCGGACCGTCCCCGCACCGCAGTACCGTCATCCCCGGCCCTCGCCCACCCTTTGATTCCGGTTTCCTCAGAAGAACAGTTCAGCGCTCACGCTATATGTCCACCCACGTCCACCAACCGTGTACGGCAAGGAGAGGTTGCCGATCGGCGACTGGCTGGTGTATTGCGCGTCTCCATTGATTCTGAATTGACGCCCGAGTCCATTCGCTCTCACCGGGAACCAGTTGAGACCGACTACACCATCCCATGGATCACCGTAATCGCCGTAGATCACTGATCCAATCACGTACACCTGAAGTTTCTCCCTCAGAACCATGTAGGAGGGTTGGATACTCCATCCGGTATCGATCAGCCTGCTGAACCCCAGATCACCGGGATCGGAACCTTCGCGAAACCTGAACCGGTCGAGATGGCGGAAGTAAACCTCTCCCTCCAACGCAGCCCCCCGGTACTTCAGTCCGGCATCCATGGCGACCATCTGGTACCGCACTTCATCGAGATACGCCCCATTGAACACTTCAGGGCTCTCAAAGATCAATCTGCCGTCCGACAGTCGTATTTGCGAATTCTCGGGGTCATCGACATCGGGCTGACTCTGCGCGCTCTCGATCGAGGTCGTATAGTGCGCTCCCAAGCGGATCGCGACGCTCTGATGATTCTCAAAATCCCCGTACCCGCCACCGTTCGATTTCATGCCGGCTACAGCATAACCGCCTTTCGGCGACCACCAGGCACCGGTGGACCAGGTAGCAAGTTTGCCGTCCAATTGACCGGCATCAACTCCGAGCTTGCTCAGGCTATTGGCCAGCACGGTGCGAAAGTAGAGATCCTCGACCGGCTCGCCCTCCAACCACACTCCTGCCGCGTAGGAGCCGCGAAAATATTCACCGCCCATACTCCGCACATCAACCCTGTTGAATCTGGGATGCGAGAGCTCCATCGCGCGACTCGTTGGCAGGCCCTGAATACCACCGCCGACTACAAGATGATCCGTGATGCGAAACTCAATGTTTCCCACAAGGGCAAAAGCGGTAGCTTTGCCCATAACGTTGGGGCTGGCCCATACATAGGCAAGATAACGCAGCCGCTCATCCAGGACCCAACCCTTGAACTGAATACTTACTTTCGAGTATTGAATGTCCCGCCTCTTCTCAACCGTCTTCTCCACACCTGATCCATCCGTGTAGGTATCATCAAGTCCCAACTGATTGATATAACGCACATACGACCACACACTGATATTAAGCGTACCGTTATCAGTGTCAGCGACCCTGAACCCGGCGCGCTCCGGATTCAGGACACCATATGCATCCCCGGCGGTAGAATCAGGCTCCACCCGGTCCACTGACAATGGCGTTGGCGGCAGGGGCGCTTCGCTCTCAATCCTTACGCTCCTGATATCCGCCCTGGCGTAGGTTTCTACTATCCCCCCTGCGCTTACGCTCACTGTCGTGCTGTCCTGCCGGGTCACCGTGCCATTCAGGATGGCACCGTTCTTGAACTCGATTTCATCCGCTAACCCCTCGGCACTCAAACCAACAACCAGCAGGCAAACGTAGACGCCGAAGAATAGCCATGACGGGCAGGCTGACTTTCTTATCACGGTTTGATCTTCCTCCCGATCCATGAATGAATATCCACGAGGGCTGTGGACGAATGCCGGCAGGGCCGAGGAGCAGCCGAGCAGATCCGTTCCACGATACTACGGCCTTGGGGACGCGGGAACCGGGAAGGCCCGGCATGCACACGCCGCATCTACACCTGCAAACTACTTTGTATTCTTCCGTTCCCAGGCAGCCACCTTCTCCCTGGCCTCATCAAATATGCGCTCATAATTCGTGAGCTTGATCATCCTCTCTGCCTCCGGTGTCAGCGCGTCCCAAAGAGGCTCATACATAGCATACACGTCATAGTAGGTCTCGCTTTTCGGTGCAACCACATCTGTTCCAAAAAGGAAGCGGTCCGGATACCTGTTGATCAATTCGGCAGCACGATTTATGGATTCCGGTGTCGCGACGATATATTTCGCCACGGCATCCCAGGAGATATCGAAGTGCAGATTTCCAAGCCGCGAGTCCTCCAGGGTCTTTTCCACAAGGTCCAGGTGGCTGGGATTACGCATCAGGCCATCCTTGTTGTCCTCTCCCCTGCGCGGGTAGACGATTCTGCC
>QNAI01000222.1 GCA_003641745.1 Verrucomicrobiota bacterium | reverse complement strand
CCTCGAGAAAGACGGCGCCCGGTACCTGCTCGCTTCAACCCTCTGCGCGGCCAAGGCCTTCAAGGAGGATTGGGCGCAACCGGGCGGCATCCACCTCGCAAAGGTTCCGGCCGACCCAACCCAGCCATGGCCCATGCGCCAGATCGTGACCGGGATGAACAAGAATCACGGGATGGACCGTGCTCGGCTCGGCCGGGATCTGCGTGACGGCTACCTCCTTTCCTGTATGGAGGGGCTGACCTTCCTGCCGATTCCTGATGATCCCGACGGCATCTGGCAGGCGGAGTTGATCGATGTGGATGAGACCAGCGACGCGTTTGCTTTTGACTGGGATGGTGATGGTGAACCGGAAATATTCTCCATCAGTCCGTTCCATGGACACGTGTTCGCCATGCACAAGAAAGGACCTGAAGGATGGGCCAAACAGGTGATCCACGACGACCTGTCATTCGGCCACATCGTCTGGGCCGGCAACCTGCTGGGCGGCCCCGCCCTTCTGGGCGGCAGTCGAAGGGACAACCGTGAACTGCGCCTCTACCGTCCCACCGCCGAGGGAGGCATCGATCCGGATTATTCGCTGATTGACGAAGGGATCGGTCCCACTCAAATCGCCGTTCTGCCGATGGGTGATGAAAAGGCGGTTTTCTATGTGGCGGCTCATGGCCTCGACGAAGTTCGTGTCTATACGATCAAACGGTGATCCACACCGGATGCCCGACAAGATGTCACACTCAAAATCCTTCTTATTTCTGACCTTGTTTGCACTCTGCGCCGCGCCGGCCACCGTTTTGAGTGAAGAACCACCCGAACCCGAAGGCGTTTCCTATCCGGGTGTCATCGCCAAGGTTTATAATGAACCCGACTTCACCCGGATCAAACGCAACCTCGAACCCCAGGATTCCCTGGTCACTTTCTTCGACGACGGACAAGGGCACGGGATCGACTGGAGCGGCATCTGGGAGGGCTACCTGATCGCACCGGCGACCGGCCAACTTACCCTGCATCTGCGAGCCTGGAAACCGACGACGCTCGACCTGTATTCCCGAGGCAGGGTGGTGACTGACGGTCCAACTGGAGTGGCCGTCGATGGGTCGATCATTTTTGCCGCAGAGAAGGGCGAAGCCCTGCCCTTCAAGATCACCTATGTTCATGCCAAGGGAGGTCGAGGCGGCTGGGAGGTCAAGTGGAGCACTTCCGGCCGGGAGCCGGGAGCCATCCCGGGGACGGCTCTGTTTATTGATGACCGGCTGGCCGACTTCTATAATTGGTGGCCGGAGCCCGATCTCGATTCGGTCGATTTCTCCCGGTTTGCAACCGCCGAGAAAGAGAACATCGTCGTCTATTACGAACCCGGTCGGGCCACCGGTTGGCCGGCCAACCAGGGGTTTTTCGCCTGGGGGGATGAAATCCTCCTGACTTTCGACAAGGGATATCATCTCGACCGCGGTCTCAACCACTCGATCGACCCGACCCGACCCCATGACAACCGGCAACTCAGAAGCCTGGACGGGGGCCGGACTTGGAGCGAGGAACCGTTCAATCCGATTGCTCCGGACAAGGCGGACGCCGACCGGCTGCCGGCCGACCTCGACTTTCAGGATCCGGGATTCGCTCTCAAGACATACGGATCGAACTTCGTCTACACACTCGATCGGGGCCAGAACTGGCACGGGCAGTTCAAGTGGCCGGACTTGGGACTCGGTGCCTACACCAACCGAACGGACATCCTTTCGCTTCGACCGGGATTCGGCCTCCTCGGGTTTTCAGTCGAAGCCTACGATAACCCACCCAAACACTCGGATCATACCTTCTTCGTCGAATTGGACCAAAAGGACCGGACCATCCATCTTCTGGGCTGGCTTACCCCGTCATCAGACCCGGCCCGAGCCGTGATGCCCAACACGGTCCGTATCGGACCGTCGCATTTCGTCACCGCAGCCCGGCGCAAGAGTGTCGAACGCTTTTTGGACCGCCCTCCCCGCTCACGCAATTGGATCGAGGCATTCGAGTCCCGCGACAATGCCAGAACCTGGCAGCCGCTCGGTGAGATTGCCGAAACCGACGACGGCCGATTCAACGGGAACCCACCATCACTGGTTTATCTGGGCGGAAACCGCCTCGCCGCGATCTACGGATTTCGCGGCGTGCCTTACAGCATACGCGCTCGAATCAGCGATGACCTCGGAGAAAACTGGGGGCGTGAAATCCTGCTCCGAAACGACGTGATCGACTTCGATAGTGGATACGTGCGCAGCGCGCGGCGGAGCGACGGGAAAATCGTGTCCATCTACTACCTGAAGACCCTGGAACGGATCGAACTTCACCTCGAGGCGACACTCTGGGATCCTGATTCCGTCAGATAAAGAAAGGCCACGCAACCATGCCCCAATCCGACCTTCAAAAAATCCGAATCGCCCAGGTTCGTGCCTATCCGAAGAAGGGTGATGTCCAGACCAACAGCCAGCGGTTACTCGAAATTCTTGAGCAGATCGCACCTCAACACCCCGATATCGTTATCACCCCGGAGTGTTTCCTAGACGGCTACGTCGTGACCCGGCCGGAGGTCACCCGCCGAAACCTTCGGCGTTATGCGATCGATCCCGAAACCTCGGAGATCGCACTCGCGGTTTCCGCCTGGGCGCGGAAACACAAGGCGTGGGTCATCCTCGGATGCACGCGGGTGTTGCCCGGTGGGGCGGCGAATTCCGCTGTGGTCTACAATCGCCGGGGACGAATGGTCGGCACCTATGACAAGATCCACTGCCGGGGGCACGACCGCAAGTTCGTCATCGGGTCCAGTCTGCCCGTTTTCAAAGCTGACTTCGGCCGTTTCGGGATCGTGATCTGCGCGGACCGCCGCTGGCCGGAATCCATCCGCACCCTCGCACTTGGCGGAGCGGAAGTGATCTTCAATCCGACCTACGGACAACATGATGAGAAAAATATGTGGGTCATGCATACGCGGTCGTTCGAAAGCGAGATTCCGATCGCCTTCACCCATCCACGGCAATCGCTGGTCACCGATGCAAAGGGAAATATCGTGATCAACGAGACCTTTGCCATCCCCCCATTTTCGGTCTGCGAGATCAATCTCTCCAATGTGCGAGCGCTGCGAAAAGACAAGAATTCCTTCCTCAACCAACGGCATCCGGAAACGTACAGGCTGTAGGTTGAGTGAAACGAAATCCCGATGCAGATCGGGGCTGTAGGCTGTAGGCTGTAGGCTGTAGGCTGTAGGATAAACCAAACGACACACAGAGAGCAAAGAAATCTCCACAATCTGAAATAGAATTGGCCTGTATTTTCTGACGTTGGCGTTCCAATTGAAGTCCTGATTCCAGAGTGTGCAACCTACCAGATCTCCGTGGTTTTCCATCCCGTTTGGGTATACAATCTGAATCAACCACATCTCGGCACCCTCTGTGGTTCAAAATTCAACAGTAGAGATCACCTATGCTTCCGAAAACAAAACGCACCCAACGCGCGCCGCGCCGTCCATCCGCCCTTCGGGTGGCGGCGGTTCAGCTTCGTTCCGTCGATGACTACGACTCAAATCTGGAACGGATCCATTCGATGCTGGCCCGGTGCGCTTCGGAAGGTGTGCAGGTCGCGGCCTTCCCGGAATGCGCAGTGACCGGATACGATGCAAAGGCGATCCTTCGCCCAACCCTCAGGAATCTGCGTCAGACCGAGCGGGAGCTGGCCGAAGCCTGTCGGCGACACCGGATCAGCGCTTTGGTCGGGATTCCGTGGCGGTCCCGCGATCAGATTTACAATGCCGTCATTGTGATCGACAGAAACGGACGATTGATCACGCGGCACCTGAAGGTCCACCTGGTCGGGGGAGACAGGTCCTGGGGATGCAAGCCGGGTAATACACCTTCTCCAGTATTCCCGATCGGGCGGGCTCTCTGTTCAGTATTCATCTGCCACGATTCCCGATACCCGGAACTCTGCCGACTTCCGGTTCTGGCCGGGGCTCGCGTTCTGTTTTATATTTCGCACGAGGCATCGCTGACCAAGGAATGGAAGATGGAGCCTTACCGGGCCCAGATCCAGGCCCGCGCGGCCGAGAACGGTGTCTTCGTGGTTCACGCCAACGCACCGGCCAATCACGACTTGAGCGCTTCCCACGGCCAGAGCCGTATTGTGGATCCCAATGGGAACATAATCGAGGAGGCTTCCTTCTTCGACGAGGAGGTCCTGATCGCGGATCTCGAATTGCCGGAAGCGAAAGCCGAGAACGCCCTTCGTTCGCTCGATATCCCGCCCCTCGACCAATGGTGGCGGGACGGCATGCGTCACGTTCGGGTATTGAAATAACCCTTACAATAGACCATGAAAAGAGACCACTGCTCCAACCCGTTCAAGAAAATGGTCACCCTGGGTGAAAGCCACACTTCGGGAATTGCGGCCACCCGGCGCGAGTGGGGTTGGGCGCCGTTGGTCAAGAGCCAAATCGATCAGTGCCAGGAAAAGCCGGTCACCCTGCTGAACCATGGGATCGGTGGCGATATTCTCTCGGCCAGGTGTCCGATCTACGAGGAATTCCGCGGCCGACGCCCGACCGGGCTCGAACGTTACGAGAAGCATGTGATCGAGCAAAACCCCGACCTGGTGATCATCAGCTACGGTTACAATGACATGCGTGGGGGCACACCCGCCGCCGCTTTCGAGCGGGATATCAACACGATGGTCGGCGATGTCAGGAAGCGGACAAAAGCTGTCATCGTCCTGCTCAGCACCTACTATTGCCCGGAAGAGGGACTCCGACAGAAAACCGGCGGAACGGAAGATGGCTCGACTTGGAACCGGGGCGGACTTCACGTTCAGACGCGCTTCAACCGGATCCTGCGCAGAGCAGCCCGAGAACACGACCTGCTTTACGCGGATATTTACGCCGCTCAAGGTGGCGCGGAATGGTTGATCTGCACACCCTCGGGAGAAGGCGATATCCATGCCAATGACCTTGGACACAGGGTGATTGCGAACAGGATTTTCGAGGTCCTGGCCACCCATTGCAGCGGTCTGAGTTTGAAGGCGTTGAAGGACCGTCGGCGGGTGGGCAAAAGTCCGTGGCGTTACGAGCCCTGGGAACCGGGAGCCTCCTACCGATGGGAGGACAAGCTCGTGCGCGACTTTTACCCCGACACTCCGGCCAAGTGGGCCGACCGGAAACAACCACCAGCCTGACTCTGGATATCCTGAATGACCCTGACCAGCCATATTGACGGCGCTTGGATTTCCCACAGGAAACGAAGGGGTCAGTCCAAGTATTCATGATTTAACCTTGACTTGAAAACAGATGAGGATCCGCTTGCAGCGTGGCTCGAAAAGTCAGGATCGAATTCGGCGGCGCCTTCTATCACGTAATCAACCGGGGCAACTACAGGTCAGGAATTTTCAGGAGTGAAGGGGCCAGAAGGAGCTTTCGGGAATGTCTCCACCAAGTTTGCCGATCGCAAGAGTGGCGCTTGCATGCGTGGTGCCTGATGGGGAACCACTATCATCTGCTAATCGAGACCCCTCAGCCCAACCTGGTGCAAGGAATGAAATGGGTGCAGTCGACCTTCGCCAACCGCTTTAATCGCTTCAGAAAAGTGAACGGTCACGTGTTTCAAGGTCGCTACAACGCAATCTTGCTGGAAAGCGACGCGGTCGGGCCGGTTTGCCATTACATCCACCTTAATCCGGTGCGGGGCGATTTGGTGCAGGTGGCACAATTGCAGGAGTATCCGGACTGCAGCTTTCACCAGTTATGGTATCCAGGATTACGTTGGTCATTCGGGGACTATGAGACCTGCATTCGAGCGGCCGGAGGGTTCGCGGATATACCCAGGGATCGCCTCCGTTACCGGGATTTCCTCACGCACCTGTCTGGAGAGAAATCCGCCCAGAATGAGATGGGGTTCGAATCAATGTCTCACGGATGGGCAATGGGCAGTCAGGATTTCAAGAAAGAGGTCTTGAGCAATTGCCAAGACGAGAAACTACGACGGGTCGTGGAGGCCGAGGCCTCAGAGATGCGTGAACCTCGTTGGGAACGCGGGCTGGCCCAAGCCCTCGTCTGGCTTGGAAAGAACGAAGCTGATCTTGCCAAAGGGAGAAAAGGCGAGCCTTGGAAGGTGTCATTGGCCTATCACCTCAGAGAGCGTTTTCTTGCACCCTATCGGTGGATGTCGCGGCGGCTGAATATGGGAGAAAGTTCATCGCTGCTCAGCTTGGTCAGTCGTCATCGAAGGCAGCAACCACACACCGATGAAACATGGAAGATCCTCAGAAATCACGAATACTTGGACTGACCCCTTGGCCAAACCTGCTTTGGGGTTGTGAACGCCGTTTTGGAATGACTCTTCTTCTGCCGGTTTGAAGTGTCTGTATTTTCTTCGTCTGCTTTGATCTGAAAAGATCATCTTCTT
>QNAI01000221.1 GCA_003641745.1 Verrucomicrobiota bacterium | reverse complement strand
GTGGCATCAAGTCGGCCGACTCGCACCTGGTTGAATGGTTGGAGGAGTGGGATGACCTGGAAGCCCTGGTGGCCGAAGTCGACAGGACAGAAGCGGAAACCGACCAACGTCGCGCAAGGTTGAAGGTCAGTGAAACGGAAGGCGCTCTTTCAGGGGCCGAACTGAAGGCTGAATTGACCAGACTCCATGCCGAGGTTGGTGCTGATGAAAACGCGTGGGGCATGCTTCAGCAATCAATCGAGACATTGGGGAAACAGATCGAAACGCTCGGCGCAAAACGTGAGGAGGCACTGAAGAGCGCCGGCGACGCAAAGAACCGGAGTACCTCGCTGGAATCGCAGGCCGCCACGGTCAGAGCGCGCTATCCCCATGGCATTGAGAAAGCGGAAGCAAGCGCTCAGACCGCATTCGTAGAGGCCAAGGCCCAGTTGGCTGTTTCCCGCAAAAAACTGCCGGATGACTGGGAGAAGCTCGGAGCGCGTCACGATCGCGCGCTGAAATCGGCGGCCCAGACGACCCGGGACCATCAGGAACTTGAGCAGAAAATCCGGAACCTGGAGACGCTCCTCGACCATGCCGGTTCGCAGGGACTCTACAGCCGCGAAACAAGGCTGGTCGAAGCCATCGCGAGCGCGAAGGAAAAGTCGGCAAGACACCTCAACCATGGGCTGGCCGCCAGATTCCTGGTCGGGTTGATCGATTACCGGAAGCGAGCAGCCGTCCGGACCGTTCTGAAGCCCCTTGAGGACCAATTGAGCGCCACCTTTGCCGAGATCACCGGCGACCACCGTCGCCATGTATTCCTTGATGAGAACCTGCAAGTGGCGGGAATCGGCCGAAAGCGGGACGAGAGCATTGCCTTCGCCCAACTGTCCCAGGGCGCCCGGGAGCAGTTGCTCCTGGCCTTACGGGCCGCCGTCGCCTTGGAGTTGGCAAAGAACGGACCCCAGATCCTGATTCTCGATGACGTCCTGGTGAACACCGACGCCACTCGCCAGGAGAACGTCCTCGACTTCATCCAGAACGTCGCCCAACACGTCCAGGTCCTGATCGTCACCTGCCACGCCGAGCGCTACCGGGGGATAGGGAAAAGCATCGCGATCACCCATGGGCCCTGAAGCGACCAAGGGGTCGAACCAGGGAGTTTTTTCTGACCCATCGATTGGGCAGCCTTCGAAACGGCTGGCCATTTGGTAGGGCGCGTCGTCCCTGGCGCGCCGCTCACCGGAGTGAAAACTTATTGGAAGCTCCACTAGTCCGGCCTTGGGACTTTGGATTCGGTCAGTCATGACCCGCCGGAGTGACGAAGCGGTGGCTGTATCCATTTTCAATGACTGTTTTTCAAGAGAGGACAATGGACGCTGCCACTCTCCTGACCGAGGCACCTGAAATCTGGGAACCATGAAGGAATGGCGGAGTGAAGAAGTCGTCGCATCAGGTGTTTTCGGGATTCCCGTCATTTCGCCATCTACCCCATTTCCCCACCAATTGTAAAAATGGCCCAAGAACCGCAGAGAGCCTTCATGTGGATTGACACCCATCCGACTAGTACATTCTATTATACACTCTATTAGCTCTCATGCATCCTGCATGACCTGATCGTGCCTTGATGTATAGCCTGCCTCCCATGCTTCGTAGGAAGACCTCATCGAGGGCTTCTTCCCGACCCTACACGCGAGGGCATACGGAAGGCATGAATAGAACATGCCGTTTCGCTCATGATGTTTCCCAAAACCCATCCAGAAAACACATCTTCCGCTGAGGTCCCTTTGGTTGGACTGAGAGTCCCCAACAACTCGGACGGATTTCACACTCACGCAGCAGTTACAGGAGCATCCGCCCTTCTTATTGCGTTCCTGGTCGGCCTTTTCGCTCTTCCCGCCCAGGCTGCGGGGTCCCCTCCCCAGCGAAGCACCTACTTCGACGGCAGCGACTCAGCCGGAGTTGTGGTCGGCTCGACCCCGAAGCTTGACCTTTCCGTGAGCATGACGGCTGAGGCGTGGATCTACCGGGAGGACGCCTCCAAGTGTGAAACCATCGTGGGGCGCAACTTCAAGAGCTCCTACTGGCTGGGTGTGTGTGGCGGAGCGCTCCGCTTTTACCGGAGCGGCAGAACCTTCGCCGACGCCGATGTGACAATTGGTCAGGAAAACTGGGTGCACGTCGCGGCCAGCTACGACGGGACAGATGTGGAGTTCTTCGTCGACGGCGAACCGGCCGGAAAAAAACCGCTCTCGAACACTGGTTCGGGCAAGACGGAAATATTACGGATCGGATCGGAAGGCTCGACGTTCAATTTCACAGGATACATTGACGAAGTGAGGATCTGGAGATCCACCCGGTCAAAAGCGCAGATCCAGGCAAATATGCTCCGGGAAGTGACCGATTCGCCGCCCACGCTCATATACCGGCAGCCGGAAGGCGGTCTGGTTTCCGCCAATCGGGGACGCATCTTCGGCATTCTCCCGCGCGAGCTGACGATACCCACGACCGCCATGCCCACCATGACCATCGACGGGCGTGTCAATCTTGGAGACGAGTACGCGGGCGCCGAGCAGCAGGTCATCCGCTACGGCAACAACGCCGGAGTAGCGGATGCAGTGGCCTATTTCGTCTATCGCAACTACGGCGGTAACGTCCTGCTGGATATTCCACCGGTCAAAAACCTCTACGTCGGTGTCCGGAATGTCCGCGACACGACCGGCGGCTGGGCCCTCGCCGACAGCTGGGTCTCGCTTCACATCGACCGCGACCGCTCCCGCGATGCCCTTGCACAGGCCGAGGACTTCCAGGTGCAGTTGCCGCTCGATGGCCCCTCGGGGCCGACACCGATGCGCTGGAAGTGGGGAAATGGGGCCGGCAGCTATGTGTCGGGCATGACCCCCGTCCCCTCAAGCGCCGAGAATGCCTGGTTCCATGCCCGCGGCGATCTCTCCCCGCCCGATCTTGAGCTGCGCATCAACGCCAACCTATTTCCGGACGCCTGGGATCCGATCGGTCTCGCCGTCGGCCATTACTGGATCGGCGGCGTGGGGCAGGACCGCCTCGGTCCGTCCGATGCGGTGTGGAACTCTCCTGCGACCTGGACGCCGACCGAGTTCGGCGATAATGCGGTGCGCCTTCCGCGCGCCCATCTCCAGGGGACGGTGCGGGAGCGTCTCCCCGACGGCACCCACGCGCTCCTCAGCGGCCAGACCCTCACCCTGAATTACCCGAATCTCGGCGGCGAAGTGATCGCAACAACTGTCACCAGCGAATACGGAACGTTCAGCTTCAACGAAATCGTCGCCGCCAACGAACCGCTCGAAATTGAGCTCACCCCATGCAGCAACTGTTTTTTTGTCAGACATACCAAGCATGCCACGGGTGTTATTGAAGCCACATCCCTGGACGACTGGAGTGTTACCTTTCCCGGATGCACGGGAGGCGACTGCGAGTATATCGGATATGGGTTCATCGTCCGCACCCCGCCAGAAGCGGTCACTCTCACTTCATTCGAGCCGCTTGTCGGGTCACCCCGGGTCACGACGATCGATGCGCCGCGCAAGGACCTTCCGCCCGACATTGTGACGATTCGTGGCAATAACCTGCACCCTTACACCCGGGTCTACCTGTATGGCTGCCTCGAGTTCCCGCCCGGACCGGTGTGCCGGGAAGGCGAAGACTACTGGGAAGCCACCGTTGTGGACCGTGATCCCGCTGAACGATGGATCAAGGTTCAGGTCCCCGAGATTCCCCGGTCGAGATACGCCCGCCTCAAGTCCTGGGCGGTGCGCGACGATTGGTCACGCGCGGGCCGCCAGGAATGGACCCGAATCGGCTCGAGTACCGACGGATTCAGGGTTTCCAGGCCTGCCTATCCGCTCCTCCACGGATTCGAGTTCGACAACGAATTCTGGGATCCGGGGGCACAGGAATTCTACTCCGTCTTCGGTTACAATGCCCTGACAAATCCCGATTTTCTCATCCCCGTGCCGGATCCCATTTACGCCATCGTGGCCCTTGGCGTCTATGAAGGGGTGATGGGCGGCGTCGCCGGCTCCTGCTACGGGATGGCTGCGACAAGCCAATTGTTCTTCCACGGCGATCTCGCCTATGCGGACTACCAGTCCGGGGTGCACAATGCATTCGGATTCACAGGTAAAGACTGGACCCGCTTCCCCATGGATTACGGATCGGGCTTTGGAAAGGGAAGCAAGGAGGAGACCCGGGCCACGGTAGCCTCCGGATCCTCCACCATGGCCGTCAGCGACGACCTCGAGATGCTGGAATGGATGGTGGGCTCCCTGGTCGAATTTGAGGGTGGTGCGTCCGCACGAATCGACGCGATCGTCGACATAAACACCGCCACTCTCGACCGCTCGCTGACTCCGGGAATCGACAACGCGCGCATCCTGATCGGCCGGATTCAATCCAAACAGTCCGCTGGAGCGACCGCCACGGTGCTCGGCGGATCCACCACGATTCAGATCGACGGAGGCGGTTCGTTCTTCGATCCGGGCATGGCCGGCGAGCGCATCCGGTTTGCGGACGGGTATGAGGGCGTGATCAGCTCGATCGTCAGCCCGTCGGAGGCCGTACTGAGCGCCCCCACTCCATCGGTCCCGGACATCACCGGCGAAACCTTTGCAATCAGCACCGCGAGCCTGCCACCCTTTCCACCCGTCTGGAGTGGTGGGCTGTTCAGTTCCACTCCCGCCAATGTTGGCGCGCTCATCCGCAAGAACCACGGCGTGCAGTTCAGCAACGAGGTCGTGAGCGAAATGCTGCATCAGATCTCCGGATACGATCTGACCAGCGAATTCGGATCCTCCATCGAGGGGGATCCCGTGGCGGTGCTCAACCGGCTGCGCTCCAACCCGACCCATTTCGTCCTGAGCCTCGTCAAGAAGCTGGGAATCGGCCATGCCGTCACTCCCTACAGCGTCCTGCCCGAAACCGAGGGCGCCACCGGGACCTATGATTCCCAGTGGTGGAGAGTTTACGTTTACGACAACAACCATCCCGAAAATGCCGAAAAGTTTGTCCGTATCAACACCGTCACGAACGCCTTCGAATACAACAAGGGGAGAGACGGAGACCCCGATATCTGGACGGGCAAGGGCATTGTCACCACACCCCTGAACGTCTGGCGCGAGGAGCGCCATCTGCCCGCATTCTTCGGCAATCTCCCACGCCTGGCCCTGCTGACATTCGGTGACGCGGACGCGCACTACACCGACGACGCCGATGGCGAGTGGGGCTGGAGTGAGGATGGCACCGTGGTCGATGACCTGCCCGGCGCAAAATCAATCACGCCGGCCGGAGAGGTCAGGTCGGAAACGCGAGCCGTGCTCCTGTTTCCGGATGAGGACAATCCGGTGACCGAGGTCGACATCAATGTCCGGGGCGCGAACCACTCCTTCCTCGCGGCGGACGATGGTGTTGTCTTCCGTCTCAATTTCGTCGATGGCACGGCGAACGGGAAGAATTCGATCGGTCTCAACAGTGCGGACGGCAGCCTCAACGAAGTGAGTCTCGGCGACCTGTCCGGTGCAACGATGCTGGAAGGTCAGATGGTCATCTGGGACACCGTTGAGCTCAAGGGAGGGATCCTGTATCGGGTCCTTCCGCACGGACTTCCGGAGAACCCGCAATGGGACATCGGCGTCGATCGGGAACGTGGGAGGCTCACCTTCAAGCAGAATTCGTCGGATCCTATTCTCTTCGACCTGGAGGTCATGAAAGTGGATCGAGAGAATGAAACCATCCGTGTGGGGATGATGCCGGATCTGGTCCTGCCACCCGGCATCACCCAGTCCTTCTTTGTCGCGCCTTCGGGCGGGGAGCCGTCTCTCTTTGGAGCGATCGATGCCGACCAGGACGGGAACGACGACTCTCCTCCCCTGAGCATGCTCACCCTCTCTGCAGATGCCACTCCACACTTGCCGGAAATCGAAGTAATGAAAACCGCCGAAGGCGTGCAATTGACCTGGCCGGTCACCCCGTTCCCCCTCACCCTGGAGACTTCCCAGACCCTTGAAGCGGGTGATTGGACTCCGGTCCAACAGACGCCAACCGTAGCCGACGGGATGAACACCACCGTTGCCCCTCCAATCGACAGCAAGGTCTTCTTTCGCTTGAAGCTCGATCCTGCCAACTAGTGTCCCAAGAAGTTTTTCAGGTCGAAAACGGCGCGCCAGGGACGTCGCGCCTTACCTTTGTGGCCGCGGGGTCATTGCTCATTATCTTGCATGCCAATGCGAGATATGTGCTTTGACCCCCTCGAAGCCAAGCTAACCGGAATCCCTCCTGGACACCCCTTAACTTTGGGGGCCGTAACGAAATAAGTTATCAAATATGCGCAGGATTTTCGGTGAGCAACAAGGCGGATTCGGGCGAATATAGCGGGCTATCGGAGCCGGAATCCAACACCGTTGCCCGCCGAAAAGACC
>QNAI01000220.1 GCA_003641745.1 Verrucomicrobiota bacterium | reverse complement strand
GTCTTTTTCCCGACTTCAGCGTTGCTCGTCAGTCACGAATCTACGGATTCGCTCCTTCCTCGCGCCTTGAACTCCGAAAAAACTCCACGTCCATAAGTGCCAATCTGTTTGGCGGACTACACTGGTGGAGCTTTCTCAGGCAAAGGTCAATTCAATCGCCGCGACGCCTTGCTTCAGAGTAGCAGGTCGGGGCCGTATGGCTCACCGACCAGAAGCAGGCCGGATCACGGATCGTCGAATCGCCAATGCCAGAGGAAGCCTCTGGTTGACCTCCGCATACCACAATGCGACCATGAAAAGAGACGGATCAGGCGGCATGATCGGGACGCGTGAACGCCACAGTTCAGAGAAAAAAGAGATGATCAACACCCTTCATATCACAAGCGGCGACAGCGCCGGCGATCGCCTGACGAGATCCGGTTTTCCCGGGGAGGTGTTCGTATGGCACGACATTCTTTACGACGGCCCCCGCAATCCAGGTTGGCCTGATGAAAACACGCTCAATGATCGCGCCCTGTTTCTCGAACAGGTGACCGGGGGCGGTCTGAGCCGAGAGCCTATTCTGGACACGTTGAAAGATCAGTACCTCAAGCTGACAGACGTGGCGGCCTATGACCGCATCGTCCTGTGGTTTGATGCATGCCTCTTCGACCAATCGATGCTCGTCCACATCCTTGCCTGCCTGAATTTGAAAGGTATCCGGAAGGTGGAACTTCTCTGCGTTGATGCGTTCCCGGGAATCGTGCCGTTCAACGGTCTCGGCCAACTGCAACCGGATCAACTGGCTTCCCTATATGACAATCGCCGGCCAGTGTCTGATGCTCAATTCGAATTCGCCATCCTCACGGACAAGGCGTTCGCCACTCAGGACCCGGTCCTGTTGTCCTACCTGTCGCAAACAACGGAAGCTCCCCTGCCGTGGATACCTGCCGCAGTGACGCGGTGGCTGAAGGAACAGCCGGATCCTGTTACCGGGCTGGGAGAGCTTGAGCGACTTGCCCTGCAGGCAATCCTTGATGGCTGTGAAACGCCGACCAGGATTTTCTCTACTGTGGCAGCCGGCGGATACTCCTCCCCAATTCTGGGGAGACACGACATTATGGGCGAAGATAAACGCACTGGCGGATCACGATCCTCCGCTGGTTCGAATCGAAGGACCGACGGGGCGGTTGCCCCAATGGACGGGCACGATGGATCTGGCAGACTTCAGGATTAAGAGCCTGGTGAAAAATCCGGCCCCACCCTTTCGGACTGCGCCGACCGATTTGTAGACCCAGACGTTTCAGAAAAACCACAGAGGAAGGGTGAGGTTGCGTGGATACTCTGTGTCCTCTGTGGTAAAAAATTAACTACACTTTGTATCTTCACTATCAGTGAACCTGGGAACTCTGCCATATTTCCCGTAACCTATTGGAATTCAGAAATATATGGACATTTTGGTTTGATTTTATGAGACTTTGGGGTGGAGTTTTACTCAGGCAACATGGGCAGACAGATCATCGATCCGGGTGAGTGTGCGGCCAACATAGTGGATGTTCACGGTGAAGTTGGTCGTGAATGGCTCGGACGGCTCCCCGCAACGATCACAGAGTGTGTCGGCAGATGGTCACTGGACATCCTGACGCCGTTTAAGGGATTGTCCTACAATTACGTGACACCGGCAACGACCGCGGACGGCAGGCCGGTTGTCATAAAAGCAGGTGTCCCGAGCGACGAACTGACCAGTGAGATCGAGGCCCTTCGACTCTTTGATGGAAAAGGGATGGTTCGTCTTCTTGAGGCGGATACCGATTCGGGCGTGATGCTCCTCGAGCGGCTGCTGCCCGGAACAGCTCTTTCAGACCTGGACGATGACGACGAGGTCATTCGATCTGCGATTTGGGTTTTGCGGAGATTGTGCAGGTCGGCGCCGACCGGTCACGGATTCAGGTTATTGAGCGATTGGGCCAGTCGTTCATTCGCTGAAGCAAAAGATCATTTCGGAGGGAGCGATGATCCCCTCTCCCACGACCTGATCGATACCGCTCAGAACCTGTTCTCGGAACTGATCGACCCACGCAACGAGCAGACCCTGATCCATGGTGATTTTCATCCGCAGAATGTCCTCCGTTCAGAGCGTGACTCCTGGCTGGCCATTGATCCGAAAGGGGTGGTCGGCGATCCACTGTATGATATCGCTGTTCTTGTGTGCCAGCCGCCCCGGCAGCCCGCTGAACTCGGGCCGAAACAGTTACTCGCCAGGCGAATCGACCAAGTGACGGAGGAACTCGTGGTCGACCGGCAACTCATCACCAGGTGGTGCCTTGCTCACAGTGTCCTGTCTGGATGTTGGGCATTCGGAGATCACGGGGACCGATGGCAGCCGGCATTTGACCGCGCCAGACTTCTGAAATCCTTACTGTAAAGAGTGTTCAACCAGGAAGCCCAGACCATGCCGCCTTACGACGGGTATCGGGACACTCAAAATGGTTGATCGTCGAGAGCAAGTCCCGTGTAGTCATCGCAGCCGAACTGATGGGGCTGGCAAGGTGACAGGCCCCGACTGGCAATCTGCAAAAGAAGGACACGCTCAATGAGTATCAAGATAGCCGTGATGGGCACCGGCAAGGTGGCTCGAGCCAATTATCTTCCGTATCTGACCAAACAGGAGGATGTCACTCTGACCTATTTCTCCCGCACGCGGGAGAAGGCTGAAGAATGTGCCCGGGACTTTGGCGGTCAGGTTGCTGACTCCGTCCCCGAGCTTCTTGCCGATGAACCCGACGCCATCCTGGTGCTCACACCGGAAACCCAGAGGTATGAAGCGGTCGGGCTACTCCTGGAGGGCCGCCCCAAACGCCTGTTCCTTGAGAAACCACTCGTCGCTCAGAAAGGTCAGGCCAATGTCTGCGAGGACGACTTCTTCAAGGCCCGGGATCTGCTTCAACGGGCCGGGGCCCGTGGCACCGAAACAGCCATGGTCTTCAATTATCGATTCTTCGATCAGACCGTGCGCATGCAGAGGATCATTGCCGACCGCGGCTTCGGTCGACTGATCCATGCGTCCATGTTCGTAAACTATGCCTGCTGGAGCCATTGCATTGACCTGCTCCATCTTTTTGGAGGGAGAGCCTCCCAGGTTTCCGCCCTTTCCAGCGAGACCCAATTCATGAATGCGGTCGACGTATCGGGCTGCTTCCGCCTCGAGAACGAAGCGATCGGGACTATTATTGGAACCAACGGGGTCAATTTTGATTCCCCGCTTTACCAGATAATCTTCAACTTTGAACAGGGCACCATTCGCTTCAATGACCTCGACGGCCCAATGGACGTTTACGACAAGACCACCCGCTACTGCGAAACACACTCTCTCATCGGCAACCACTCGCGTTGGGACCAATACAACGCGTCATTCGAGAAATCACTCGCCGCCTACCTGGAGTCGATCCGACGAAATGAGCCGCCGCCAGTCCCGGGGATTGCCGGACTTGAGGAACTGCAGTTCGAAGTAGCGTTGCGACGTTCCATCGAGCTGGAACGTCCGGTCAAGGTTCAAGACGAATTTCCACTTGAGAACTAACCCATGCGCACCTTAAGAATGAAAGGTAAGGGTATCATTGAGGTTGTCGAACAACCTGAACCCGTTCCCGGCCCCGGAGAAGTTGTCGTTGAGACGGCATTCTCAGCATTATGCGGCAGTGAACTGCATGGTTATCGCGGCGAGGGATCACAACAAGGGAACAGTGGCCATGAAGCTGTCGGCACGGTCGTTGCAACCGGCAAGGGTGTTTCCGACTTGAAAATCGGAACCCGGGTGGGCGCCAGTGCCATCGCCGGCTGCGGCAAATGTTCCTACTGCGCGAGACGGCAATATACCTGGTGCCCGGATTACAGGTTCTACGGAAGCATGCATGCTGAGCGTTTCCTGGTCGCAGCAAGTGCATGCTATCCCTTGCCCGACGATGTTCCGTGGGAGCCGGGCGTATTGATTACCGGTGACGGACTGGGCGTACCTTATCACACCTCCGCGAAGATTTCATCGCCCTGCATAAAGACCGTAGCCGTCTTCGGGGTCGGACCGGTCGGACTCGGCAATGTACTCATGCAGGCCCATCTCGGGCGCCGGGTGATCGCCATCGACATTGTTCCAGGGCGTCTTGAAGCGGCAACCCAGCTGGGCGCCACCGACGTCGTGAACGCGAGTGATTGCGATCCGGTGGAGCAGGTCCGCATGCTGACCGCCGGATCCGGTGCGGATGTATGCATCGAGGCCGCAGGACGCCCGGAGACCGCCCTGGCATGTTTCGACGCAGTGCGAACCGCCGGTACGGTTGTTTTCAACGGAGAACAGGGAGCCTTTCCCCTTTCCCCCAGTGACCAATTCATTCGACGCGATATCACTGCGGTGGGCGCATGGTTCTACCACTTTTCCGAGATTGATCAGATGCTGGGACTCTACCGCGACGGACTTCGGGTAACCGATCTCATTTCGCATCGCTTTCCTTTCACGGAGGCCGCGACTGCGTTTGAGCTCTTTTCATCTGGCCAGTCTTCGAAGGTTCTTCTTGACTACACCTGAACGCGTGCCTTGGAGGCATGGCTAGGGGAAAGATGAGCACCTATCTCTACGAAGTATTGTTGCCGGAGGGCATCAGGAAAGCGGGTCGCCGCACGGCCAGAACCGAGGCATTGCTTCGTCAGCGACTCGCGAAGGAACTTCCGATTCTTGAATGGATTTCACTCGAAGAAGTGGCGCCAACCGAACCCACCGCCCCGGAAAAAGGTGGAAAGCCCAAGTCATTATCGAAACTCAAGAAGATCCTCTATCTGCAAGCCGGTCGCTGTTTCTTTTGCGGAGAACCATTGGAAGCAGAGGATGCGAATGTCGAACATTTGAACCCAAGATCGAAGGGAGGCACCAACAAAGAAGACAACCTGGTTGTCTGTCACAGGTCGCTGAATACAATATTCGAGGATATGGATCTGAAGAGGAAATTCGAGTTCATCCTGAAGGCCGCTGGATCCTTCAAGTGTCCTAAGAGGCTGTCTTAAAAGTGCTGAAGCGTGTCGCCCTCTGCACCTCTCACCACCATTCCCGCTCGACCCATCCACCCACCTCACCTGATGAACCGGCAATCCTTCAAACGCTTCCGCCGACGGATTCGCAGCGCGATCCTTTGCCCGGTCATTCGCCTTTCCATCGTGGTTTGCGGCGTTGTGCCGCGTCAGTGGTCACATCTTTTCTTCTCATCGACGGGAAGTCTCGCCTATTACCTTATCGGTCGGGATCGCAGAAGAACCATCACCCATCTGACCGAGGCTTTCGGGGACAAATACCCGCCGCGCGAGATCCGATCGATGGCCAGGCAGGTGTTCAGAAACCTCGGTCACAGCTTCGCCGACTTCATGATTTCGCAGTCGATCACCACCAAGGAGCAACTCGGCAGATTACTCTCGGTCGAAGGCGCAGAATACCTCGATCAAGCCTACCGGAAAGGCCGGGGTGTGGTGGCTCTTACCTGCCATCTGAGCGCATTTGAACTGGCTGCAGTCTATTGCGCCCTTCACTACCGGACATTCATCGTCGGCGCCCGAATCGACGACCCCAGGATGAACGATCTGCTGCTGAAGTCGCGAACCCGGCTCGGGGCCACCAATATCTACAAGGGCGAGGCCAACCTGAAGCTGTTCCGCGCCCTGAAGCAAGGGGCTCTCCTCGGCCTGCTGATCGATCAGGACATCTCGGTCAAATCTGTGTTCGTCGACTTTTTCGGCCGCCCTGCCTCCACTCCGATCGGGCCGGCTCTCCTGGCCCAACGGACCGGAGCCGCCTGTATCGCAATGGCCATTCGTCGGACCGGCTCCAAGCTGCACATGACCATCACGCCCGAAATACCGATCGACCGCACTGGCGACACCGAGGCCGACCTCCTTACCAATACCCGCCGCTTCTCTGAGATCACCGAGGCCTTCATCCGCGAGGCCCCCACCCAATGGGTCTGGATGCACCGACGATGGCGAACAAAACCCGAACAAGCCACCCCGTCGCTGCCAAGGAATTAAGAGTTAAGATCGCAAAAGTTGGGAACCTGAAACAGACGACCTTCGGCAGCAATATCTTCGATCCTCGCGTTCTCCTCAATCCATCACTCCTGAATCCTAATTCCACTCATCCATACTTCCCCCACTTCTGCTTTCAACTTTCTTACTTCCCCTCCCCACTTCGTTCCTTCGAGTTCAGTTCCCTTCTTAATTCATCAATCTTAATTCCTAATTCCCCGTCCCTCCCCATCCCCGGCGCGCCGGGCCGTCACGCCCTACCTTCATCCTCTTTCCTTCTTCCACCCTTCCCTTCTTTTCAGTTCTGATCGCTGACCACTGACCTCTTCAGCCACCCCCTCTCCCCTTTCGTTACCTTCGTTCCTTCGAGTTCAATCCCCTTCCTAATTCATAAATCTTAAGTCATAATTCACCGTCCCCTCTCCCTCCGCGGCGCGCCGGACCGTC
>QNAI01000219.1 GCA_003641745.1 Verrucomicrobiota bacterium | reverse complement strand
CATCTCCCATCCAACATTCCTCAAATCTCCCGTCTCGCAAAGCACATCCATGACAGCACCTGGAATACCAGTACATAAAAGGCGGTATAGGCCAAAACCATCCCGATGGTTGCCATCGGGATGACCTGGCCGTCGGCCGCCGCATCGCCCAGGCTGTAGACTTGGAAGTTCGGCAGACCAACCGCAAAGACCCAGGCAACACCACGGACCAACCAGGATGTGGTCTCCCGCCATGCATCCTGCGCCAAGTATTGGAGATGGCAGATGAGCACCGCCAGAAAAGCGACCACCACGCTGAAAAGCTGAGTCCGGCTGAATGAACAGAAGAAGAACGTGATCGCCGCGGTCAGCGCCAGCTTCAACGCGAGAACGAACCCGACCAGCCCGACCGCTGAAAACTTGGGCGCCTGCGTGGATCCTGAACCTCCAAGGACGCTGCCGCGCCATGCCAGGAGTGTGACCAGGATCAGCGTCATCAATGCCGCAAACGCAAACAGTGCCAGCACGACGCCAAGAAACTTGCCAAAAACAAATTCGGCCCGCCCGACCGGGCGCGCCAGTAGCGTCAATGCCGTCCGGCTCTCCAATTCGGCGAAGAAGAGCTGCGCCGTCATGGCCACCGCCAGGATGGTACCGAAGAAAGTGATGGCTCCAAATCCCAGATCGGCCGTGAATTTCAGCTCCGACGACCCGAAATCAAAGGTGCCCATGGCCCGCGCACCCGCGATCATGGCGATCCCGAGCAGCACGATCACCGTCAGAAAACGCTGCCGGAAAGCTTCGGTCAGGGTCAACCGTGCGATGAACCAGACCCTCCGGTTCATGGGCGCACCTCCTGGATCTTGTCGCCGGACTCACCCGCCGTGCCTTTGCCCACCCGATCGATGAAGATCTGATCGAGCGTCGTTCGCGGGTTATCAATCGACGCTCCGGCCGCACCATTGGCCTCGAGCCAGGCCAGCAACGCCGATTCCTTCTCGACCGGGAGCCCCTCAAATACAGCCATGCGACGGTTCTTCTCGCTGAGCAATTCCTCGACCGATCCTTCGAGCACGACCTTACCGCGATCGAGGATCGCCACGCGGTCGCAGACCCCTTCCACCTGGGCCAGCAGGTGCGAGGACAAAAGGACGGATTTTCCCGAGGCCTTGAGAGCCAGGATGATCTCCGCGATCATCTGCGCCCCGATCGGATCAACGCCCGCGGTCGGCTCATCAAGGATAATCAGGTCGGGATCATGAACCAATGCCTGAGCCAATCCTGCCCTCTGCAGCATTCCCTTGGAATAAGTCCCGATTTTACGCCGGCTCGCCTCGACCAGCCCGACCCGGTCCAGAACACGTTCAACACTCTCGCCAAGTACCGCCCCACTGAGGCCGGACATTCGGCCGTAGAACTCAACCAGTTCCCACCCCGTCAGGAAGCGATAAAAATCGGGCGACTCAGGAAGGTAACCGATCCGTCTCCTCACATCCGGATCAGCCGCACTCCCACCGAGCACCCGGCAGGTTCCGGAGGTCGGCTGCATCAACCCCAGAATGATCTTGATCGTGGTGCTCTTTCCTGACCCGTTCGGACCAAGCAGCCCGAAGATACCGCCGCGCGGGATACTCAACCCGAGGTGGTCTACCGCCCTTAGTCTGACACCGCGAAGGCCGATATCGAATTCCTTCGTCAGGCCGTCGATTTCTATCACTGCTTTCGGTGTCCCGTTCATCGAATCGAAAATCCACTGAAGAAGGCGGACCGCGTATCCGTCGTATCCTCGACCTCACGAATCAGCCCGTCCATCCGATCCCGGACAGTTTCGAGAAACGACTCGACCTCGGACTGCCTGCCTTCGGCCTCCAGACATACCCGACCATCCGCCAGGTTCCGGACATATCCCGACACCTCAAACTCCTTCGCAACCTGGTAGACCGTGTAGCGAAAACCAACTCCCTGAACCCTTCCGGAAAAGTGAGCTGTCAGGTGAAATACGGGAGGCGGCTCGGACATGGCTTTGATAGGTCTGGCATGAGTGGTTACCCAAGGACAGCAAGCCGATCAGAGGATCCCCCGTCAACCGGAGAAAACCGGGCGAAATGCCGACTTCGCCCAAAACTCCGCGGATTCGGCCAAAAATCGCCTTCATTTGCAAACCCTTAGAGTTGAAACACTTAGTCACCAATAGGGGTATCCCCTATCTGGGTCACTATTGGATTGCTTTTTCATGACCTGTGGTCCTATTTTCGAGCTGAGGGGTATTCCCTATCTCTTCTGAGTACTAATGAGCAATTACGAATTCGAAGGCTATTCTGACGGCGACTGGGAAGAGTCGTGGGAAATCGCTTGGAACGAGTTTGACTGGGAGAGCTACCTGCGAAACCAGGACAAAACCGTCCAGGCCTACCTTGGATACTACGAAAAGTACCTCGACCGTACCGACCGTATTGACGAAGTCGCTCATCAGATGGGTTGGGATGAAGATGCGTGGACGAATGACGACCCACTGGCCGAAGAAGGCCCGGAAACTGAGTGTGCCGCAACCGGGTCTGAGTTGGGTGAGCAGGAAGGTGAGCCTGATCCCTATACCATCCACAAGCACCCGATATTCATCGCATCCAAAGCCCTCTACGTCTGGCTGCACAAGGCATGGGAGCAGGTTGCACCCGCGTGTGCGGCACGGATACCCGCACGCACCGCTTTATCGTTTCAGTCATCGCTTTTTCGGGGAGAGCAAACCGCCCTGTTGTCCGTGCATTCGCTGGACATGGGCGACTATTCACTGGCGGTCTGCATGTTCAAACGCTCTATGAGCGAACTTAATATCTCACTCGCCATGCTGAATGAGATGGATGAATCCAAGAGTCCTCCCCTGTCCTACTTCAAGGCACAGAGTCGGATTCGACTTTTTGATCTCAGGGAAATCTGGCTGCGGGTGATGAGGGATTGCCGGGAAGAACTGTCGCGTCGCTTCGGCGACCGCGAACGCTGATCCTTAGAATCACGAATATGCCCAAATCATCTCGTCTGATGACGGGAGTTACGCCTGCTGCCCGCGAGCGATCGCTTCTCCGTTCCGACCTCAAGAGTGCGGTGCGTGGAAACAACGAAGCGTTCGGACAGCTCGTCTCCCACTATCTCGATTTCGCCGCTGAATCCCTCTTCATGCTGGGTTGGTGCGACGACGAGGAGCGCACCCAGATCCTGCTTTCCGTCTTCAGCTCCCTCTGGCGTTCGCTTCGCTTCATCAAGCGACTCTCCGACTTTGAGCGCGCGCTCGTTGTCCAGCTCCAGGCCCTGTCTGAGAACCGGCCTCAAAAGTCGTGTGGCCGACGGAAAATGAAGAGCCTGAACAACGAGTTCAAGCTCCTGCTCGTCGCCCACGAGATGGAGCGCTGGAGCATGCATTCGCTTCGCCTGGCGTTCCGGGCAAGAACCCACGAAATCCGACAGCACCTGCTGGAGTTCAGGGCCCAGTTGCTCAAGATCGACCTGGGCGACCTGGACCCGCCGACCCGGGAACTGCTCGAACGCGTCAACCTCTCCCTCGACAGCGATTTTTCGAACCGCCGCCGCAAGAACCTCATCCACGCGGTCGCGCAATCGCCCGTCGCCAAGCAATTCAAGGCTGGCTGGCTCCTCTACCGAGGCGAAATGGTCGAACTCCGCCACCAGATGCGGTCAACCGAGGAGGAACGTGCCCTCTTCATGGAAAAACTCCTGACCGAAGTCTCCCAGGAACCCATGGAAAAGCCCACCCTCGCGGACCGCATCGTAAACCGGGTCACCTTCACCCGCTTTCCAAAGCCGGCATAGACCAGCGCGTTTGCCCCGCAACCCGCACGCCTGTCAGATCAGGTAGGGATGGACCTCCGGGCCCGCCGCGACTTCTGCCTTCTTTCTTCCTCCTTCCAACTTGGCAAATGTGGGTCGACGGGGGCTCGAACCCCGAACCAATTGCTTAAAAGGCAACTGCTCTACCATTGAGCTATCGACCCCTTGGAAAGGGACGTTTTTTCACACCACCTCTCGGAAAGGCAAGAACGAAAGTCACCAGCAACCGAAGAGATCGTAGGCCAGCTGGTACCGTGGCGGTGCCACGGATGGAAACCGTCACGACAACCCACCCGCACCGACCCGGGTGATCAAACGGTCGCCCGCTACAATGCCGTCATGGATGAGAGGTCCTCGCAACCGGACACCGAGTCTTCAATCGCGTGGCACGATGTCACTTCCCTTTCTCACAGAAGACCACCTTGGTCCAAAAGAGGGCAATGGACAGATTTGCCTGAACCTCATCTTCCCATCGACCTGGATTCGAATCTTCAGACCTTGAAACGGTATGCCCTTTTCCCCCCACAGCTGCAGTTACTTAACAACTAGGTCCGTCCCCTTCGTACACCGTCCCCTTCGTACACCTTTCACCATTGACCCTCGAGTTCGGTTTCTGCCGCTTTCCTGATTCTGTCGGGATATTCCGCAGACAGTTGCCAGATGCCCTTGTCTTCAGTGGGGGAAAGTCCCCGTCGATCGGGGGGCAGATTGGTGCGCATCAGGAAGACGATGTCACTGCTCATCCATGGATGCCGGTACCAATAGTGGTGTCCGACTATGTCGAATCCTCTCAACTCACTCCCAATCGAAACATCAACGATTTCAATATTCTCAAGGTGATGTGAGTCAATAAACGCCCTTTCGACGGCTTCCGCTTCCGATGACCCGACCCGAGCCTCTCCACCCATGACAGTCTTGGCCGATTTCAGGGCGTTGTCATCATCGGTGATGGTAATTACCACCTGCTCCGCAAGCTCGCTGATCGCCGGTGCTCGTTCGAAGAACACGTCCACATCAACATCGATAGCGGCAAGAACAATGGACCCGATCCGGAATTTAGCCTTCAATTCTTTGAATCCAAGTTCAGGAAAGGCATTTCGCAGTTCAAAGAGGGCCTTGGTCGTCACCTTACCTCCGGCACTGTATGCGAGGATATTGATATGTTGGGCCGACGTGTGTTCGGCAAGCAGCCGAATGAAGTGATCCAGCCCGTGGCTGGAGTTCAGCGCACGCTTCACGTCGGTCCCGACAAGGTAGTTCAAGATGCTCTGATGAGACGGCCAGGCGTAGGCGACGCCGACAAAGTCACGTCCGGCAAAATGGTCGATTTCGGCCGTCAGAATGGCCGCGTCGGCAAAGTTCGCTTTGGCACCATGAATAAAGACCATGATCTCTTTATCTACAGCCGAAGCGAGCTCTGCATTGATCCGATCTACGAATATCTGAAGTCCGGGATCCAATTCGTGCCCGGACGGATGGCCGGATTCCGGCATAGTGGCCAGTTCCTCAATACTTTCGAGTCTCACCGACAGAGGATCCATTTCGCTGCCATTGAGTGAATACTCCCTCAGATCATCCCAATCCGCATCCGCGTCCCCCATGGCGATAATGGCACGACCCAGGTGGAGGATTGAGTCAGGCCGGTTGCCATAAATGACCTCGTCCGTGGAGCTCTCGGGAGTCCGGTTGGTGGCGAAAAATATTTGGGTTTCAGTAGTTTTCTGCTCCGCGGAGAGGTGAGCAAAGGGGTCGATGGCAGAATCCTGATAAATGACCGGCGGAGGCATCAGGGTCAAAGTCGCGGTCTGGCGAGACGCGCACCCAACGAAGAGACATATCCCGACCGATGCCATGAGCATAACCAGGGGTGATGTAGAGATCTTCAATCGATGAATTGCAGGCATCAGATTTACCGTCTTCAGAGGGACCGGACGATACTCATCGGATCTGAATTCGATTGCCAGCCCAGAGAATCGGGACGCTGCTTGCCGAGTGCCTGAAGCAATTGGGAAAAGGTGTCGAGGCGATAGAGGCGGACACCAAATCCGCCGAGTGGAAATTGGCGATAGCGAGTTATTTGAAGTCCACGACCAGAGCGATCCAATAGGGTCAGGCCGTGTAGTTTGTGGTCCCCTGACCCCTTCCAGCCCCCAGTAATGACCTCCAGAGAGTCAGGCCACCGGAAGACCCAGACTGACGGACAGCAACTTCATCCGTTCATCCATCGTAGCCACGATTACTGGGTCCTCGCTCTGTTCCTGAAACAGTAGAGCGGTTGCCAGGTGAATAGCGTCGAGAGTTCGACATCCTCCGAACCTTGGCTCCTGACGGAGGCATCGCAACACCTCTATATCTACATTCCTAAGGTGGATACCCTTCAATAATTCGTCCAAAGCGTCGAGCCGTGCGGACAAAAATCGACTGGCACTGCGAGTGGGTTGGAGCGCGGCCGCGCGACGAAGCACGGTCACACATTCAGCCTCCAACAGAACTGATGAAACACGTTCGGATTGTGACTCCCAGATCCCAACGACTGCATCAGCACCCGCTTGCTGGAGAAGCGAGCAGAGAATGACACTCGAGTCGAAATAACAGGGCATTTCAGGACCGTTCAGATCGTGATTCGTCGAGCAACGCGGCGAGGTCTACTTTTCGCTTCGCAGCCGGCAATTGCGCGCCAAT
>QNAI01000218.1 GCA_003641745.1 Verrucomicrobiota bacterium | reverse complement strand
GGACTCGTGTGAGGGTTCCATGGATACAGTCGCACACCGTCTCCACCATCTCCTCGAACAGCACCGGATCGTCGTAGACCAGGTAAGAGATCGCTTCCATCCCCATCCAATTGCGAAGCCAACCGTAGAGACTGCCACCCGGGAGCACCAGGATATGCTCGCGCGAATGGTCCTGAGAGACTCGGTCAAACTCGGACCAATCCACTGGAAACCGTTCCTCGGATCCGGGATCCAATCTCGGCCGATAATGTGTTTCCCAAGATTTCCGGTCATGAAGAAGGTGATCTTCCTGGACCGGGATCGAACTCATCCTCCGATGCCGCCGGACCCGAGTCCCGTCCGCCTTCTGGACCAGTTCCTGGTCGCCGAGATCCTCCAGTACCTTTTCCGGGAAAAAAGGAGCGAGGCCGACCCTAACGCCCTCCGGGACGATCATGCCACGATCGATCAGCGAGGCGCCGTCCGTCCCCTCGGGCGACAGATAGTACCGCATGAAGCCGTCCATTCCGAAATAGGCATCCGTGGTCCGACGATTGACCCCCGGAGGCATTCCCTGCTCCCGCCAGAGATCGAGACATTCCGCCCAGAAGCCGAAGTCGATCCGGGGACAGCGATCGCGGTCTTCGTAGCGTAGGGTGGCGTTGAATCTTTCTCGCGCGTTCATCTGGTGCAGTGGTCTGTGGCCTGTGGCCTGTGGTCTGTGGTCTGTGGTCTGTGGTCTGTGGTTTGTGGTTTGTGGTCTGTGGTCTGTGGTCTGTGGTCTGTGGTCTGTGGTCTGTGGTCTGTGGAAAAAATAATTCGATCGGAGCAATAACCTGCGCGCGATTCTCGGTCGAGGTGGAATAATCCGGCAAGGGGGCTTCGAGGGGTCAAAGCACATAGGCTGATGTCGGCAGAGCGACTGCCTCGGTAATCGCATTGGCATGCAAGATAATGAGCAATGACCCCGCAGTCGCTCCGGTCGAGTCCGGGTCGCGAAATTTCATCAGGACAGTCTCGCCCTCGGTTAATCATCATGACTGAATGGGGGTCCGATGCCCACACCGCGCCGCAATCGTCCCGCCCCGCTCAGGAACTATCTTTTCGGTTGTACCTACTACCCGGAGCACTGGTCGGAGGCCGACCGGGCCAACGACGCTGCCTGGATGGCCGAAGCCGGCATCAATGTCGTCCGCATGGCCGAGTTTGCCTGGGATGTCATGGAACCCCAGAGGGACGATTTTCACTTTGAACTATTTCAGAAGACCATTGCGGAAATGGGGAAGTACGGGATCGAGACCATCCTCTGCACGCCCACGGCCACCCCGCCGCGCTGGTTGACCCGGGATCACGACAAATGGATGCGGGTGGACAATGAGGGTCGTCCCATGCAGCACGGCAGCCGGCAGCACGTCTGCACGAACCGCCGCGGCTTCAGGGAGGAATCGAGGCGCATCACCGGAGCCATGGCCGAGGCCTTCAAGGATGATCCGCTCGTCATCGGGTGGCAGACGGACAACGAGTTCTTCTGCCATTTCAGCGAATGTCATTGCGGCGCCTGCCAGAGGCGATTTCGCAGGTGGCTGCGGCACAGATATGAAGATGATCTCGAGAAGCTCAACGAGGCCTGGGGCACGCGCTTCTGGAGCCAGACGTATTCATCCTGGAGCGAAATCGACACTCCGCGCAAGCAGGCACCCACCTACGAGAATCCAACCCAGCAACTCGACTACCACCGCTTCCTCAGCGAGAGTCTGCTCGACTTTCAGAGGGAGCAGATCGACATCCTCAGGGCGGCCAATCCGACCTGGTGGGTCACCCACAACGGGACCTTTGAGCACATCGACCACTGGGGGATGGGGACCGACCTCGATTTCTACTCGGTCGACATCTACCCGGGTTTCCTCCCCCCACAGACCGGGGCCTATTCCGGTTCGTCGTTCATGCTGAGCGGAACCGCCGCCGCAACCGGCACTTTCGTGGTCATGGAACAACAGTCGGGACCCGGAGGTCAGGCAAATTTCCTGATGCCCAATCCCGAACCCGGGCAAATGCGTCTGTGGGCCTGGCGGTCGGTCGGACACGGCGCCGATGGGATCCTCCATTTCCGCTGGCGGACGTGTCGCTTCGGGGCCGAGATGCACTGGCACGGGGTCCTCGACCACGACAATATCAGGCGACGACGTTTCCATGAACTCGTGCAGGAGGGTCAGGAGCTCAAGAAGCTCATGCCGGCGATCAAGGGAAGTGCTCCGAGGGTTGACATCGGCATCCTGACCGACCTCGACCAGAATCATCTCTGGTCGACCATGAGTCACGAACTCCCCGGCCCCTACCCCCAGCAAAAGGCGCTCTTCGAAGCTTTTGCGCGACGCCACTACGCCGTCGGCATGGTGGATGCCAACGATGAACTCGCCGGTTATCAGATGCTCATCCTTCCGTCGTTCGCAAAGGTGGACGCGGTGTTGATCGCCAGGTTGACGACATTCGTGGAAAACGGCGGCACCGTCCTGGCCACGGCCCAACTCGGAACCCGCGATGCCATGAATCACAAGATTCCAACCACCCCGCCCGGAGGCGGACTCGATAAACTCTTCGGCCTTCGTATTGAAGAATGGGGTACAACCAGCGGGAAACCGATATCCATCAATTATGACGGCAGGCCCGGCACCTATGCGGACATCTACGAAATAGCGGATCTGAGAGGAGCCGAGAGCATCGCCTCCTGGGTCGTTGACCGGGAAGGAGGCGCCATCCACCAGGCGGCGGGGCACGCCGCCCTGACCCGGAACAAGGCCGGGCAGGGCGAAGCTTGGTATTTCGCGTCACTGGCGGACGGTGAGGCTGCGAACGATCTGGTGTCGTTTCTGGCCGGACACTTGCCGGTCGAACCCCTGGCTTCCGCCGATTCCTTCGTCGAGATCGTGGTTCGGCAATCGGACGACCGGACCCATTGGTTCGTGCTCAACCATTACCCGGAGACCAGGATGGTTGCCGGTCTGCCATCGGGTCTGGACCTTCTGACCGACAACGAGGTACCCGGGAAGCTCGAACTTGAGGCATATGGGGTGGCGGTGATAGAGGAGAAATAACGCGTCGACACAGCGACGCGACTACAGCTTCATGTATGTGGCGGCGGGCACGCGGAGGCCCCGCCCTACCTTTCCGATTTCAGGAAGGGATCGTTGAATTCCCGCATCCATGTATCCAATTGATCGCGACATCTCCGTTTTTCTTCCGCGAATACCGGTTCGTAGGCCAGATTGCGGGTTTCACCGGGATCGTCATCCAGATCGAAGAGCTGCTCACGATCGTCACCAGCCGAATAACGGGCGTACTTGAATCGCTCACCCCGTATCATCCGCCCGAAGACCCTACCACTGACCCCGTAGTCCGGCGCGAGGTCATTCTGGCTGATGACGAATTCGTGTCCCCCGGCGCCAGGCCTTGCTTCAAGAATCGGGCGCAGGCTCCGACCGGACAGGCCATCCGGGATCGGCACCTCGGCATAGTCGAGAACGGTGGGAAAGAAATCGAGATTCATGCTGACCAGGTTTCGACGGTCGCTGCCGCCTGAGCCCGGACAGAACGGCGGTCGGACAATCATGGGCACACCGGCAATTTCCTCGTAGAACAGGGTTTTCTGGTTCCAGTGATGCGACCCGGAGCCGTCCCCGTGATCGCTGCTGAAGACGACAACCGTATTGCGGTCCTGATCGCTCCGCTTCAACTCATCGAGGATCATGCCAATCCGGGCATCGACCTTCTCGATCAGCCGTTGATAGGCCCAGATGTACTGCCGCCAGAGGTCTTCTCCCCAATCCACCGTGGGGTAGGTTCCCGCTGCGAGCGCCTGCAGGGCCCGGATTGCGGACGGTTCGGGACGCGGGATCTCGAAATTGTCCGGCAAGGGCGGACACTCCCGGGCCGGTGGTGGCGGCGGGATCTCCCCATTGGGCAGGGACCCGCCCATGCCAGCGGTCATGCGAGCCCACTCACAGATATCGTGGGGGTTGACGAAGGAAGATACGAGAAAGAACGGGGAAGTCCGGTCCCGTCGCAGAAACTCAATCGATGCTCCCGGAACGTCCGGATCGAGCCGGTTGTTGCGGGCGTGCCGGACGAAGTCGAAACCGTGCCAATCGGTATCCTCCGCGCTGCGCGGTATATGCCACTTACCCACATAACCCGTATCGTATCCCGACTCACGCAAGAGGGGTGCCAGCGGAGGTCGGTTGATCGATTGATCCTCGATATTGAAGGTCACCCCGTTCTCGTGCGGCATGGTCCCGGTCAGCCAGCTGGTACGCGACGGCACGCAGATCGGGTCCGTGCAATAGGCTTGTTCGAATCGGATTCCCTTTTCGGCCAGCGAATCCATGGCCGGGGTGTGAAGGTGGGGATTGCCGGCACAACTCATCGCCCCGGGCGCCTGCTGATCCGTCCAGATGAAGAGAATATTTGGCCGCTGGTCAGTCATGGACAGGATAGCACAATCGAACCCGGATCGATCGCAAGTGAAACCGTTCGAAGCCTCCACCCGGCAGCAAATCGCACGTTGCCCTTCCAAGGGGTCAAAGCTTTAATCGTGGATCAGCATTCACGATTGGAAGATGTCGGTGGCATCACACCCTCGGTAACAAGCAATGACCCCCATGACCCCTCGCGAAGCCCTTTTCGCCGCCCTTGAGCGCCGCCCGCCCGCCGGGCGCGTCCCCCACTTCGAACTGGCCTTCTACCTGACCATGGAGGCATTCGGCCGGGTGCACACCTCCCAGCGCCGTTTCTACCAATGGCTCCAGATGAGTGCGACCGAACAGAGTTTGCACCAGAGAGACCTCGGGGATCTTTACGTCCAGACCCTGCAGCGTTTTGACCTCTCCGGGATGATCTACTACGAACCGGCAGAGTGGAGGGACGAGGACATTCGGGCTTCCCTCGATCACGCCCGATCCCTCGACAACGGTCGGCACGCCTTCTGTCTGCACGGCGATGCCACCTTCAGTGTGCCTTCCGGCGAGCACATGATGGAATTCGTGATGAATCTGGCCGACAAGCCGCAGGAGATGAAGGACAGAACCCAGGGATGGGTTGACGGGAAGCTGCTGCGAGCCGCACAGATCAGGAACTGGGGCTCGGTCGACGTATTCGTGCTCTGCGCGGATTACTGTTTCAACGAAGGCCCCTTCCTGTCGCCGGCCATGTTTGACGAATTCGTGACGCCCTATCTTGCGCAATTGGTTCGTGGATACAAGGAACTTGGGTTCTACGTGATCAAGCACACCGACGGAAACATCATGCCGATCCTCGACGCTTTGCTGGAGGGCGGACCCCATGCCCTGCACAGCCTCGACCCGCAGGGCCAGGTTGACCTGGCCGAGGTGAAGCGCTTGGTCGGTGACCGGGTCTGCCTGATCGGCAACGTCAACTGCGCCACCCTTCAGACCGGCACGGACGAAGAGGTGGTGGCCGATACCCGCCGCGCCCTGAGGGATGGCATGCCGGGCGGCGGCTATGTCTTCGGAACCAGCAACTGCATCTACACCGGCATGGATCTGGAACGCTATGAGCTGATGCTCGATGTCTGGCGGAAGGAGGGGGATTACGCGCCGCAGACAGCGCGGCTGAATTAAGAGGCTGTAGGCTGTAGGCTGTAGGCTGTAGGCTGTAGGCTGTAGGCTGTAGGCTGTAGGCTGTAGGCTGTAGGCTGTAGGCTGTAGGCTGTAGGCTGTAGGCGATTGTATCGTATTTATCAATACAATCAAACAAACCGTAGTGCACTACGGTTTGTTTTGCACTGCATTCGTAAAGCGCCGTCGAAGGCAGGCATCTCGGACAAGACTCAGTCTATGGGACCGCGCGACGCTCTACCTGATCAGCCTATGGGGCGGCGCGTCCGGCGGCCACGCCCTACCTGATCAGTCTGCTGTTTTGCGCGCAATTGAACATTCAACCAGGGCTTGCATGTTCAACCCAGTTGCTACGGATTGTTTGGAAACCGAAAACAAACCATTGTATCCGAGATCGGCAATTCTTCACACTTCCATTCCCGGTGACCGAATGATTATCCCTTCCAGTTCGGATTGGGCTTGGGAATGACGGCTTCGATCGAGTCTTTCCAATCGTCGAGCATCGTCTTCAACCGCGTTTTCGTCCCGGGATCTGTGTCGGCCCGGTTCGTGGATTCACCGAGATCCTCGCTGAGGTTATAGAGTTCCAGGCGACCGTCCTCGAAGTATTCGATTAATTTCCAGTCTCCGGCCCTGATCGAGCAGCCGGGCGTGTCGCCCTGGTTTCCGTAATGAGGGTAGTGCCAGTAGATGGCTTCGCGATCGAGTTCACCGGTCCCGGTCAGCAGCGGCATCAGGCTGACGCCGTCGATGTGCAGATCCGGCCGCAGCGGCAGGTCGGCCGCCTCCAGGAAGGTCGGGAAGAAATCCGTGCTGATGACCGGAGTGGAACATCGGGTGCCTGGACCGATCTTCCCGGGCCAACTGGCAATGAGCGGTTCGCGCGTCCCGCCCTCGTACATCCACCCCTTGCCTTCG
>QNAI01000217.1 GCA_003641745.1 Verrucomicrobiota bacterium | reverse complement strand
GATGAGACCGCATGAGCAGGCCCCTCTGACCTTGATGCGCCGGGCGGCTGGGTTGCGACCGGAACAGCCTCTCTTTGACAGTCTGGCCGGATTTGAGGGCTATGAATTAACGGATCGATTGCACCGCGACGATGCTCGCTGGGCCTCGCGTGAAGCGATTCTGGAAGCTCGAACCGAACTTCCCCTGACCCTGCAGCTTTACCGGAGTCCGAATTGGGATTTTGTCCTGACTTATGATCCATGCCGGTTTCCGGGCGAAAACGCCCGATGGATGGCCGGTCGATTTCGAACTGCCCTTGAGAGCCTCCTGATCGGAGTCGATCTTACGGTCGGGGAACTTGACGTCATCAGCGGGGTCGAGCGCGAACAGATCCTGTCCTGGGGCATCCGAAAGGACCCCTATCCGCATGATGAAACAGTTCATGGACGCTTTTCCCGGGTGGCCCGGCAGGATCCCGAGAGAGTAGCTCTTGTCTTTGCTGATCAGACCTGGACTTACGCCGAACTCGAAGGCAGATCCAATGAATTGGCCGCCCGGTTGGCCCGTGAAGCCAAGGTGGAATCGGGACTCGTGGCCATCATTGGTCCCAGGTGCCCCGAGCAGATCATGGCCATATTGGCCGTGCTCAAAGCAGGTGGCGCCTACCTCCCGCTGGATCCCGAGTTTCCGGATGAGCGACTGAGTCTGCTGATCGATGAATCCGGTGCAGCCTGCCTGGTGACCTGCGGCGGCTGGGCTGCCACGGGGAGAGGCCTTGGTCTCCCTTGTTTTGAGGCCACCCGGGCCGGTAGGGTTCTGACCCATCCACCCGTGTCCAGTGCTGGACCTGATTCACCGGCTTATGTGATGTTTACCTCGGGCTCGACCGGCCGTCCCAAGGGGGTGGAAGTCCCTCACCGGGGGATCCTGCGTCTGCTCTTCGGCATCGACTACATTGAGTTGAGTCGGGATACGTCCCTTATCCATCTTTCTCCGGCCGCCTTTGATGCCTCGACTTTTGAGATCTGGGGGGCATTGCTGCTCGGAGGCCGTTGCGTCCTCTATCCCGACCGGGTCCCGACTCCCGAGATCCTTGGTGAGCTCATTCGTCGTTATAATGTCGATACGCTTTGGCTGACCTGTTCCTTGTTCAACTTCATGGTCGACGAGGCGGTTGAGACCTTTGCCCCGATTCGTCAACTCTTGACCGGTGGCGAAGCGCTTTCCCGGGATCATGTGGAGAGGGCATTGAACCTCTTGCCGAACACGAACCTGATCAATTGTTATGGTCCCACCGAGGCCACCACGTTCGCCTCGACCTACCGACTGCCGGCATCCTACCGGGCGGCAGACGGTCCTGTGCCGATTGGCCGACCGATTAGCAACACCTCATTGGTCGTGGTCGGTCCCGGCGACCTGCCTGCCCCGATCGGCTGTGAAGGCGAGTTGATGATTGGGGGACCCGGGGTAGCTCTGGGCTATCGGGACCGCCCGGACCTGACCGAGGAAAAGTTTGTCCAGATCCCCGGTTTTCCAGAAGAGATATTCTACCGGACGGGCGATCGCGTTCTCTGGCGTTCGGATGGGATCCTCGCCTTTGTCGGGCGAGTCGATGATCAGATCAAGATCCGTGGTTTCCGGATCGAATTGGGTGAGGTTGAGACAGAGCTCCGGAAGGTTGAGGGTATCCAGCGGGCAGCGGTGGTCATGGTGGATCAGCCCCCTAGGGGCAAGTTCCTGGCCGCAGCTGTCGTGCCATCGGCCGGGGTGCGAACCGATGCTGATCAGGTGCGTCGGCGTCTGGCCCGGAGTGTACCCGATTTCCTGGTCCCGGCGACCATCCGGGTCGTCGATGAGCTGCCGTTGAATCCAAATGGGAAGATTGATCGAAAACAACTGACTGAGCGACTTTTGGCCCCGGCAAGGGAGGGACTTTCCCTGTCCCCGAGTGATGGAACCGAGGATGATCTGATTGACGGGATCCAGGAGCGCCTCCTACCCGTTTTTTGCGAGGTGCTTCGCATTGATCGGATTGATGCTTCCCGAAGCTTTATCAGCCAGGGAGGCGATTCTCTCCTCGCTTTGCGTCTGGCTGCCAAGGCTGCTGAAGAACTGAATCAACAGCTCCCGCCCTCCCAACTTCTGGATGGAAGGTCGATCAACGAAGTCATCCGGTCCTGGCATCGCCTCGGCCGCAGCGGGATTTCTTCGGGCCGGATTGAACTCGAATCAGTGGATCGTTTCAGCCTCTGGCCTCTCGGCTCCAAGCAGGCGCACTACGTGGCGAAGGTTCAGGCTCATCCTGGAGAACCGGTCAGTGTTCTGGGACGAGCCTTTTTGGTGAAAGGATCTCTGGATCGGACTGCACTGCAGGAGGCGGTCAACCTCGTGGTCAGGCAACAGGAACCTCTTCGAACCATACTGGTGCCTTCAGGGGACGGTTCATGGGCCCAGAAAGTCTTGCCGGATCTTGAGCCCAGGGTTGATTGGGGCTCTTTAAGTGGATCTGGTTCGATGGAAAACCAGGGTTTGGTGGCCCTCGAACAGTTTGTGCGAGAGGGATTGGACGCTTTTTCCGGACCGATCTTGAAGCTGCAGGTGCTGGAGGTATCCGCGACCAGATGGGTCCTTCTGGTCAAAGTACTGCATATAGCCGTTGATGGGGGAACGCTTCCGGATCTGTTTGCAGCGATCAGTCGGACCTATAATGGGGTTCTTGCCGGGCAGCAGATCGATTCACCCAGAGCAGAACGACAGTTTCTTGATTTCCAGCTTTGGTATCGCAAGGTTTCCGAGCGCAAGCACGAGGAGGCCAGCGAGGTCTTTTGGCGCGACTACCTGCGAGACGCTTTACCCATCCGGTTTCCGGGTTTTCCCGAGGCTCTGCCCGGGTTTCGTGTTTCTCAAGGCCGCATCCGATACCTCGACTTTCCGCGCGATCTGGCGAGACGCATCCGTGAACATGCGAGATCAGAAGGTGTCACCTCATACAGTCTTGGCTTCGCGGTCTATGTTGGCCTGTTGAAGCTCTATTCCGGTCAGAATGACTTCCTGGTCGGGACGTCGATCAATCTCAGGGAAGATCCCCGGTTCGACGGAATGATCGGTGATTTTTCCAATCCCATCGTGGCCCGGTTCACCCTGTCTGAACCCCTCAGCCTCAAGGGCGTCCTGGAGATGGTGACTGAATCATTGGGTTTGGTCATGGATCACCGCTTCTTCCCGGCTCTGGAGATTCGGAAGCTCGTTCCCATGGGTGAGTCGAATCTGGAGGATCCAATCAATGGATTCATCTTCAGTGAGATGCGCGACATATGCGAGGGCTTCGACCTGTCCGGAACGCAGGTGCGACATCTTGAAGGGCAGACCCGATTGCTGCTGGCCTTGATGTCCACCAACTTTCTGGACTCGGGCCGGGCCATGCGATTGCGGATCAGCTATGCCCCGGAGATTTTCGATGAGGAAACCATTGATTGTTTTTGTTCGGATTTTCTGCGTCTGGCCGACTTGTTTGTCGGTTCTTCCGGGCTTCCGTTGGTCGGTTTCCGGCCTTCCTGGCCGAAAGCGACCGGGTTGGCTCTTCCCGATGCCTTGGCGGGTAGCTCGTCCATAGAAATTGGGGACGTCGAGGGAGAAGTGCTGTCCGTTGTACGTGAGCTGATTGCGAATGTTCTGGATCTGGACCACGTTCCGGAGAGGGTATCACTCTTTGATTTGGGTGGCGACTCGGTCAGCGCCCTTCGGATCCTGCGAAGGATTCGCAGGCGATTCGGTCTTGAAATAGAATATCTCCAACTTACCGGTGATCCGACACCCGTGGGCTTGGCTCGGGCGATTGTCTGTTCGCCCCATGGTAGACAGGTTGCCGATTACCCGCCGATCGAAGTTTCCCCCGTTCGCGACCCGGTCTTCCTGACTGATCAACAAGTAGAGAATCTGAAAGTTGCTCTATCTCGCCCCATACAAAAAGGCGGTGGGATCACCCGCGCCTTTCGAGTGGCCGGGAGGTTCGATGATCAGGCTTATGAACGGGCCATCAATCATGTCCTGAATCGTCACGAGAGTCTCCGTCTGCGCACCCATTTCCTGGAGGATGGGCGGATTTCTCGGGACTACCGAGAGGGTGCCCGGGTCGACCTCAAACGAGAGGACCTCCGTGATCTTCCCCTGGCGGTATTGGATGATCGGATTCGTTTGATCTACAAGGAGACGGCATTGACCGGACTCCCTCCTCCGGTTGATCCCGCTTACGCGTTCCAGGTGATTCGTCTGCCCGGAGACGAGACTCTCCTGTTGATCACCATTTCGCATGGAGTCACGGACGGGATGGGACTGGTCCGACTGTTCAGCGAGCTCGGCACCGCTTATCGAGCTTATGCCGTAGGATCTGAGCCCCGTCTTCCGGCGGTCAACCTCCAGGCCTATGACTTTGAAAAGTGGCTTGAGGTCTGGAGAGAGAAAAACCGGCCTCGCCTGGAGAAGTTCTGGAACCAGGTGTTTGCCGAGGGTGTTCCCAAGCAGAGTCTGCCCTTCGATCTGACTGAGGAAATCGAGGACACCTGTGTCGGCAGGTATCTCTACCTGGATCTCCCCACCGAGGTGATGGATGCCGTGCGTGATCTGGCGGAAAAGGTTGGCACCACCCAGTACTTTGTTCTCCTTGCTGCGTTCCTTGTGCTGATCAACCGAGCGACGGGAGTCGAGAGACCATTTGCCTCCATCGTTGCTGATGCGCGCATCCACCATGAGGCCGAGACGGTTGTCGGGAATTTCATCAATGCTGTCCCGGTTGTGGCCAGGTTGCAGGATGACACCCGTTTGATTAACGCCGTCTGCGATATTGCTAAAGCCGGGTCTCAGGCTTTGGCCCATGCCGGGTTGCCCGTTGGCCCACTGCTGAAGACAATCGATCAGAAAAGTGCCCTCGGGAGCGGACAACTGGGCCAGATTGCCTTCAACCAGGTTCCGAATACCTATAGCGCCCTGGATCTTGGAGGCCTTCGCGTGGAGGGACTCAGACGGACCCATGTCTGGCGTAAGAATTCGATCAGTTTCCTTGTTTTCGATAACGAGGATGGTTCGGCGACCGCTCAGTTCAGTTATCCGACCGAGCAGATGTCAGAAACCCGGGCCGAAGCTTTCGTCGCTCGCTACCGGCGGATTATCGAGGCTGTGGTCGAAGCGCCGGATTGTGAGTTGGGCGAGTTGGGCGATATGACCGAACGAGTCGCTGCCTCCCAACGGGAGAAAGTCCTGACCTCGTTCTTTTCGGAGGTGCTGGGCCGCACTGTCCAGAGGAACGAATCCTTTTTCGACCATGGAGGAGACTCGCTTACTGCCCTCCGGTTGATACAGAAAGTCAGAGCTGTTTCGTCAGTCGCATTGTCCTATCAGGATCTTTACAGTTACCAGACCCCTGGAGACTTGGGAGTCTATCTCGATGCCAGGGAGAAAGAAATTGGGGAAAAGGGTGGGGACGTCGTTTCACCTCTGCGCAGATTGTCACGCAAACGGTCATGGCCGGCGACAGACAACCAACTCGTGTATTGGCGTCTGGTGACAGAGAGTGAGGGCAAGACGACCGGAAATATTGTCCGACCCCTGCGGGTTAGAGGATCTTTTGACCCCCGCCTTTTCCGCCGGGCTGTGCGCGCCGTGATCGAGCGTCACGAGGCGTTGCGTACCGGTCTGGTAGCCGACGACCAAGGAAAGGTATTCCAACATATTAAAACTCGTTTCCGGGTGCCTTTCAGCTTGGAGAAGAAAGCCGGATTGACCGAAAGAAGCCGATCCGCCTTTTGTGTTCGGACGGCGGACCAGGAAGGCAAGGAACCCTTTGACCTGGCCAAACCGCCATTGATGAGGGTGAAAATCTATCGATTCGATCGGGAGGATTTCTACCTGATGATCACGGTCAATCACGCCGTTACGGATGGCACCTCTCTGGGTATAATCTGGAACGATCTTGCTCAAGCCTACCGCGCTCTGGGCGAGGGCCGGGAACCGGGGCTCATACCTCCTCGCTACCAATACCTCGATGTGAGCGCCTGGCAACGGCGGGTATTGTACGAAGGGAAAGAAGACGATCTGAGACGCTTCTGGGAGGAAACCCTGGTGGGTATGGATCGAGAGATCAGGTTGCCTCTTGATGGTCGTGTGGGCCGTCGCCGCGCCCGCCCTGGATTCATTTTGGAACATCGGTTCGAGCCAGCCCTGACGGCCCGATTGCGACTTCTCTGTCAGCGGCATGGCTTCTCCCTGTATTGTCTCTCGCTGGCCAGTTTTAAGCTGGTCTTGCGCGCACTTTCGGGAGCAGACGATATTTCGGTCAGCAGTGCGGTTGATTGTCGCGAGCACCCGGATGCTCATGAGGTTGTGGGGCACTTTGCCAATCGGGTCATCGTGCGATCCCGGGTTGATGATTCCATGTCTCTGGTCGAATTCATCGAACAGGTCAGTGCTAACTTGTCTCGTGCGTTGGATCACAGGCAGTATCCGTCGCGACGCGCCTTGGAGTTGGTCCCAACGAACAAGAATGGTCGCCGCATGCCGGACGATACTGCCTGTGATC
>QNAI01000216.1 GCA_003641745.1 Verrucomicrobiota bacterium | reverse complement strand
TCCCAACAACGCGACCGCGTCGATGGACTTCCTCAATGCGGGCACGCTGATCAAGAGCGGTAGCTCGGCCAATTTTGGCGGCACCAACGGCACCTTCAATCTGACCAATACCGGCACGCTTGACGTGGCGTCCGGAACGTTGCGGTTGTATGGCACGACCGCGACTCTTGGTGCCTCCGGTACGCTTCGCCTGGTCACCAATGGCTCGACGAAACCAATCGTCCGCAATGGTGCTCTGACCATTGGCGGGACCCTCGAAGTGGTCCTGGCTGATGGGTATGCACCAGCAAACGGAACGGTCGTACGCCTGATCGATTACACATCGAAGACCGGTGCCTTCAGCACGGTCACGCCACCGCAGGGTCGGACGATCTCGGAGGCCTACCAGAGCGATGGTCTGGACGTTACCATTAATTGAGGAAGCAAGCGGTGAAGTGCCGCTGCCAGGTGACTAGGCTATAGGTACGCTCATGGGAGCGGCGCGTCCGGCGGCCACGCCCTACCATCGGTCAGGAGGTAGGGACGGACCGCCGGGCCGTCCGTCCCGGCGCATGAATATGCCGTCGGGAAGCATCTGTCCTGAGTTCTGGTTGGCTGGATCCGTGTTTGGCCCGGCAAGAGACTGCCGGGTCTACAGCAGAGCTGGGAATCGATGGTTCAGGCTCCGATCTCCCGCCCCGACACGATCCGGTCACCTTCCATCTCCCAATGAAACAGCCCCGAATGCCGGTCCTTTTTCAGGGTCTTCCAGAGGTTCTTATCCGATCGTTTCTGCAGTTCGTATTCATGAACCCCTGACGACTGGCAACTCAGGATTCGGCAATAGCCCTTGTACAGTCGGGGGCGACCCAGGAATCTTGACTCATCGACGCGTTCCTGTGGCGCCCTCTTGTCCAGTGCGATGAAGGAATAGGGCAGGCTGCGCAGATCGATCTCCAGGGTCCTGGCAAAGCGGGACCAGTTCCCATCCATGAAAACCTCGCCCGGTGGCTGGCCGAAGTGATGGCACCAATGGCGGACGTTTTCCTCGATCAGCAATCCGCAGGCGTTTCGGTGCGTGCAGGGAGCCACCACCTGGAAGTGTTTCCTGAGACTCTCGCGAACGACGATGACCGCGCGGCTGCTGTCATAGGTTCCGGGCTCCACGACTATCACCGACCGTGCCGTGACTGCCTGCTCCCAGAGAATCCGCAGGTCCTCCTCGGAGGCTTCCCCCAAAGCGTGGCTGACGAGGACAATTGAATCCGGATCAATCCGCTCAGGGGGCTGGATCCGGCAATCGATCCCGGGGTGGGTCTCCTCGATGCGCTTTCGGGCAAAGTCGGTTGCCAAAGGTGAATGATCCCAGAGGGTGACACTTTTCCAGGGGTGATCCGGAAACGCCGCGAGCAGTCGCCGGGTGGCGATTCCCGTGCCGCAACCCCAGTCGTAGATTCGGGTTGACGGTGGCTGCCACTCACGTCGCTTGAGTTCAAGCAGCACGGCATCCCATTTCCAACCGATGCGTGCGGCGAAGGTCAGGTCATAGGCGAGGAGATCATTATCGTCGCGCCAATAGGGCCCATCGATCGACGACGGATCGAGAAACAGCGAACGAAGGCGCTGTAGACGTTCCCAATCAATTCTGTCCCAGTTGTATCCGAACACGGATCGGACTAGAAGCGAATTTGGACAGGATTTACAGGATTAACTGGATGGGAAAAAGGGAGGTTCACGACGCCAGGACATCATGAGACATAACCCTATCTCCCATCTCCCATCTGCCATCTCCGTCCCGATCGCGTCCGCGCATCGGGACTCTCACCCGATCCAGTCGAGCCCCTTCATCTGTTCCAGGGCGTCGACCAGGGGATTGAGATAAGGATGCCACAACCGTTCCCACTCGAGACTGACCGTGCCGCTGAAACCTTCCTCGGCCAGCTTGGCCAGAAGCGTTTCCAGAGGCATGTCGCCTTCGCAGGGCATCACGTATTCGATGCCATTGCGTTTCTCGGGATTGGGCACGCTGTCCTTGACGTGGATGTGTGGCACGTGGGAGCCGATCGCATCGAATGTGAGGGCGGGATCCTCCCCCTTGAGTTTCCAGGTGTGGTGGGAGTCCCAGAGGATCGCGATCGGGTCGTAGAGGGCGTCCTGCAATTCCTGACAGGCCGCAGTCGAGGTGATGGCGTTATGCGTCTCGACCATGATATCGACCTTCCAACCGTCTTGGGCGCGCTTCTCCCGCCACCACCGGATGGTGGCCACCGCCTCGTCCCGCTCTTCGGGTCGGAGAGGACCTTCGGCCGTGCCCCCGTCAAAGACTCTCAGGTAGGGAACGCCAAGAGCTTCGGCCCACGGAATGAAACTGAGGAATTCGTCACGATCTTCCTCATTGTTGCCGATCAGTTTCAGCGAGGTGTCGAGTGACGCGATGGAGAGATCGCGCTTGGTCAGTTGCTCCTGGATCCGTTCGGCAGTCCCCCATTTCTTTGCGAAGTAAACCGGCATATTGATCCGGTTTTCCAGTGATCGTATTTCTATGCGGCGAAGGCCGTAGCGAGCGGCCAGATCAAGGGCGCCTTCCAAGTCGAGTTCGGGGCAACCCAGCGTTGAGAAACACCAGTTGAGATCGTGAATGGTTGCTGTCATGGTGAAGTTGAAGGTAATTGGTAATCAGGTGCGGTTCCAGTCAGATGGTATCGAATCCGTCAGTTTATGGGCGCTTTGATAAATTCGAGACCGTCAGCGCGGCAAGGATTTGGGCGTCGGGCCAGGCGGTCGGGCCAGCGGGCATACCCGGTGGGTATGTCTCGGCCCGGCCGCCTTGCGGTTCCTGGTTTTCTGCAAAACGCTGACATTCTCCAATTAATCAAAGTGCCCTTATGTGAAACGCTGTCATCGTGGCGGATGGTTCCGGTCATGCATTCGGGTCAGGTCGATCGGTCGTAGACCGAGAGCGAAACCACCGATTCCAGCGGTTCGCCTTTCAGGTACCGTTCGATGTTGTCCACTCCGTGGGCTCCGGCATCCTGTCGACGGTCGATGGTCGGACCGCCCAGGTGGGGCAGCAGGGTGACATTGGGCAGGCCGCGGAATCCCGAGTCGGCCGGTAGCGGCTCGACTTCGTAGACGTCAAGGGCTACCTGGAGGCACCCTTCTCTGGCAATTCTCAAGAGCGCACCCTCATCCACCACCGCGCCGCGACCGATATTCACGAAAGTACCTCCCTCGGGAATCATCCGGAGGAGTTTTTCCGATACGAGGTGTCGGTTTTCCGGTTTGTAGGCGGCCAACTCGATGATGACGTTGTTTTCGGAAAAGAGGTCCTCAAGGGATTCCGCCCGGGCGACACCAAACGACTCCAGGAGGGAATCGGGCACGCTGGGTGAATAGGTCGAGACGCGAACCCCAAATGGTTTCAGAAGCCTTGCAAGGTGCTGGGAGATATTGCCGAATCCGTGGAGACCGACCTGACGTCCGAACAGGGATTCGACGTAGACATCCGGTGTCTTCCAGGCGCCGTTCAAATGCATGTCGATGGACCAGGACGAGACTCGCCGGAGCGCGGTCAGAGTCAGGAGCAGTCCGCATTCCGCCACCACACGACTGATCGAGTGGCCCCAGTTGGTCACCACCAATCCCCGATCGAGAAAGGCACGCGGGATGAGTTTGCGCACCGTCCCGGTGCAATGGCAGAGGTAGCGAAGCGAATAGTTCGGATCCTCGAGCCACGACTCGGGCAGAGTGGGGACCTTCCATCCCGTGATCAGAATCTCCGGGCGTTTCTCCGCCAGGCGCCGCGGCCAGTCACCAAACTCATCGGTCAACGGATCGACGATCTCCAGGTCGGGAAGCAGATCCTGCAGGCGCTCAAGCGAAGGGGAGGGGAGAAAATCCAGGACTTCGGCTTCAGTCAGAACGGCCAGAGCCGTACGATTTTTGGACATTGCCTGATAATTATTAAGAGCGCCCCGCTCATGTCAATGGTCTTCGCTCGAATCAGACCTTGGTCTTTCTTGCGGTTACTTTCCTGGCGCGACGCGGAACGGGCGGACCGGACGATTCGTGGATCGCGATAAAGGACGGAAGGGTGACCTCGTGCAGGGGGAAGTCCGAGTCGTTGCTCGCTGCCATAATGATCCGGCCGGCCTCCTCTCCGAGTTTTTCCGGCATCGCGAATGCCCCCGTAATGGTCGGGTGCTCCTCCGTGCAGACCTTGGTCAGGTCGAATGCGGTGACGCTGACCTCCTTGCCGACGTCGATTCCCTGTTGGAGGAGGTAATTGATCGCTCCCCGGGCCATCAGCCCGGTCATGGAGATCCATGCGGTCGGGAGGTCCCTCTTCAGCCGCTTGTGAAGTTGCTGCGCCCCTTTGAAACCTTCCTTCCGATCGGCGTCCCCGATATCGATCTGAGCGTCCCGGGCCAGGTTCAGGTCGTGGCGGGCCAAAGCAGCCGACACCGCGTTCTTTCGTTCGGCATGGCGACTCTTCCCCTTGTCGCCCCCGAGCCAGGCGAATTTCTTATGTCCCAGATCAACAAGATGTTCTACAATCTGGTTGGCCGATTGTACCTGGTTTGAGATCACGCTGTGGCAAAGCCCGGGGTAACGCGCCGAAGTATAGACGATGGGTTTTTTCGAGCGGAGAAGGGTCCGCATGAAATCATCTTCGACCTCTCCCATGATCACCAGGCCGATCAGCGAACGGTCGGAATCGAGCTGTTTGACCAGGACGGACGGGTCAAGATCGACTTCACTGCCCAGGAACATGGTTCGCACGTCCGAGGCGCTGACGCTGTTGTGCAGTCCCTGGTACACATGACTGAAGAAGTTGCTCTTGGTCGCGAGCTGAAGGGGCGCGCGGAGGATATACCCGACCGTTCGCTGGGTCTCCTCGTTGCTCCGGGCGATGTCCACGTTCATGCCCCGGGGCGTATAACCATGCTCAAGCGCGAATTTCCAGATCTGACTGTAAGAGGTCTCTGAGATTCCCGACTTCCGGCCATTCAGCACCATCGAGACCAGGGCTTGGGAAACCCCCAGTTCACGGGCAATCTGTTGCTGTGAGATTCGGTTTCGTTTCGGCTGGGACATCGGGGAAAGACAGGAATTGGAATCAAGGCAAATTGGGAATCTTGTGAAGAGCGATCCAATTATTTAGCTGAAATCCGTTGACAAGGGCTCCGAGTTTAATAATTATTAAGGCACGATCGTTAACTTTTGCAATAAAAAGTTCCCCTTTGCTTGGAAAAATTCACTGGTTCAACCGTCCATCCGCCCCGGTTCACCGCTCATCCGCCCCGTTCGCCACTTATCAAGCCCTCGTGAACTGCCCGATACGACTCGGGTCTTTAATCAGATGAACCGAAACCCCACGACTTCATTCAAATGGGGCCTTCCGGCCCTTATTTCCGCTTTTGCCCTGTCCTCGGCCCTGACTGCCCAGGAAACCGGATCCGGTGATGAAGAGATCGACGATGCGGATGTCGTCTATCTGTCGGTGTTCGAAATTGACGCCACCAAGGATGACCGTTACCGCGCCACCAATTCGGTGTCCGCCACCGGTCTCAACACACCGATCAAAGAGCTTCCGATGACCATCCAGGTCATCACCTCCGAATTCATAAAGGATCTTGGGGCGACCGATTTCGAAGAAGCCTTGGCTTACTCGGCTGGAGTCAATACCTCCGATCTCGAGGCATCGTCGAGCCAGAGTGGACCGGACGCCAATCGAGGTAGAGGTTCGCGTGAGAAATCGGCGTCTTCTGCCTCCAGTTCCACGCGTTTTGCAAACACCGTCAGCATTCGCGGTTTTAACGTGCCGTTCCAGAATCGCCTCGGCTATCGTTACGGTGGGGTCGTGATCACGCCAGATTCAAACATTGCAATGGGCGGGCTGCTCGACTCCTCAAACATTGACCGGATGGAAGTCGTCAAGGGTCCGAATTCCATCCTTTACGGTATCGGAGTCATTTCCGGTATAGTCAACGTGATCCCGAAGAAGCCGCTCTCCGAGCAGCACCAGGCATTTTCCGCAACGGCTGGTTCCAATAATTTCTTTCGGGTGACCGCCGATATCACCGGACCGATTCTCCGTGCCGGTGAGGACAGCAAGCATCGGCTGAACTATCGGGTCATGGGCGCCTTCGAAGAACGGGACGACTGGACGGATTATCGGACCAAAGAGGTCAAGTATGGTGCGTTCCAGTTGGACTATTGGTATGGATCGCGGTGGAACATATTCGCTGAGGTTCAGGGTTCGTCAGTGCGTTACGAGGGAACCGGGTCGCAGTGGATGTATGATGATCTCGATCGTGCGCTCGTCCCTGACTTTCGAAATGAATGGGACGAGCAGTACAACTTCGGACAGGATGGCAATGTCGCCGGTCTGTCCCGTGCCCAGTTCGAAGGCGATGTCCGAGGCCGTCGCCAGGATATGTTCGAAGTTCCGGAGCTTGATTCGCGGATCCTCAACGGCGGGACACTTCCGGATTCGTACCGGATAACCGGTCCGGATACCTACGAGGAGCGCGACGAGACAGATCTCCTCCTCGATGTCACCTTCGTGCCTTCCGAAAG
>QNAI01000215.1 GCA_003641745.1 Verrucomicrobiota bacterium | reverse complement strand
CGAACTGGCCCACCAGTGGTTCGGGGACAGCCTGACTCCCGACATCTGGGCGGACATCTGGCTCAACGAGGGTTTCGCCACCTATTCCGAGGCCCTCTGGTTCGAGCACACCATCGACCAGAACGCCTACTTCACCTACCTGGCCAACCACCGCAACGAGGAGGAGTGGACCAGCCAGGGCTCGGTGTACGATCCGGTTCCCGTATTCCCGGGACGCGTCATCTACGACAAGGGAGCCTGGATCCTTCACGCCTTGCGGGGGCGCATGGGCGACGGGCCTTTTTTCGGGTTCGTGGAAGATTGGGCCACCGGCACCGACCGGCGCGACGGTACGGTGGTGACCCAGGATTTGATCGACCTGGCGACTTCATGGGCGGGCGAACCATTGGACGGGTTTTTCTGGCCGTATCTTGATGAGACCATCCTGCCGCAGATCAGTTTCGACTACGAAATCGGTCCGGGGAATGCGGGCGAGGATACGAAACTAACGGTCACCCTGCGTCAGATTCAGATACCTCATTTCGACAACGTGTTCCCCCTGGTGGTGACGACCACCACCGGAACCACCACCGAGCGCATCCCCTTGAACACGAGCAGTTACACCGTGGACCTGGAATATCCGTCCGCCGTCACCAGGGTGGAACTGGATCCGGAAAAATGGGTGATCTGGAATGAATTCTCCTCCGGGGCAGCTCCCCAGGGGTTGACCCGGATCTATCCCAACCCCTCGGCAGGCGGATACGTCGTCTTCGGTTACGAACTCACCCAGCCCGCCCGGGTCGAGGTCCGGGTCATGGACTCCATGGGTCGCCAGGTCTATCATCATGACCTGGGCACCGTGCAGCCGGTCAGCGGGGGGAACGAGTACGGTTGGAACGTGAGGACAGTGGGCGGAGCCAGGGTGCCGAGCGGGATCTACTGGGCCGCTCTTGAAATCGGTGGCCAGCGGTACGTCTCCAAGTTCTCGGTCGTGCGTTAGCTCCAGGCAGGTCGGGTATGCTGCTGAAATTTTCCGAATACCGGATACGGGATCTCGCTCCGACAGACGCTTCGGCCATTGCCAGGCACGCCGACAACCCCCACATTTCCCCCCTCCAAAACATTGATTGTGGTAAAGTATTTTCAATTCTCAGCTTCCTGGTTCCACACGGACTCTGGCCGGAGGTTCAAAATGCCGACTGCCCGCCAAAATTATCTCACTTCAGATTTTCTTCTTTTGGTGCTTTTTCTGGTTGTTTTCCTTAACCCCGCCATGGTGTGGGCGGACCTACCTGCCGCCTTCGACCTTCGGGATGTGGACGGAGTGAATTACGTGACACCGGTCAAAAACCAGTCTGGGGGGACCTGCTGGACTTTTGGGGCCATTTCGGCAATGGAAGGCAATATGATGATGACCGGGGCCTGGTCTGCTGCCGGGGAGCCCGGCCTGCCGAACCTGGCCGAATACCACCTGGACTGGTGGAACGGATTCAACCAGCACAACAACGACGACATCGATCCTCCTTCGGGCGGTGGTCTGGTCGTCCACCAGGGCGGGGACTATCGGGTGACTTCCGCCTACCTGGCCCGTGGAGAGGGAGCCGTTCGTGAAATCGATGGCCAGTCCTACGATTTTCCGCCGGTCCGGCATCAGGAAACCTATCATTATTTCTATCCGCGGGAAATTGAATGGTACGTCATGGGATCCGGCCTGGAGCGCATGGGTCTGATCAAGGAAAAAATAATGAGCGAAGGGGTTATGGGCACCTGCATGGCCTATGACGAATCCTTCATGTCCGGTGTAAACCACTACCAACCACCCGGCAATCCGATGCTGCCCAATCATGCCATCTCCATAGTCGGCTGGGACGACAACCATGTGACCCAGGCCCATGACCCCGGGGCCTGGCTGTGCAAAAACAGCTGGGGAACAGCCTGGGGCATCAATGGTTATTTCTGGATCTCGTATTACGACCAGTGGTGCTGTCAAGAGCCCCAGATGGGAGCGGTCTCCCTGCAGGATGTCGAACCGATGGGCTACGACAGGATCTATTCCCACGACTACCACGGCTGGCGTGATACGATGACCGACTGCTACCTGGCCTTCAACGCGTTTGTGGCCGAGGAGGCGGGGCTGATCCAGGCCGTCAGTTTTTTTACTGCGGTGGACAATGTTTCCTACACCGTCTCGATTCACGATCAGTTTGCCGATGGTGAGCTCTCCGATCCGGTTTCCACCATGACCGGCAACTTCGAGTTCACTGGTTTTCATACCATCGACCTGGATACGCCTGTGAACCTGACCTTGGGAGATGAGTTCTATGTCAGTCTGGAACTGTCCTTGGGTGGTCAACCGTACGATCGCACCAGCGATGTGCCGGTGCTGCTGGGAGCAAGTTATCGGACCATTGTAGAATCAACGGCCTCCGCCGGTGAAAGCTTCTACTGGAATGGAAGCGTCTGGACCGACTTGCAGGAATATGAGGATCCCAACTTTCCCGGCACCGCCAACTTTTGCATGAAGGCGTTGATCGTGGATCGCGGGTTGAAAGTAACCCCCACCGAAGGGTTCCGCTCTGAAGGCCCGGTCGGAGGTCCATTCAACCCCACCTCCGGTACCTTTGATTTCGAATACCGGGGAACCGGCTCGATCCAGTACGAGATCACACTTTCACCCCAGGTAGGTTGGCTTGCTTTGGAAGGCCTTCTCGCCGGGGAACTGGCAGGTGGTGAAAGTGGCCAGATTGACGTGGTGCTGGATGCGGAAAGCGCGGAAAACCTATCCGGTGGAGCGTACTACTGTGATGTCATCTTTACCAACCTGACCGACCATGCCGGTGATACGACCCGCCGTGCCATCCTGGCCGTTGGCGACATCCAGCAACAGTTGAGTTGGAGTTTCGACACCGATCCCGGCTGGTCCACTGAGGATATGTGGGCCTTTGGACAACCTATCGGACAGGGTGGCCAGTATGGAGGACCGGATCCGATCAGTGGCTATACCGGCACCAACGTTTATGGATTCAACCTCGACGGAGATTATCCCAACAATATGCCTGAACGGCACCTAACCAGTACAGCCATCGATTGTTCACAATTGTACAGCGTGGGATTGCGATTCCAGCGCTGGCTCGGCGTCGAAGCTTCGGCTTATGATCATGCCTACGTCCGGGTCAGCAACGACGGTGTGAACTGGTTCACCGTGTGGTCCAACGACTCCGAGATTACGGACAGTTCGTGGCAGGCCATGGAATTGGACCTGTCGTCGGTTGCCGATGGACAGGAAACGGTTTACCTGCGCTGGACCATGGGTAGCACTGACGCTGGCTGGCAATACTGCGGCTGGAACATCGACGATGTTGAAGTCTGGGCCATAGCCGCCCAAGGGGTGTCGCCAGTTCCGGATGGAGCGATACCCAAGGTGATTGGCATCACTGGGATTTGGCCAAATCCATTCAACCCGCGCACAAGCATCAACTTCTCGCTGCCCGCAGCCGCTCATGTTGAGCTGGGCATCTACGATCTGCGAGGAAGATTGGTCACGGTTTTGACCAACCAGATTTTTGCAGCCGGAAATCATTCCGTGACCTGGGCAGGAACCGATGCCAAGGGCCGCCAACTCAGCAGCGGTGTTTATTTTGCCCGGCTTCGCACGGGGGAAGTGCTGCAAACCCGGAAGATGCTGCTGGTGCGGTAGGTCGTGTGGGATTTGTGGAAACAGTATGTGCCCTGAGAGTAGCCTCATGGTTGTTTTCAGCTGAATATCAGGGAGAGGGGCTGGGTTGGTGGTGACGACCACCACCGGAACCACCACCGAGCGCATCCCCCTGAACACGAGCAGTAATATCGTGGAGCTGGAATATCCCTCCGCCGTCACCAAGGTGGAGGTGGTTACGTCGTCTTTGGTTACGAACTCACCCAGCCCGCCCGGGTCGAGGTCCGGGTCATGAACTCCATGGGCCGCCCTTGAAATCGGTGGCCAGCGATACGTCTCCAATTTCTCGGTCGTGCGTAAACTTCAGGCAGGTCGGGTATGCTTCTGAATTTTTCCGAATACCGGATACGGGATCTCGCCCCGACAGATGCTCCGGCAATCGCCAAGCACGCCGACAACCCCCGCATCGCCGACGTCATGCGGGACCTGTTCCCCAGCCCCTACGCCCTGTCCGACGCCGAGGAATTCATTACCAGAATAACCAGCGCTGAGCTGGAAACGGCCTTCGCCATCGCCAACAACAAAGAGGCCATCGGCGTGATCGGCTTCATCCCCGGACAGGATGTCTACTGCCACTCCGCAGAAATCGGGTACTGGATTGGCGAGGAATACTGGGGAAGCGGCATCATGACGGGCGCCATCAAAGTTTTCACCGCCCACCTGTTCGAAAACTTCGGCTTCAATCGCCTCTCCGCAGGAGTCTTTTCCTCGAATCCCGCGTCAGCCCGAGTCCTCGAAAAGGCGGGTTTCACCCGCGATGCAGTCCTTCGAGCCCACGTAACAAAAAACGGCGATGTTCTGGACGAGCACCTCTATTCAAGGTTGCGTCCCGGTTTGGTCGGTTAGTTCATTATGGAAATCTAACTGACACCGCTGGAACAAGCGGACTGCCTCGCCAAATTGGTCACATCGCCCCGGGTCCGCCAACACCGCTAACGCGGGGTGCTGTTCCGTATGTCCGGCTCCGGCAGGAGGTGATCGAATGGCGGGGCCGTCTTTTGGGGGACGAAAAATAGATGAGCTGATTATTTGATGGATTATCACGCCTGCCCCTGCTGACAGGGCTGGGCGCGATGATTTCAATAATATTCAATACGGCAATTCCCAATCATCAATGTAGCGAGGCCCTCTGACGCCTACTTCCAATATGATGATCTGCCAGCACTTTCGCGGACACTCAGTTAAGTCCCAGCAGCTTTCTTTTCAAACTCCGCAGGGCTCAGATAGCCCAAGTAAGAATGTCGCCGCTTCTGATTATACCAACCTTCGATCCAGCTGGCGAAGCAGTGGAAAAATCAATCCCGGCTCCAGCTGGAAATTGTGATAAAGTTGAGGGTGCGTAGTGGCTGGCAACCAATAACCGGTGTTCGCAAGGAGCCACATGGACAAGGGGGATACCATGAGAATCCAGATTGTTACCGTAGCGCTGATTTACGCCACCGTCGTTGGTGCTGCCCAACCACCGGCCAAGGGTACCGACCATGTTGGTCAACGGTGGTCATTCGACGGCCGTCAGGGTGGCGAAACCATTGCCGATGCCGTGCTCATCCCAAGCCTTCCCTTTTTCGACAGCGGAGCGACCTGCGACAACATCGACGACTACGATGAGGTCTGCCCCTATAGTGACTCCACTTCTCCGGATGTGGTATACCGTTTCATTCCGCCGTTCGACGATGCTCCGATCATCGACCTGTGTGGCTCGGCCTACGATACCAAGCTCTATGTCTACGATGAAAACCTGAACCTGATCGACTGCAACGACGATTACTACACTGACGATACCTGCGGCATGTACGTCTCTTACCTCGAGAACGTCCAGATGATTGGTGGGATGACCTATTACATCGTGATTGACGGCTACGGAAGTGATTGCGGTGACTACGAGCTGAACATGTATGACGCCTGGCATTTTCCGGTTCACTGTCCGGAGGAACACGTTGACGAGGGCGAACCCGATCCTTACGACGGCTACATGGATACATTCAACGCCAACTGTGAACAAGCCGTGCCCTTCGCTGCTGACTTCGGTGATGACTGTCTGACCATGTGCGCGAGTGGCGGTATGTACACCACCAACTCGGAGGTACTCTTCGATCAGGACTGGTTCGTTTGTCAACCCACCGAGGAAACGATCACCGTCACTGTGGAAACCCAGGCCCCCATCATGCTGGAGTTCTACACCGGCGTCGGCTGCGACGAGTTGCAACAGGTCTGGACCCAAGAGGTCTACCCCTGGGAGGGCCTGACTTTCGAAGTGGACACCAACTGGTCGCCGCTGGCCTTCGTCATGGTCACAACTGAGGAAGAGGGCTGGATGAATCCCTATGACTACACCCTGGAAATCTGCGGCATCAATCCCGGGCCGGTGGCAACGACCGCACTGAGTTGGGGCTCGATGAAGGCAATCTTCCGTTGAAATTCTGCAAAAAATTCACTATTAGTGCCCACGCTCTGAGTTCCTACTTCCAATGGGAAGATATGAACTCATCGACCTCCGGGATCCCACCCTGGAATACGAGGTACCCGTTGTGCGGCTCCCGCTCGGTAGTCTCCCCATTGATCGGACTGAGCATGATGCGCTCGACCTCGGCGTGATCATGGGTCTGCCCCAGGGCCCAGCCCAGTTTCACGTAGGCCACCTCGGGCAGCATGTTCGCCGCGGGGATCACGCCCTTGCCCATGATTTCCCGCCCGGTTTCGTAGACGTACATCTGAACAAAGCCCCACATGGTCTGGACGGTCATGTAGACGTGCAGACCCGCTTCCCGGGCCCGGTCCAGGGCTGGATACAGAGGTTTGTTGACGTGTCCGAGGCCGGTTCCGGCAATCACGATCCCCTTGTAGCCGTTGTCGATGAGTGAGTCGATGAT
>QNAI01000214.1 GCA_003641745.1 Verrucomicrobiota bacterium | reverse complement strand
GAATTTGGCTGCGAATCGATTGGCATTCAATACCAGCAGGGCCTGAAGGATCTCGCTCCCGCTTCCGACCTGGCCGAGGGGTTGCTCAATAATTCCGAGCGACCACCGGTCAGGAATTCAGCCGGCAGGATCATCAATGAAGGTCGGCCGCTACCCCACTTCAACGAGGTGGACGAATGCGCCGGGCTCGATGCTGTCATGACCAACCGGGTACATACCGCCCTGAACCAGCCGGTCGAAACCACCCTGCACGACCTTCGCTGGGGCGACTGGGATCAGTCCGGCAATTCTGACGAATATGTCTGGGTCTTCCTGATCTCCGGTTCCGCACCCCCGGCCCACCACGTCGACGGCTTCAAGGGTTCCGATTCGTGGAGGCAACCCGCCATGTATTTCCGACTTGGAGGGGGCACACTCAGAGGAATCGCCAAACCTGGTGAGATTGTCTGGTCCCGCGTCTACATCGCCGATGGACGGCTCAAAATGGACCTCGGCCGGGGCAAGGCCATCGAGCTTCCCCGGGAGGAAACCGAACGACGCTGGCAGGCGACCACCCCCGAATGGCCCATCATGCACGGCGTCACTTACGGCGTCAGTCGCGACCAGATGATGGGGCGCCACAAGGCCAATCACATACAGGTGGCCTACGCAAACTCCACCCGGGAAGCCGACCTGGCCATGTACGCAAAAGCGGCATTGGCCCGGGAACTCGGCCTTGAGGTATTCCTCTGCGGTACCCGCAAGAACGGCAAAGCGTTCTGAGATGTTCATGGAAGTATCTTCAGCGATACTTCTGCCCGACCAGAGACCTCATATGATCAAGAGGTAGGGACGGACCGCCGGGCCGTCCGCCACAAAGCATCCCTGATCATTACCTTCAGCCCTCTGCGTCTCTGCGCGAGAATCTTACCCCGCCAGTCCATTCAAAACCCTGAAAACAAAGGAACTCAAACCGTGAGGCCATCCCCATGAACATCGTCTATCTGCACGCCCACGATGCCGGCCGCTACATCCAACCCTATGGGCATGCCATCCCGACGCCGAACCTGATGAACCTGGCCCGGGAGAGCACACTCTTCCGGCACGCCTACTGCGCCGCTCCGACCTGCTCGCCGAGCCGCTCCGCCATGCTGACCGGTGTCTCCGCCCACGAATGCGGCATGCTCGGCCTGGCCCATCGCGGATTCAGTCTGTCGCACCCGGAATGGCACCTCGCAGGGTTCCTCCAACACAATGGATATGAAACCGTGTTGAGCGGCGTGCAGCACGAAATGCCGTCGGAAGGGCCCAAGCCCGGCTACGATCGCGAACTCGATCTGTCGGAAACCAAAGGGATGGCCGAACGCGACTGGGCGGCTGCGACCGCCGCATCGAACTACCTGAGGGAAGACCATGACAGTCCGTTCTTTCTCTCCTGTGGTTTTGCCTTTCCCCATCGCGAGTTCACGGAAGTCGACCCGGACATCGATCCGGACTACCTCCAACCGCCGGCCTGCCTGCCGGACACAGCCGTGACCCGGCGAGACATGGCCGCCTACAACACCGCGGTTCGACATATGGACCGGGCCGCCGGATTGGTCATCCGAACCCTGAAGGAAACAGGGTTGGATCGCGAGACGCTCCTGATATTCACAGTTGACCACGGCATCGCCTTTCCCGGCATGAAATGCCAGCTCTACGACACCGGCATGGGCGTCTCACTCATGGTGCGCACCCCCGGCAATCCGACCGCCGGAACGGCCTGTGACGCCCTGGTCTCACATCTGGACCTGTATCCAACCATATGCGACCTGGCCGGCCTGGAACATCCTTACTGGCTCAGCGGGGAGAGCATGCGACCTTTGCTGGAAGGAACCGGAGACTCTATACGAGACGAGGTGTTCTCCGAAGTGACATTCCACGCCGGGTATGAGCCCCAGCGCTGCATCCGAACCAGGACCCACAAGCTGATACGCTGCTTCGATGACGACAGGACTCCTCTCATGGTCAATATTGACGACTCACCCTCAAAAACCCTGCTCTATGAGAATGGCTTCGCCAATCGCGAGCGGGACGCGGTGCAGCTTTTTGACCTGATGCTGGACCCCGCCGAGCGAAACAACCTGGCCGGCGATCCCGACTACGCGGCAGTGGAAAAGGACCTGTCCGATCGCCTGGAGGCCTGGATGGAGCAGACGAACGACCCCCTCCTGCACGGTCCGGTCCCCAAGCCTGAAGGCGGCCGGATCAATCTGCGATCCCAATACAGCCCGCAGGAAAAACCCGGGTAGTTCGTCCGAATACCACCGCCCAACCACGGGGTCATTGCTCATTACCTTGCATGCCAATGCGAGTACCGAGGCAGCCACTCTGCCGACATCAGCCTATGTGCTTTGACCCCTTCGAAGCCATGTTGAGGGTAATCCGTCCTGAGACCACCTAAACATTGCCATTCAGGTTTGACCCCTTCGAATGGCCCGCAAGCCTTGACCCTCAATGACCACACCCGACACCCCAACCAAAAGGCCGCCCGGCCGCTTCCTCTACTACTACGACGGCTGGGGGCCGTTCCTGCGCGGAGGCAAACCCGAGAATCTCAAGGAATGTATCGACATCCTGGCCGATTCCCAGATCACCACCGTCCTGCTCAGCCCCAACATCGGTCAGAGTGTCAGTTACCCCAGTGAGGTTTCGGAACTCTCCCATTGGCGACCACTGAGTCCCGAGAGCGACGCGATCCTGAAGCAAGGGATGGGGCCGTTCTTCACCAAGGTCACCTACAATGTCGGAGATCTCTGGCGCCAGCTCGGGGTCGACAGTTTTCGCCTGATGAGCGATCATGCCCGAAGTCGCGGGCTCGAGGTCTTCACCAGTATCCGGATGAACGACGTTCACATGCTCGGTCTCGATGACGGGGAGGGGCCCTATACCGACGCATTCTATCGCGCCCACCCCGAGTGGCGGATCCCGCCCGAAGGGGGCCGGGGCCGTCACGGAGTCGGTGCCATGAACTACGCCATTCCCGAAGTGCGGGCCCACAAACTGGCCCTGATGGAAGAGCTCCTGCAGCGCTACGATTTCACCGGTCTTGAACTGGACTTTGTTCGAGGTCCCCCGTTTTTCGAATCCGACCGACCCGACCTGGAATGTGACGCAAACACCCGCTGGCCGCATTACCCGCGGGATATCTGCTCTGAGAGCGCACCGATCATGACCGACTTCATCGAGGAGATCCGGGCCATGGCGGATCGGGTGGGAAAAGAGAAGGGTCACTTTATCACGATGTGTGCCCGTGTCCCCTCCACTCTTTCTGGCTGCCGGCGGGTTGGCCTCGACCCCGTCGCATGGCACGAACGCTCCTGCCTCGACTTCCTGACCGTGGCACGATTTCTCCAAGTCTATTTCGACTATCCCCTGGCCGATTTTCACCGCGCGATGCCCGGGCTCCCCATTCAAGCCTGCATCGAGCATATTGTTAACGCGCCCCACGAGCAGAATCACAATTTCGCCCGGGATGCCTCGCTTGAGGTCTTGAGAGCCGCGGCCGCCGCCGCCTATGCCAAGGGCGCCACCGGAATCACCCTCTACAATCTCTTTGTCACACTCGGGAAGAATCTGGACCCCGACGGACGGGACTTCCGCCACTTGGAGCCAAAGGAGATTTTTCAAGAGGCGGGCAGTCCCGAGACGCTGGAAGGCACGGACAAACTCTACCTGGTCGATGCAACCTGGCCAATGTTCGACCTTCGGTTCTGGGACTCCCATGCCCCGCTCCCAGCGGAGCTGACGCCGGATTCGCCCCTGATCGTGCCCCTCATCGTGGGTGAAGCCAATCCCGCACAGCGAAGGTGCACCCTGCGCGTTGTGCTGGACAACTCCGCAGCCGGTGTGGAAATGGCCGTCCAGATCAACGGTCGGACCCAGGGGCCGGGGCGGCCTGCCCTCACTCCCCACCTCTTCGAGGAACCCTATGATGAAAAGCCTCCTCCACCCGGGAATTGCCTCGACTTCGACGTTGATGGAGCGGTGCTGGACTACGGGCGAAATGAAGTCGCCGTTATGGCTTCGGCTCCACTCAGGATTGTCTGCATCGAACTGGCGGTGAGAAATTCATAGGAGAGGGACACGGCAACCCCCGGGGTCATTGCTCATTACCTTGCATGCCAATGCGAGTACCGAGGCAGCGACTCTGCCGACATCAACCTATGTGCTTTGACCCCTTCGCAAACACCGCCGTCCCACCAACCGCAACCAATAAAACCACAAACCGCAGATTCCGAAACATAAGGGAAGTATGCACGACAAGCCCCTATTGACGATCCCTTCTCTTCACTCCTCCTAAATCCGCATTCCGCATTCCGCAATTCATCCACCTTCCCCATAGCCGTGGTCCTGTATCTCTTCCTCCAGGAACTCGAACTCCGGCACCTCTTCCTCCGCACGCCGCCACCGCCCGACCGATTCCGGTCGCACCTCGATCTTCGCCATCGGCAGGCCCATGAAGTCCCCGATGCGCTTCAGGGCTTCGTCCTGGTTCAGCACAAAGTCCTCGAATCGCACTGACAGCAGTCGGCGCGGCGCCGGTGTCGCCTTGACGATCTCCACCTGGTATTTCCAGCTGGTGGCCCGCTGCAGCATGATGTCATCCGTTGCCTCGTAGGGGATATCGAATCGACTCAAGTCGTCCGTCATATGCCTGCCCAAAATGCAATCCCTGGGGTCACGTATCCAGAAGATGTAGCGGATCCCCGGGAAGAGACGGACGATCCAGGGGTAGACCAAGGTTGTCTCCGGGATCTTCCATCCGCGGTGAGGCATCCCACTCGAAAGCACCGTCCCCAGGTATTCTTCAATCAGGCGGGTAAACGCCGGGTCTATCGGCATCGTATGCAACCGGGAAAAGTCCCATCGCATCCCGCCCAGATGGACCACATGCCGAGCCATCACCCGGCAGGCCTCATACATGGCATCCGGCGGTAGCAGATCACCGGATACATTCAGAGGTTCGCCCATATGGACCCCGCTCGCCGTCAGGGTGTGCGAGATGGCGCGGGTGCCGGAATGGCCCCGACCGATGACCGTTACCAGTTCCATCTATTTCCTGCTTTCAGCCTGCAGGCGTTTCGCCATTGCCGCGTCGCCGATGCGAAGCGTTTCGTAGGCTTCCTGGCTCGTTTCAAAGCGCTCGGTCGTCATCGTCCCATGCCAGGCGCCCTGCGTCTCCATCGGATTGCGGATGCCGGTCTGCTTTTCCCGCCCGGCGATGTGAGCCTCCATGCGTCCGCGCAGGTGTGCGACCACATCCGGGTGTTTCTTTGCGACATTCCTGTTCTCGAGCGGATCCTCCACCAGGTTGTAGAGTTCGATCTCCGGCTTGAAATGAAAATCCGGCTCCAATGCCACAATCAACTTCCACTCCGGTGTCCGCCATCCGTGCTTCCGCATCCAGGTACACTCCGTAATGTAGATCTCAGACTCAAAACTCGTTTTCTTCCCCTTGACCAGGCCCATGAGGCTGCGACCGTCGAATCGCAGGTCCGTCTTCAGTCCGGCCAGGTCCAGCAGGGTCGGCACCAGGTCCTTGTGTTGATTGAAACCGGACACCCGTCGTCCGGTCGGAAGTTTCTTTGGATAGCGCACAATCAATGGCACGACCAGGGTCGGGTCATAGAGTCCGTGATGGTCGTACCAGCACTCGTGCTCATAGAGCGTCTCACCGTGATCGCCATTAATCACCACAATCGTGTTGTCCAGCGCACCCAGGCCCCGCAACCGTTCCAGGATGACCGCGATGCAGGCATCCATGTAGGCAATGGCGCCTTCGTATTGAGCATCCACATACATGCGATCCGTGATGCCCGGAGGCAACCAGGAGAGGTGGAACCCGGCGAACGGCTCAAACGACCTGACCGGATCCATCGAAGTGTTTCCCGGTTCACAGGGGTCGCCTCCGTAGAACATGCGGTCGTACGGTGCCGGCGGCAGGTAGGGTGCATGGGGATCCATATGCCGGAGCAGGGCGAACCACGGTTTATCTGCTGCTTCCATCTGCTCCAGTTCCGGGAGGAACGCATCGTTGAGCAATTCCGCCTTTCGCAAGGGACGCTCCGACCAGTCACCCCAACTCGGGAATTCCACATAGTTCTCAAAGCCCCGGGACGCCGGGTTGCCCTTGAAACCGACCGAAAGGGTCGAATACCCCTTGTCCGCGAGGATCTCGGGCAGGGTCGTCACCTTCTCGGTCAAACCGCCCCGATGCCGCAGCGCCACCACCTCGGTGCCAAAACAGTCGCGGCCGGTCAACATCGACGCGTAGGCCGAAGTAGTCGGGATATGCGCACTGATCGTATCCTCAAAGAGCGTAGCCTCCTCGGCGAACGCATCGATATGGGGCGAGGTCTTCTTCCCATAGCCGTAACAGCTGAGGTAATCCCGCCTCAGGGAATCTACCGCGATGAGAAGGATATTGGGTGGGTTGGATTTGCGTTTCATGATGGATCGAGTCAAGTCACGGGGTCATTGCTCGATGTCTTGCATGCCAATGCGAGACGTGAGCTTTGACCCCTTCAGTGGTCGGGCCGGGGTTCGGTCTGGATATGGTCCGTTTCAAG
>QNAI01000213.1 GCA_003641745.1 Verrucomicrobiota bacterium | reverse complement strand
GGTCCCTGATGGGCTGGATGGCGTCTCGCGGGCTGGTTGCCTGGTCGATCCATCGAGCTGGCGCGATGAAAATATATTGGTTGAGTGGAACGATGGTAAGGATCCGACCATCAGCGGCCGATCTCTCGTCACCGTCGACGGGTGGAAGTTGAATCTCTTCCATGGCGACGGTCCCGAACTCTATGAACTGAACAACGACCCGGCCGAGTTGACCAACCTGGGATCCGATCCGGACCAACGCGATCGGATCCAACGATTGACCGACGAGATCCTGGCTTGGCAGCAGGCCCATCGCGACGAGTTGAAACTTCAGGTCTGACTCTTCAGGGGCGGGGTCATTGCTCGCAATCTTGCATGCCAATGCGAGATTTGAGCTTTGACCCCTTCGAATGGCAAACGACCTCAGACCGTCGACCAACCCTCTTAACATTGCCACTCTCGTCTGACCCCTTCGAGCGCCCCATGGCAAACAACAAAAAGCAAGGTCTGACCACTTTTGCGATGGATGGCATTATTGCGGTTCCGGCGACACCCTTCACTCACGATGATCGGGTGGATGAAGATTCACTGCGCCGCTATGTCAGGCGATCGGTCACCCAGGGCGTGGTCGGTTTCCTCGCTCCCGCCGTGGCGGGTGAGGTGGAGACGCTCTCGGTCGAGGAGCGGAATCTGGTCGTCGCGACGATCGTCGACGAGGTGGACGGCCGGGTGCCGGTCATCGGTGGTGCTTCCGATCCCGACCCCTCGGTTCGATTGCAAATCGCCGAGCGCGTCCTTGAACTCGGATGCGAAGGGATCCTTGCCCACGTCCGTTTTCAGGATGAGGATTCCTATTCCGGGGCGATCGAGGATCTGGGTCGCATGGCGCCCGGATTTCTTATGATCCAGGATCTGGATACAGGTGTGGTCCCGGTATCCCTGCTTGCGCAGCTTCACCGCGATGTTCCGTCTTTCAAATGGGCGAAGGTTGAAACCGGAGATCGATGCCGGAAGTGTACCGCGCTGCTCCGGGAGACGGAGGGCAGCCTGTGGATCGGAAGCTCGGGTCCCGACCTGATTGAGCTCCTCGATCGCGGGATTCACGCTTTTCTTCCGACTCTCTATCACGATATTTACGCCAGGATCTGGTCGCTGCACCGATCCGGGTGTCGGGACGAAGCCATCCTGCTCTGGCAGCGGCTCCTGCCCTGCCTCTCATTTGTGGCCAGCCATCAGGCGATCCAGTGGCACATCAGCAAGGCCGTCCTGCAGGCCGATGAAATCTTCGCGACCAGGAGGATCCGGGCGGAGTCACCCGAACCGGATGCCGTTGAATCACGCCTGATCGACGAGTTGGTCGAATTCGCGAGGGAACTCTCGAATTCGATCGTGTGATAACAGCATCACCCGACAACAGCATTGGTCACGGGGAGATCCGGAGCGTGGCTTGCCGACACGGTTAGCCTTTCGGCAGGTATTCGATGGTCCCGACCCAAGCGTGCAGATATCTGGGTTCATACCATCACGTGTTCCGAGGCCCACACGATCGGGATTTCGATGGGAGCGTGCCCAGGCGTATAGCCGTTGGGGGGACTCAAGATGACCGGGTTTTGCCATTGGCCGAATCTGCGATGCGGATACCGATAGCGAACCGATCTCCGACTGACTTCAAAAAGAAGAAATAGGATCGACATCTCGTGCGTGTCATATGACGGTTCCTGGTTGACCTTTAGAGCCGTGAATACTCCGGTCCCCACCCGCGAAGCAGAGCTGGGACATGGAACAGTCTCAGATCCTAACAGACACATGGAACAGCCCCGGTTTCTTTCACCCTTCTTGCTGGGCGTGATCTTCGCCATCACATCCGCGACCGCAGAACGCATGCCATTGTTGATGCCCGACGATTTTGAGTCACTGCAACTCGTTGCCTGGCGGGTAGAGCAGGGCGTGCCCGATCCGCATAATCCACTCTTGGAACCTTCCATGCCTTGGGACTCTGGCGGGGTCATGGCCCACGGCACAGTCCTGCGCGATCCAATTGACGGCCTGTGGAAAGCGTGGCAGGTCTCGACCCCGGGTGAGGAAAGACTCGACGGGTTGAAGACCAATCATGAGAACCAACGGCGGTTGACGTATCTGGAGAGTAAAGACGGTGTGGACTGGTATCGCCCCATGTTGCCGTATGTGCGTTGGCCAGGCCATGACCGTACGAACATTATCTTCGATATGGATTCGGGCGGCACCGCGGTTTACGCCTCGGTCCACGTCGATCCTGCAAATAAGGAATGGCCCTACGAGATGTTTGTGATGAGGTCTCCGAAGCTCGGTGGAGTGCCCAACCGTGTCGGGCATCTGCCCGGACCTGACGAAAAGCTGGGCAACTATCGGTACCGGTCGACCGATGGCAAGGAGTGGAAACTGGTCGAGGGTCCGATCCATCCCTCAGTTGGCGGCGGAGGAGACGTTTCCTACGTTTATCGCGAGCCGGACGGTTCCTACGTATCCTATTTCAAGACGTATCCAAAATTACGGGACGGAGATCGGATAGTCACCTACGACAACAACCCTCGTGGCGGCCTGCGCAGCGTGGCACGCCGGACCAGCCCGGATGGCACGAATTGGGGAAATGATGCCCTCGTGCTGACCCGGGACTGGCGGGACCCGGACTACGCCCAGTTTCTCGAGATCTGCCCGGTAACCGTTGATGGCGGCTACGTGGCGTTGATCAATTATTACGACGCCGCCATCCAGACGATGAGCCTGCAACTGGCCGCTTCTCGCGACGGTATCCATTGGTGGCGGCCGGATCGGCGCCCTGCGTTGCCCAACCCGCCACTCGGCGACTACGGCGGTGGGATGATCTGGCAGATGCATCATCCAATCGTCGAGGACAACCGGATGCACGTTTATTACGCCGGGTCGGAGGGAATTCACGGCGAGATCGTCGATACCCGGTTCGAACCTTTGGTCGAAGTCGGCGGCGAATCCGTCCTCGGATTTCAAACGCCGACGCTGCCTTTTAACACCGCATTGTGCCGCGCCACTTGGCAGTTCGATCGCCTTTGGGCCCTCGTCCCATCGGCGGGGGGGGCGACGCTGGGCGAGGCCGTTACCCGCCCGGAGAACCTCGCCGGGTCAGGTATGGCCCTCAATGTTGTCGTCCGCGACGGCGGGATGCTGCGGGTTGAATTACTCGATTTGACCGGCAGCCCGATTTCCGGATTCTCCGCAGACGATTGCACGCCGATCACCGGCGACCATCGCAACATCGTCGTTCGCTGGACAGGAGGTGCAACGGCTCCAACCACTGCGATCAGAGCTCGATTCATCCTGAAGCGGTCTTTCCTTTACGGCTACGCCTGGACAGTTCGGAAACCGTGAACCTCCCACCGGAACCGGGAAACTCCTTCAAAAAGAATACACGGATGGGGATTTCCGGCTTCGCGCTCCGGCTCCATCATCTGTACCACGTTAGGCGCCGAGCGCCAGGCAGCACTTGCGGAAGTGGAATCCGTAGATTGACAGGGTCACCGCCATGGGAACGAGTGTTGGCCGCCGAAAGCATGTCCACAGCAGCAAGCCCCAGAAGTGGAAACGTTCACGGCCGATGACGCCAAGACGCAGGCTCGCGCTAATGAACGCGAAGGCGTTTCGCCAGTTCACTTTGCCGGAAATTCGAGGAGGCTTAAACTCGCGGAGAAACGTGCGGATGCGCCGGTAGTAAGGTCCGGGCGCGTAGAGAGTGTCCATCAATTGCCGGTAGCCATCCCGGAGCGTTTCGCGGTTCATTCGCGGAATGAAATTCGTGGTTCCGTCTACGTTGTCGCCGGTGGTGTCGCCCAGCAGACGGCCCTGCTGAAAGAGGCGCTCATGCAGTTTCGTGCCGGGTATGGCCTGCAGGATACCGACCATCGCGGTGACGATTCCACTCTCCTGGATGAAGTCGATCTGGCGCTGAAATATCATCGGCGGGTCGTTGTCGAAGCCGACAATGAAACCGCCCTGCACCTGAAGACCCGCACGCTGAATGCGCTTCACATCGGCGATGAGATTGCGGCTCCGGTTCTGGCGCTTGTTGCACTCGGTGAGACTCGCCTCCTCCGGCGTCTCGATGCCTATGAAAACCTGATCAAACCCCGCCGTGACCATCAACTGCATAAGCTCGGTGTCGTCAGCGAGGTTGATTGAGGCTTCGGTGTAAAAGGTGAAGCCGCGCTTCTTCTTGCGCCAGCGGATCAATGCCGGCAGCAAGTCGTTGCGCAGTGAGCGTTTGTTGCCGATGAGGTTGTCGTCGACGAAGAACACCGTACCGCGCCAGCCCCGTTGCCAGAGGCCGTCGAGTTCGGCGATGATTTGGGCGGGCGTCTTCACGCGCGGTCGGTGCCCGAACATTGCCGTGACGCTGCAGAATTCGCAGTCAAACGGGCAACCGCGTGAGTACTGCACGCTCATCGACGCGTAACGTTGCAGATCCGCCAGTTCCCATAGAGGCGCGGGGGTTGGGCGCAGGTCGGGGAGGTTGGTCGAGGTATAAACGCGGCGCGCGCTTCCCTGCGCGAAGTCCTGCAGAAACTCGGGCAGCGTCGTCTCCGCTTCATTCAGCACAAGATGATCAACGTCCGGGAACTGTGCGTGCTCGACCGTGAAGAGCGGTCCGCCCGCCACGACCGTTTTGCCGGCGGCGCGACAGCGTGCGATGAGTTGCACCGTCGAGTCGCGTTGTGCAATCATCGCGCTGATCAACACCACATCCGCCCAGGCGATATCCTTTTCCCGCAGCGCGCGCACGTTTACATCGACCAGGCGCTTTTCCCATTCCTCCGGCAGCATCGCCGCGACTGTGAGCAGACCCAGCGGGGGCAGCGCGGCGCGTTTGCGGATGAATTTCAAGACGTGCTTGAAACTCCAGAAGGTGTCCGGGAATTCCGGGTAAAGCAGCAGGGCTTTCATCGTATCCTTGTCCCTTACGTGCGCCGGGGCGATTCCACTCGCCATGGGCAGGTGTGAGCCGGAGAACTACCTGGGGTGGCGCTCCAGCCAGATTTTCGGCAGCTTAATCCGTTACGGCGACCGGCACAAGCCATTCGCCGCCTTTTCATCAATAGACTTCAGGCACAAAGGTCTGGTCTGAGAAGGGAGGCCGAATGTATACATCCTTTCGGTCGCGAGGCGGCAGCTTGATCGGTTTCGGGGTCAGATCCTTGTAGGGGATCGTGCTGAGCAGATGATGGATGCAGTTCAAGCGCGCCCGCTTCTTGACGTCGGCGTCGACCACATACCAGGGAGCCTGCTTGATGTCAGTGTGGGCGAACATATCGTCTTTGGCTCGCGAATAAGCCACCCACCGGCGGCGTGATTCAAGGTCCATCGGACTCAGTTTCCAGCGTTTTGTAGGATCGTGAATGCGTGCTTGAAAACGTCGCTCCTGCTCTTCGTCGCTCACGGAGAACCAGTACTTGATTAGAACGATTCCCGAACGGATCAACATGCGTTCGAACTCCGGGCAGGAGTGGAAGAACTCTTCAACTTCCTCCTCTGTGCAGAAACCCATCACCCGCTCGACCCCGGCCCGATTGTACCAGCTTCGGTCGAAGAGCACAATTTCACCCGCAGCGGGGAGGTGGGCCACATATCGCTGGAAATAGTACTGGGTCTTTTCCCGCTCCGTCGGTGCAGCCAATGCCGTGACGCGGCATACCCGGGGGCTCAGGCACTGAGTGATGCGGGTGATGACGCCGCCTTTGCCCGCGGCATCACGTCCCTCGAAAATCACGACGACTTTCAATCCTTTGTTCCGGACCCACTCCTGCAGTTTGACAAGTTCGATCTGGAGCCGGGCCAGTTCCTTCTCGTAGGTCTTTTTGTCCAACCGTGTCGCTGGTTTTCCGTTGTTGTTCCGGGTATCTTTCTTGTCCGTTTTCGACATCTTGTCCTCCTGCGTTGTGGGAGATCATTGTTTGTAGGACAGGACACTAGCGCACCGACACGAATGACCTGAATTTTTTGCGTGTCACTCTATTAGGAGGATACGGGGAGAATATCAAGAAATCGCCGCTTCTCCCATTTCTCCGGAAAGATCGCGCCGACCGTGAGCGGGCTCTGCAGGGGGCAGCGCCGCAAACCGGAGGGATTCTGGCCCGGGCCAGATGAATGAGGTGCCGGAGAGCGGAAAGAATTGACTGAGAGTGTAACCGACATGCTGCCCAATCCGTCTAGTAGGATATGAGCATACAACGATCTAATAGAAGCCATAAACTTTCTCTCACGAAGTCCATCTTGAACCTCTCTCTGGCCCTGGTGGCCGTGGGTGCCCTGTTCTGGGCAAATCAGTTGGCGGCCCAGCCGAGCGAATCCGAGAGCGATCAGATCCTCTTCCTCAAGGAGGAGGAGAAGCTGGCCCGCGACGTTTACACGACTTTGGGGACGCATTGGGACCTGAAGGTGTTTCAAAATATCGCCCGTTCGGAGCAGGTTCACATGGACCAGGTCGATTCCCTGATTGCTGCCTATGGCCTTACCGATCCTGCGATCAACGAAATCGGACGCTTCAACAATCCGCTCTTGCAGCACCTGTACGACCGACTCACTTCGGAAGGATCCGTCTCCCTTCGAGCGGCTCTGGGTGTTGGCGAATTCATCGAGATCATCGATATCAAGGATCTC
>QNAI01000212.1 GCA_003641745.1 Verrucomicrobiota bacterium | reverse complement strand
TCAACGGCCCGGCTTTTTGCCAAAGCGCTCAACTGCGAAAGGGGACCGACCCCGGAACCCTGTGGGGCGTGTGCCGCCTGTATCGGGATCACCGAGGGCAGCTCGATGGACGTCATTGAGATCGATGGGGCCTCGAACAACGGGGTCGAACAGGTGCGAGAGTTGCGTGACAGCGTACGCTACGCGCCTGCGCAGTGCCGTTTCAAGATCTACATCATAGACGAGGTCCATATGCTCTCACCTCAAGCTTTCAACGCCTTGCTCAAGACGCTGGAAGAACCACACGAGCACGTGAAGTTCGTCTTTGCCACGACCGAAGGTCAAAAAGTGCTGCCGACCATCATATCCCGATGCCAGCGTTTCGACCTCAAACCGATCTCAGATGAGGTTATCATCGAGCGTTTGAAGCTGATCTGTGCGGAAGAGGGCCTGCAGGCGGACGATGCAGCCCTGGCCGCGATCGCGCGTATGGCTGACGGGGGCATGCGGGATTCCCAGTCGATGCTCGATCAGATGATCGCGTTCTGTGGCGATAAGATCGGGGAATCCGATGTGCTCGATGTCTATGGCCTGGTTTCGAAAGCCGATATAACGGCATTGGCCACAGCCTTGGCGGAGGCAGATTTTGAAGGGGTGGTGAACCTGATTGACCGATTTGATTCGGAGGGGCGTGATCTCTTTCGGGTGCTGGCCGATTTGCAGGTTGTGATCCAGGGCGCTCTCCTCGATTCGGTGGGCCGGAAGGGCAGTTCAGATCGATTGGGGCGCTCGATGACCACGGAAGCGCTGGCTCGTCTGCTGGACGGTTTGCGGGAAGGAGAGGCCAGTCTGAAGTTTGGGCTGTCCGAGAAGGTGAATTTTGAAGTGACCCTGATCAAGGCGATCGAGAACAGCCGGGCGCGGGCCATCGACTCCTTGATCCGCGAATTGTCAGGACTCGCTGTTCAGACGGGTGAATCCGCAGAGACTGACGGCGAAAAAAAAAAGCCCCGGCCGAACTGCCGCCCGCGGCGGCGGCGGCGGAATCCGTGCCGGACGAACCTCAGGATACCCATGTTGAACCGCCGGAATCATCTCCGGAGGAAGGTTGGAGGGATGATAACGCAAGTCAGGTTGTGGATCAGCCGACGGCAATCGGATCCGAGCCAGCCGTGGAGGAGGGACCGGCCCCAACGCTCGAATCGCTCACGACCGGCATTCCTGAGTCGACCCGGGAATTGCTGGAAGAACTGTTCAGGGGTCGTTTTGTCCGGGTGCGGAAGCTGGACCCCCGGGAGCTGCGTTAGGGGCGACATCCACTTCGATCACCATGGCGGTTGTGTTGTCCTTGCCGGAATTCTCAACTGCGGTGAGAACCATCTGGTCGGCGAGGTTCGAATCGATCGGCCCGTGGCCGGACGCGGTCAGGTATTCCTCGATATGCCGATCCCAGAGACCGTCGACCAGACCATCTGAGCAGATGAAGAAGCGATCTCCAGTCTGGAGTCCGACTGCTCCTATCTGGGGTTCTATAAATTGGGTGCTGGCCCCGAGGGCCTGCTGCAGGGCACTCCGACGGGGATGGGTTCGGGCTTCCCGCTCGGAAATCTCACCCTTCCGAAAGAGCCAGCCGACATGGGTGTCGTCATGCGTGAGTTGCTTGATGGATCCGTCCCGAGGCAGGTAATAGATCCTGCTGTCGCCAATATGGCCGAAGAACATCCACTCCGGTGTGAACCAGCAGAGACTCAGGGTGGCGCCCATCCCCTGGCATTCCTCGTAGAAAGCGCCCATCCGAGTCAGGTTGTCGTGGATCTCACTGATGAGTTCATCCAGCAGATCATTGAAACCGCGGGACAGGCCGGCCGCTCTGAGTCGGAATCCCTTGGGCAGGAGGCGGGTGATCCCGTCGACCACCAGGCTGCTGGCAAATTCACCGGACTTCGCGCCGCCCATGCCGTCGCTGACGGCGAAGATACAGTCGCTGGTCTCGACCGTGGTGTCGCCGATCCGGCCCAGTCGCTGCATTTCGCGCCCATCAAAGGTGAGAGCCAGAAAAGAGTCCTCGTTGTTGGGGCGGACCCGGCCGGGGTGGGTCATGGCTGACCAGCGAAGCGAAAAATTCAACCGGGTCGGATTATTGGGATTCTTATGCATCCGGTGAGGTCTCCGCGTCGTTCTCTTCCTCAAGGATGGTGGCAAACTCGAAATCGATCAGGCAAAAGCGCCCGTCGGTCTGGCGATAGGTGACGTTGCGCAGGAAAGCATCGTCATGGCGCACGCCATAGGTCTCCAGTTCGTCATAGAGTTCTTTCATCCGCTTCTTGTTGAGGCGCTCGACCCGGGATCCGCAGTTGGTGCTGACGAAATTAAGGCTTTCCGGGTCGGATTTGAGCAGACGGGGAACGAAATCGCATCCCTTCTGCTCAAGATAGCGCAGCACCTTGACCTCGGTTCTGAACCTTTGCTCCGCTTTCGGGCCGCGGAAGGTTTTGTGCACCCTCCCATCGTAACCGATGCGCACAATGGCTCGTCCCGTATCTTTTATTTCATGCATTGGCTATTGGGATGACCTCTAAGGGACCGTAACGGAATAACTCACACAAATCTACTGGTCTTTTCGGCGGGCAACGGGGTTGGATTCCGTCTCAGATCGCCCGCACTATTGGCCCGAACCCGCCTTGTTGCTCCCCGAAAATCCTGCGTATCTTTGATATCTTATTTTGTTACGGTCCCTAAGGGGTTGGGAAAGGGTTGGGGGGCAGGTGTTTCCAGAGGTGTTTTCAGGTCCGGGGGTTCTGGTTGTGACTTGCAAGGGTTTCGGGGCAAGCTGAATCAAAAACAGCATTTTCTCTTTAACCATGGCATGTAATGTGCTCACTGGGTTGGAGCCTTTACGAGCATGCGCTGAAATCGGATCCTGCCTGTTTCCGGCATCATTCTGATCTCAAGTAAAACCCAAAGAATATACCAAACAATTATGGCCAAACTGAAACTGGAATACATCTGGCTGGACGGCTACACGCCTGTCGCCGGTCTGCGGGGAAAGACCAAGGTTGTCGATGGCGATCCTGACACCTTCTCGCTTGAAGACTGCCCCATGTGGGGATTTGACGGCAGTTCGACCAAGCAGGCAGAAGGTAAGAATTCTGACTGTGCTCTCAAGCCGGTTGCCCTTTACAAGGACAGCACCAAGCGGAACGCCTTTATCGTCATGTCCGAGGTGATGAACCCGGATGGCACACCGCATCCGACCAATGCCCGGGCGACCATCGAGGACGATGCAGACACCTGGTTTGGTTTTGAGCAGGAGTATTTCCTCTACCAGGACGGACGTCCGCTTGGTTTCCCCGAGTCTGGTTACCCGGAGCCGCAGGGTGAATACTACACCGGTGTCGGCTACAAAAACGTGGGCGATCTCGCTCGCAGTATCGTGGATGAGCATCTCGATCTCTGCATCGATGCCGGTATCAACCACGAAGGCATCAACGCCGAGGTGGCCAAGGGTCAGTGGGAGTTCCAGATCTTCGGCAAGGGATCAAAGACCGCCGCCGACCAGGTCTGGGTGGGACGTTACCTGCTGCTCCGTCTGTGTGAAAAGTATGGCGTGGATGTCGTATGGCACTGCAAGCCTCTCAGCGGTGACTGGAATGGCTCGGGCATGCACAGTAATTTCTCGACCAAGTACATGCGTGAAGTCGGCGGCAAGGATTACTTTGAGAGCCTGATGGAGGCCTTCAACAAGTACCGAGACGAGCATATCGCCGTCTATGGCCCGGACAATCACCTGCGCCTGACCGGTCTTCACGAAACCCAGTCGATCGACAAGTTCAACTACGGCCTGGCCGATCGCGGCGCTTCGGTTCGTGTCCCGCATGCGTTTATCAACGACGGATACAAGGGATACCTGGAAGACCGTCGTCCGAACTCACAGGGCGACCCGTACCAGATCGCTGCTCGTATCCTCAGGACGATCATCACGGTTCCGACTCCCTGAGTCAGATCCGAATCGAAAGCTTCCGGCACCACCTCGAAAGGGGTGGTGCTTTTTTGTCGGTCGCCGAATCACTCGGTGATCATTTCGTCCACCGACTGCCCGGCCGGAATCATTGGCATGACATGTTCGCTGTTGGGGACGATGACATCGAGAAGGAAGGGACCATCGCAATCCAGCATCTCCTGCATGGCTTCCCTGAGCTCAGATTTGAGGTGCACCCGACGCCCGGGTACACCGAAGCCCTTGGCTATGGCGACGAAGTCGGGATAGAGTCCCTCGAGATTCTCCGGCGATCCGATATTGGAGACGTCGCCGAGAATGGTGTGTCCCCGGAGGCTGTTGTAGAAGCGATCCTCCCATTGAGCCACCATACCCAGGTGCTGATTGTTCAGGATCATCACCTTGGCTCCGATATTCTCGATCCTGGCCGTGGCGAGTTCCTGAACATTCATGAGGAATGAGCCATCACCATCGATATCCACCACCTGCCGATCAGGGAAGGCGACCTTGGCGCCGAGGGCGGCCGGGTAACCGAAGCCCATGGAGCCGAGCCCCAGGGAACTGATCAGGCTGCGGGGATGGTTGAACTCGTAGAATTGGGCGGACCACATCTGATGCTGGCCGACTCCGGTCGTGATGATGGCTTCTCCCCGGGTCAGCTCGTAGAGGGTCCGGATCGCCTCCTGGGGCAGGATATGCTTTTTCTTGCCGTAGGAAAACGGGTGTTCGCGCTTCCACGCGCCGATCCTGTCGAGCCAGGTTGTGGTATCGGGGCCTTGAAAACGATGGACCTCCATCAACTCGTTCATCCGCACGAGGGCATGCTTGATGTCGGAAACGATGGGGTGATCGACGATCTTGTTCTTGTTGTGCTCGGAGGCATCGACGTCGATGTGGACGATTGTCGCCTGCGGAGCGAACCGCGCCGTATCACCGGTGACACGGTCGTCGAAACGAGCTCCAAAGGTGAGTAGCAGGTCCGCTTGGTGCACGGCCCAGTTGCCAGCCGCGGAGCCGTGCATGCCGAACCATTTCATGGACAGCTCGTGGCTTTCCGGGAAGGCGCCCACTCCCATCAGCGTAGTGGCGACGGGGATCTGAGTGCGCTCGGCGAAGGCTTTCAGATCAGCGCTGGCCTCCGCTGAGATGACACCACCACCCACATAGAGGACGGGTTGATGGGCGCCGGCGATCAGATCGAGGACCTGTTTGAGCTCGTCGTCGGTGGCGTGAGCCGGTTGCTTGCTGGCCCGCAATTCGATGGTGGGTATGAAGACCGGGCGCGCCAATCCCTGCTGCACGTCCTTGGGAATGTCGATGATCACGGGACCGGGACGACCGGACCGGGCGATGGCAAAGGCCTCCTTGATGACTTGGGGGATATCGTTGATGTCCAGGATCAGGTAACTGTGCTTGACCACGGGTAGGGTCATGCCGAAGAAGTCCGTTTCCTGGAATGCGCCCTTGCCGATGAATTTCTGGTAGACCTGGCCGGTGATGGCGACCAACGGCGTGCTGTCCATGAACGCGTCGGCGATGGCGGTCACCAGGTTGGTCGCGCCGGGACCGCTGGTAGCCATGCAGACACCTACCCGGCCGGTGGCGCGGGCATAGCCCTCGGCCGCAAAGGCGCCTCCCTGTTCGTGGCGGGGGAGAACCGTGCGGACCTTATTGGATTTGGCCAGGGCTTGGTGCAGTTCCATCGAGGCGCCACCGGGGTAGGCAAATACCGTATCGACGTTCTCGCGGGCCAGGCATTCGACTACGATTTCAGCGCCTTTCATCTCGGGTCCGATTTCCGGTTTTGGGAATGTGGCGATAGAAGCAGCGGTATTCATGGCATTAATGGGGGAAACCCCGGAATGATGGGCGTGCCCCAGGGGGAGGCAAGCCCGGATTCCGGGCCGTTTTCGTCGTTGCTGGACAGGCTCTGAGGGCTGAAACTGCTCTTGTGTTGAAGATTCTGTTTATTGGAGATGTCGTCGGGAGACCCGGACGAACCTGGTTGATCGAGAATCTGGCAGGGCTCAGAGAAGCGCTTGAGATCGACCTCGTTGTGGCCAATGGTGAAAATGCCGCGGCTGGTGCGGGAATCACCAAGCGACTGGCTGAAGGTTTACTCGGAGCCGGGATTGATGGTCTCACTCTGGGCGATCATACTTGGGATCAGCGTGGTTTTGAGCAGGACATTGATACCTTGGAGAAGGTATGCCGACCCGCCAATATGGCGCGGTCAAACCCGGGACGGGATCATCTGGTTTTAGAGGTAAAGGGTCGTCGGGTGGGGGTGTTCACGGTCCTGGGTCGCCAGTTCATGAAGCCGAGGGATTGCCCGTTCCTGGCGACGAATCGATTGATGGAAGATTTGCAGGACCGAGCCGATATCATCGTGGCGGAGATACACGCCGAGGCGACGTCCGAGAAGATAGCCTTTGGCCGGTTCTTGGACGGCAGGGTCTCGGCTGTCCTCGGTACCCACACCCATGTGGCCACGGCCGACGCCCAGATCCTGCCGCTCGGTACGGCCTATATGACGGATGTCGGGATGACCGGCCCCCACGACTCGGTGATAGGCCGGGAGGTGGAGCCGGTGATCGCGGGATTTCTGGACGGCCTGCCCCGCCGATTTGGAGTCGCCAGCGAGGGTGTTCGCCTTTCTGGGGCTCTGCTTGAGT
>QNAI01000211.1 GCA_003641745.1 Verrucomicrobiota bacterium | reverse complement strand
TCTCACTTTCCAAGAATCTAATGCTCCTGCTCTGGAAACCAACTACTTGCGCAACTCAACAGGTTCCTATGGGATCACTGTGAATGCTTTTCATAACTTACTTTCACTGTTGAACTTAACTTATTTGGTTTCATGCATAGAGGACTTGAACCTCATCAGTTGATGCCCATGCCGGGCGTACACAAGACGTGTGAGGTAATTCCTTACAGTCATACCTCCACTCCACGTTAGCCGAACATGGTCACTCTAGAGAAACTGACGCAACGTGAGGCAGGTAATTGATGGATTTTGGGCAGATCGTCATTCTGAGCGGCCCCTCAAGGGCGGGGAAGTCAAGCGTTGCCACCGCCATACAGGATACGCTGGATGGAATCTGGATGAACCTCGGCATGGACCTGCACATCGCTGCTACACCTCCCGCTTATCGCCCGGGCGTTGGGCTTCGGCCGCAGAAGCTTAAGCACGCGACTACGCGACCCGGGCGCGTTCCGTTGGAGGTTCTCGAGAATCAGGTTCCGGTGCTCTACGCGGCGCTGTACCAATCGATCGCTGCGCACTCCAGGCTCGGGCTGAACGTCGTGGCCGACGTCTATCACCATGACTTCTACACCAAGCCGCTCAATATTCTGGCTCAGTGTGCGCGTCGACTGCGCGGTCTTCCTGTTCTGTTCGTTGGTATACATTGTCCGGTCGAGGTGATCTGGGAACGCCGAAAAGCAACCTGGGGCCAAGTTCTTGGTGAAGTAGCCGACGATGTGGAGACGGCCGTAGAGCTCGGCCAACGTGCAGCTCGTGAGCACACCTACGATCTTGAGTTAGATACGTCACGTCTGAGCGCCGCGGAGTGCGCCGCGGAGATCCGCAAGCGCCTCGATGCCGGGCCACCTGGCGTCGCCTTGAGGGGGCTGGTGGGTAGCTAGATTCGCGTCGCAGGACAGCCAGCTAACCAGGCGGCGCAGGTAACACCCGAAGGCGCACCTGGCCTTTAGCGTTCGGTAAAGAACGGATTTGACAGATACACCACTATTTGTAGAGTGGGTGTATGGGTAGAACCAACATAAATCTCAACGACACCCTCGTAAAAAAGGGCTTGAAGATCACCGGCTTACGCACGAAGCGAGAGCTTGTTGACCTCGCCCTGAGGGAGTTGGTCAGGAAAGAAGACCAAAAAGGCTTCCTCGCATTGGAAGGCAAGATCCGCTGGGAAGGAGATTTGGACGAGGTCCGTAAGGATCGATTTTCGAGATGACCCTTGTCGACACAAGTGTATGGATCGATTTTCTCGAAGGTGGCAGCCATTGGACCAAGGATCGACTCAAGCAGAAGATCGAGAATCGAGAGACTCTGATCTATACCGACATGATTCTCCTCGAGATTCTTCTGGGGATTCGGGCAGAGAAAGACCGTGCGGATTTGGAGCGTAGATTCGAAACCCTTATCCTTGCACCTCAGAAACGGTCCACGGTCATCCTGGCGGCCGAGATTTATCAAGAACTAAAGCGTAAAGGAATTACGATTCGGAGTATTGTCGATTGCCTTATCGCCGCTACCGCAATCGAGACTGGAGCGAGCATCCTGCACAGAGACCGAGACTTTGACTTTATCGCCAAATATTACCCCATAATCGTTGAGAAAGAGTAGAAGCCAACAAGTCGATGGAGGTAACGATCTTCGGTCGCACTTCCTCTCAAGCGTTCGCTGGAAATGAAGTGGGAACTGGAATTAAGCAGACCTCGCGCCTCTCTGTTGCCTGAGTGGTTGGTGGGCGCTCTCTGGTTGATTCTCTTATCTACTGCGGTCGCTCAAGCTCTCGAAAAGACGAACGCAGTGCCATGGCACCTCGACGGGATCTTCATGATAGGAATCGCGGTGATCCTGACCTATAACCTTTCTCGAAAGAACTACTACGCTACGATCGGTTCCCTCGCCTTGGTAGTAGGTGGGATAATTTTGCTATTCCCGGTTTCGGGTGCTCTCAATACCTTTCAGATCGCGCTGGGTGTTCTTGTTGTCATATTGGGCGGCGTGATCGCCTTGAGAACGTTACGAATATCGAGGGAAGGAGCGAACAACCCGGTTCGGGAAACACCGGCCAAGGCCGCTGCTCCTGACCTTTGAACGTTCGTGCGCCGAGCGAAGCAAGGCGCTTCCTTTGGGGAGAATAACCCCATTATTGAAAACCTAACCAGTACAATATATCGAGTGTTGCGCGGATGCTAGCTAAGTCGCATAAAAGAAATGGACACATAATGATGGTCCGAACTGACTGGCTCGAAAGAGTGGCGTCGGGCGGTGAAACAGCATCTGCGAAGCGTACACAGAGAAGAATGCAGGCCGCAGGGGGATATTCGCAGTCCCCCAAAAGTTGATACAGCCTCGTAACAAGGGAGATGCGGATGGCGACGTTCTGAACGTAGCGGAAGCCAGCACTCAAAGGGCGCAATTGGTTTGCCCTGGAAGGTCCGTCGGGGTCCATAAGACTGTGGCATGCATTCAGCCCGTGCAAAAGGGGTCAAAAGTAATATTTTTCAGTTTCCGGTGGATTGGATCGGCGTTTGGCTTCTTGACTTCGCATTTCGTGGGTTCGCTTTTCTCCAGAGCGCCCGTCCCCAATGGACGGGTGGAAATTGGCGACAACCGCGCCTCCGTCCAAACCGGGACGGACCGATTCTTGGAGAGGGTTGTTGTTCGGCATCCCACAACCGGCGGCCAGGCCAGTCCGGAGCGACCCCGATTCAGATGGAATTCAGCCGGTGTGACCGCGCTGAAGGGATTCGAGATCGACCATAATCGACCAAGCGAATTTTTCCAATCTCCAGAATATTCTGGAACTCATTGACAATCAATGGTACGCCCGGCAGGACTTGAACCTGCAACCTCCTGATTCGTAGTCAGGCGCTCTATCCAATTGAGCTACGGGCGCACGGAAAGAGGAAAAGAAGAGGCATCCTTCCCGTGAGTTCAAGCCCATTATCGTCGGTCTGCGACTAAGAGGCTGTCTAATTAGTGCTGAAGCGTGTCGCAGAGATTGATTTGGGTAGTTGGGCAAGGCAGGCGCGATGCGCCCAGGCCCAAAGGCCTTGGTTCTCGTGCCCAACGCCGGCCACGACCCAAAGCAATTCTGCCCATAGGGTTTGGACTGAAACGACCCGGCGCGGCGTTCCCGCCGAAAGGGATAGCCCTATGGGGATACCCCATTTCGGAGGTGCCTTGCGGCGAGGTCTTTTCAGCCCAAACGACACATTTCATCACTTTTTAGACAGCCTCTAGGGACACCCGAACTTCCTTTGCGGATTGTCGGAGGTGATGCTGAGAAGCGCCAGGACGGCCGGTATCACGATCGATATCCAGAGGACGGTTTGGTAGGATCCGGTCGCAGAGATGGACAGGCTGAAGATAAAGGGACCGATACCGCTGGCGACCACCATGCTGGACATGCCGATACCGCTGATAGCGCCCATGTGGCGCCGGCCGAAGAAGCGCGGGACGACAATTCCTGCCAGTCCGATGACGGCACCCCCGGTGATGCCATTGCCCACGATGAAGAGGATGACTCCCCAGCCATGGGACAGGTTTATGGTGCCGGCGACCGCGACCACGGCGGCCAGGTTCATGAGGATGAGGAGGTATTTGAGTCGGGTCCGTCCGCTGATCCAACCGACGAAAAGGTTGGTGGACACGCTCATCACCGCCATGGGCAGGAAGTAGCCGATCACAACGGTTCGGCCGATGCCGGCCTCGGCGCCGATCGAGACGACGTGGAAGGTAAAGGCAGTTACGAACAGCGAGTAGAAGGCGAAGGACAGGGTGAAGGTCCAGAACGGAAGTGTCCGCATCGCCTGACTCCGGGTGAAGTCACGGTGCGCGATGGCATCGGCGTGGAGGGTCCGTTTCTTCCCGGCATTTTGCGGGCCATCCATCTGCATGCCGCACTGCTCCGGGTTGTCCCGATATAAGAGCCAGGCGATTCCCGCCATCACGGTGATGGTCAGGATCCCGAGCAGAATCCAAGCCCCGTCGTAGCCGAAACGAGTTATCAGATCGTTGAGGATGCGGGGGGCAACCGCGAAAGAGAACCCAGTAATCACCCCGCTGACGGCCAGAGCGGTGCCTCGGTGATAATCGAACCACTTGCCGATCATATTGCGGCCGGTCAGGGCGAGAACCCCTTGGGCCGAGGCGCGGATCATGAAGAATCCAAGGGTGATGACGCTGAAAGCGACCACCGTGTGTGAAATACCCATGCCCGAGACAAGGGAGGCGATGCCGTCGGAAATCGGACGGCTCTGGCTCAGGTAGAGCAGCACGGCTCCGGTGATCAGGGCGGCGTAGACAGCTATGCGTCGGGCGCCGAGACGATCAAAAAGCTGGCCGAGCCATGGCAGGGAAAACCCACTCAGGACTGTTCCGACCAGGTAAGCGGTGCTGAGTTGAAGCCGGGTAAGGCGCAACTCCTCTATCAGCGTATCGGTGAAAACACTGAAGCCCATGGTCTGGCCGGGAATGGTGAAGACCATGCCAATGGTGGCCGCCGCAACGATCACCCAACCGTAGAAGAAGGGCCTTGATCCCGGTCTGAACGGGAAATCAGGTGCCCAGAATTTATGAGCCCTTGATTGGCCTGGTTTTTGGTGTGATTGCATGCCCTGACTGATACGAACCAGATCGGTTGATCCTGTGATGTAGTCGCGAGGTCAAGGCCTTTGGACCTGAGCGCCTCGTGCCTGCCTTGCCCAACAACCCGTATCAATCTCTGCGACACGCTTCAGCACTTTTCAGACGGTCTCCAAGGGGTTTGCCGGTCTTGTTTGAGAGCCACGAGAAAATCGCCGGCTTGTGGTCCGGCGATTCAGCTGCCTGGATCCGTCCTGTTCGGTCTCTCGATCATTTCCAGGTAGGAGTGCCAGGTGGCATGGCCGAGGAGCGGGAGGATGAAGACGAAGCCGATATAGCGGGTGGCGAAGCCGATCGCCATGAGGGCGACGATGAGGAGAGCCCAGAGGACCATGCCGTTCCGGTTTCGCCAGGCGGTCTTGAAACTGACCACAACGGCGAGAGGAACATCGAAATCGGACCGATCCAGCAGGATCGGGATGGTCACCGTACTGATGGCAAAAACGAAGGCGGCGAAGAAAGAACCGGCCAGAGAGTAGAAAAAGATGAAACCCCAACCGCTGGTCGAACCGAGGATCATCTCGACAGCGATGGGTGTCTCGGGAATATCGCCGGCGAAATAGATGGCGATGAGTATGACGGAGGTCCGGCTCCAGAGACCGAGCAGGATAACCAGAACGATTCCGAACAGGCTGATCGCGAGAGCATTGTCCTTCCAGGCGATGAGCGAATGAAGAAGTGAAGGGTTTCGTGACTCGGCGTTCATCCGGCTGAGATCACAAAGGCCACCGGCCAGAAGTGGCCCTATGAGGATGACCCCGCCGGCCAGCGCGATCTTGTTGCCCGGGCTGTCGACGAGAGTCCAGGAAGCGACGCCGAGAGCTGTCAGCACGATCCCGTATAAAAGGCCGGCGATTGGCATTGATCGCATATCGCCCCATCCGGATCGCAGCCATCTCAATGCCGAGTTCCAGGCAATGGGACGTATCTCGGGCAGCCGGAAAGTCGACTCAGGGGGGTGTTGATCGGGTGTCACGCGGGGTAAGGTGGAAAGTGAATCCGGATATGGCAATCTCGGTCTTGGTCAGGGTCGGTCGCGCTCATCCGGGGTGGAGAAAATGACGAATCGCGTGCTTGAGCCGGCTCCCGATGCCGGTTTGGATGCCCGGCGTTTATGAATTGGACTATCGTTGCCGCAGTAATTCTGTTTGTTGTTATTTCCCTGGTTGTGCGAGCATCCGCAGGGCTTAAGGCGGAGCAGGCACACGAGTTGCTCGCTCAGGGTGCGATCGTGATTGACGTACGGAGCAAGGGGGAATTTGCCGCCAAGAGCATCGACGGAGTGATCAATATTCCTTTGTCCGAGCTTGCGGCTCGAATTCTGAAGGCCGTACCGGACAAGAACCGGATCGTGCTCCTGCATTGTCGGAGCGGAAGCCGGAGTGGCCACGGAACAAGAATCCTGAAACAGCTCGGCTATGATGAGACCTACAATCTCGGTTCATTTGGCCATGCGCGAAAGGTGATTGAAACCGCCGGGGCGGTTAGAACGGATTGAGGGAGTTTGACTGCTACCGAGTCGAAGGGGTCATGAGCCCAAGAACGGAAGAAATGAAGGAGAGGAGGAGAGGGGAAGTTTGAAGGCAGAAGTGATGGACCGGGGAGGAAGAATCTCTCTCGGTTACTGGTTTGAATGTTTCCATGGTTGGGTTTGCTTCACATCTGACATCTATCATCTGACATCTGACATCTGACATCTGAAAGGGTTTCGGTTCGTTTGAAGGGGTCAAAGCTCACATCTCGCATTGGCATGCAAGATGTCGAGCAATGACCCCGCCGTTCGGACCAATGCCGAGCAATGACCCCCGTTCCCAATCCGCATTCCGAAATCCCCAATCCAAAATCCATATACCTGCCCCCGCCGTTCGGACCAATGCCGAGCAATGACCCCCATTCCCAATCCGCATTCCGAAATCCCCAATCCAAAATCCATATACCTGCCCCCGCCGTTCGGACCAATGCCGAGCAATGACCCCCGTTCCCAAT
>QNAI01000210.1 GCA_003641745.1 Verrucomicrobiota bacterium | reverse complement strand
TCACTCCAGGCCCATCCGACACCGGCCGTGATGTGCTTCTCGACGATGGCCGGGAAAAGGCAATTCAGATACTGGTTCGGAACCGGATTGGAGCCGTAATTGAAGCCGGCCCGCGCCGTCCACTGGTCACTGAACTGGTAGGCACCACCGAGGGCAAAAACCGTTTGATTGCTCCAGTCCTGGTAGAGCTCGGCATAGAGATCCTGCCCACCGAGATCGCCGTTTCCCGGATCCTCCGAAGCGGTGAATCCCATCCGGAAGCTGTCCATGACCGACGACCAGTAAATCTGCTTCACGTCGAGTACGAGAAGCGTCCGGGGATTGGGACGGTAAGCCACGCCTCCGCCCAACATGGCCGGCCATTGGAAATCGAGCACATCGATCTCCCCGGTCAGCGTCTGTGCAACCGAGCCCATATCATCCGGCATGGTCATCTGGAAGCTGACATTCGCATTCGAGGTGCTCAGACTACCGAGATCGGTCTTCGCGTGATAAGTGAGACCAAAGGTCAGGTCGGACGATGCTTCGTAGACCACCCCGATTTTTCCACCCCAACCAGTGCCCTTGGCCTCACCGGTAAAGGCATCACTGTTGGCAAAATCGAAATAAGCGTAGTCAACGGTCGTGCCCGGAGGCATTTCCTGCAACATCTGACCCAGGCTCTGGACGAGGGATCCCGATGCCTTTCCAAAATGCTGCTGGGACGGATCAATCAGGTCGAAGAACTGCGCCCCGCCCATGGCCATCTTAAGGTCCATGCCCGCCCAGACAAAGTCAACCGTTGCCGCCAGGTGCAGCTTGTCCGAGACCCTGATCGCAAAGGGCACGATCGCCCGGCCCACCGAGATTTCAGTCAAATTCTCCAAGCCATAGCCCAGACCGCGCCAGGAGTCCGCATCGTACTTGCAGCCCATACCGCCCTGACCGAAGACACCGAAACCGAAGACCATGTCGTTGTGACGTTGGGCATACCCAAAAGCCGGCATGTAGAAGGCGGTGCTCTGTGAGTCCGCGCTTTGGTTGATGTCGTTCTGGGTTGCCGTGACGTCCGGGCCGAGCATTCCCACGGCAACGTCGATGCGACCCTTTTCCTCCATCAGGGAAAGGGTCGCGGGATTATTGATCACCGCGGCGGTTCCATTCTCGTAGGCCATGGAAGCGCCGCCCATACCGGTGGCGACGGGTCCATACCCTTCCATATTCATGCCGTTGGTGGCATATGAGGTCATCGCCGGGAGGACAATGGCCAACGTCGCGGCGGAGAGGCGCAGGAGTTTTGCTTTCATCGTAACTAGGGTTGAGGGAGTTAACTGAAGCATGATCATGGCACCGGATCCTGCGCTTTACTCCGCATCCTCTGTCCATGCCTGTGCATTAATTAAACTATATCCACATGCACGCATGCATAAACCCCTCTAATAGCCTCCACGACCCTTCCGATACTGTTTTCCGTATCGATCCTCCTCCAAAAGCGCGACCTGTTCGGACGTCACGTACCCCGTGACGAATGAACGCAAGTCATCTTCAGGATAAGTCCACCTGCAGGATCCATGGTGCAGAGCGAAAGATCCATTGCGAAGAATCCAGAGAGCCCTACGATCCTGACCCATGGAAAGACGACGCATGGGTTCGACTGATATGGATGTCAGTTCACTGGGGTTCGGGGGCGCCGAGATCGGTCTGCAGGCGGTACCTCAAACCCAGGTCGACGCCCTGCTGAACAGCGCGCTCGATGCCGGGCTCAACGTGATTGATACCGCTGCCTGCTACGCGGACAGCGAAGAGAAAATCGGTCAGACCATCGGACACCGACGTTCCGAATATTTTCTGTTCACAAAGTGCGGTCACGCTTCGGACCTGGAAGGCAGCGACTGGGAACCCGATCTGATCCGCCGGTCAATGGAACGAAGCCTCCGGCGTTTGAAAACCGACCGCGTCGACTTGGTGATGCTTCACAGTTGTGGCATGGAGACTCTTGAGTCCGGTGAAGCCACCGCCGCTCTCCAGGCCGCCCGCGACAAGGGTCAGGCCCGCTATATCGGCTATAGTGGAGACGGTGAAGCGGCCCTCCAAGCGGTTTTGAGCGGTCATTTCGATGTTCTCGAGACATCGATCAATATCGCCGACCAACAGGTTCTGGACCACGTGCTTCCCCTGGCTGTGGAGAAGGGCATGGGGGTCATCGCCAAACGCCCGATCGCCAATGCCGCCTGGCAGGCCATCTCCGAGCGGGACGCGGACGAATACCATCAACCCTATTTCAGGCGTCTGAAGCATCTCGACTATCCCTTCCTCACCGGGGATGTGGAAACCGGCGTGGACCTCGCCCTGAGATTCACCCTTTCCTGCCCGGGCGTCCATACCGCCATCGTCGGCACGACCAAGCCGGAGCGCTGGCAACAGAATGCCGCCATGGCCGCTCACGGGAACCTATCACCCGCGGATTTCGAATCGATCCGCGAACGGTGGCAGGAGATCGCAGCCGACGATTGGATCGGACTGATTTGAGAAATTCACAAAACTGGACCCGGTAATCCAGAGGTTCCTTTTGCGTTGATACCGAAAACAGCCACCCTACCCTCGTGGTCTTGTGGCAATGGATAAGAAGATTGGATTGGGGTTCGGAAATGAGAACCCGGACGAGCGCGATACAAAGCGACTCAGGGAATTCATAAACCTGAAGCTGGCAGCTCGGGGAGCCCCCATCGCAGGCAGGGTCGAAGATTACCCGTATCTGGAACTGGGAGAATCTCTTCTGGCCAATTTCCGCGAGAAAAACCGCATTCTCCGCGATTACCTCTGCCCGGTCGACCAAAGGATCCAGGATTACCTGGCCGATACTTTTCGTGCCGAAGCGGAAAAAGGTGAGATCCTTGTCCCTACCGCAACCATGGTCCTGGAACGGCACGGCCTCGCCCGCATGCTGTCCCTTCCGGCCGACCGTGATGCCTTCAAATCGGATATCATCGAATCCTACCGGGTGAAGCAGGGAGTGCTGCACAACCCGGTCAACGACCGACGCACAACCAAGGGGGTCTTTCATGTGACCGAAGGGGGGCTGCCGATTCCAGCCGACAAAAAGGCCGTTCCGAAGATCGCCTTCCTCAACCTCCTTCGGAGCGCCCTGCGTCCACCGCCTGCCCTGATGGATCTTCCGTTCACCTCGACCCAGAACGAAAAGGCCAAGCTCTTTCTCTCAATTCTCCTGAGACCCACCGTCTGCCCACAGGTACCCGGTTTCACCGACGAAAAGTCGCTCGAAATCCGCTTCTTCGCTCCTGGAAACCTGGCCGGTAACCTCGACTTCGTGGAGTCCATTTTCGGCAATGCCGGTGATCCCTACCTGCCTGATAATGATGCCGGCCTCGACCTCAGACACTGGTCGGGCCAGACGGGGTGCGTGATTCTGGCTCCGCACCTGGTCAACCTGACGAAGAAAGACCTTGGCCTGCCTCGTCTGAACGACGCTACCGAGCGCCAGATCCGTGATGGTATGTGCTGGTCTGACCCCAGCGAACGATACAACGATGGCAGTGCCTTCAAAATCACCTGCCGGGATCACCACGGAGTCATCGTCACCCTGATTGCGGACAACTATTTCGGCTACTGCAAGAAGGAGGTCAAAACGCAGATCAGCTACGCGGCCAACCTCTACGGACTCTGCGAGGAGGAACACGCCGGCGGCGCCCTGGCCTTTCCCAGCTACGATCTCGGTGAGGACTTCAACCTGAGCAATTTCCTCACGATCGTCGACCACACCTTCGACGAAGCCGCCTCGAGGTGCAAAGACCTGATGGAGGTCCAGCCCGAAGGATACGGTGTCGACCGGAGATTTCCCGATATCATCTATCTTCCGGAGAACGTCCACATAGAGCTGCGGAACCAGCGGATCACATGGTCCCGTGACGGGGAGCAAAAGAGCCTGAAGCTTCTACCCACCAACACCTATGTTCTGCCCTCCGGATACAAGGTTGAAATGCGAAAACCGGCCCAGGGCCGCCGCTGGCGACTTATCGGCACCACAGCCGAAGGTACATTCTGTCACAAACCCTGCACGGTTTCCGGGGGCGGCAAGTCAGAGATCTCCAAGTCGATTGCCGACGCGATGATCACCGGTCCGGTTCTCGTTCGCGACATCAAGGGCGATTTCGACCTGGTCGAGGAGATCATCGCACGAAACTATGGAAACCGTTTCGCCGACCCAGCCCGCAACCACACCGACGAGCGGCCCATCCTCGGGTTGAAGCGCTCCCTCGGCTCGGTGGTCAAGTTGCTGACCCCAAGCCCCGAATACAACGACGCTTACAACCAGTGGCTGCGCTCCATCCCGGACACCATTCGCGACCTCGTTCTCCTGGTGAAACGCCTCTACCAGCCGGACTGGGAGGATGACTGGCGCCACCGATTCACGGTGGACAGCATCAACGGGATGCCCGGTCACGAGTTGAAATACCGCGAACAGAGGATCGTCACCCAATACCTGCGGGTGGGCTACGATTCCGATGGTTCCTGGCGGACCTTCCGCCTGCGCAAAGACTACTTTCCGTCCCTCAAGATTCAGATGGAGGATGACATCTCGGCATCAGTCGTCGTACCGACCCGTTTGATCGCCGGCCTCCGCCCGGACCTCGAACGCGACTCCTGGAAATTCATCACAAACTGCGAATCCCGGCTTTTTCAGCGACCCGATGACGCCATTCATCGCGGTTATGACAAGCAGACCGAGCAGGACTTTTCCCTTCCCGGGAATTTCTTCTCCAACTACCAGCCTCTCGATCGCGCCGAAGCCCGGGATCTGGTCGAGGATGCCATACGGTTCGACCAGTTCACCGAACCGCTCCAGGACGTGCTCCGGGATTTCGCGGACGGCCATGGACCGGATTATGTCGCGACCACGGCCCACCCGAGGATGGTGGACGGCAAACCGAGCAAGAACCCTCGCTACCTGCAAACCCGGCCCGATCTGCTCGACCCTCGCGCCACTTACCTCTCGAGGATCGGAATGAGATTCTACCGTAGAATTCACAGCGGTGCACCCATCCCCACTCCGGTCAACGCCGTCTTGCCCGGCCGGAGGAACAATCCGCCCGATCGGGAGGCCGGAATCAAACCTCTCGCGGTCTTCAATCCCATCCACTACCAGGAATTGCCCGAGCTATTCATGGACTATGTCGCCAGCCTGACCGGCAAGTCGCCGTCGACCACCGGAGCTGGATCCGAAGGCGCTTTGACCAAAGGACCGTTCAATGCCCTGCCACCCATCATCGACCTGAACAACGCCCTTGTTTCGTATCTGGTCACCGGTTACGAATGCTACACGACAGCCGCAGGAACGATCGGGCCCAACTATCGCGTCGATCATGACATCAGTTTGCTGGTTCCCGAGGTCTGGTCACGCATGTCCACTGAGGAACGATCACCCGCTTTTCTCATCGAGAAGGGTTACCTCGAACCATGCCGCGACTTTGAATACGGCGGAACCGCCGTTCTGGCCACCAGACTCGGATACCGCATCACCGAGAGCTTTGTGCGCGCCTTCTTCGGACGCATCTTCAGCAACCCCGGGAGCCTCATGCCGGAAGAGATGCTCCGTCCTGAGCAGCAGGACATGGAGATCTTCGTCGAGGGGATGGACAATATCGTTACGGCACACCGAGACGCGGCCCGGCTCTATTTCGAGGACGGCACGATCGAATTGGCCTGTCCCCCGCTCAAGGCACTGCTCCACATCATGGCGGAGGGCACCTACGAAAGCCAGGACGTGCACGACCCATCAGTCCGCCAGCTCTTCACCCGTGAAGCGCTTTATGCCAGCCAATGGTACCAGAAGCGACTCGAAGCCAAACAACGCTACGATGTCCGGCAGGCAGCTCGATTCGCAAAACGCATCCAGGCATTCCGCGCGAACGATATCTACAGCGAGGCGTGGGAACGATTGGGAACCGACGCTCTGCTCAAGGAGGCGCGTTCAGAAGAAAAATTCTGCGCGACACCGGAACACGCCGGCAGTCTGTTCGGCACCATCGGCCTCGACCCCGCCACCTTGCCCGAATAGCGGTCTCGACGGGCTGACCCGGTGATGCCGATTCCATTGTCGGCGCGGCCATGGTCATCGACGGCGGCATCACCGCGCCTTGAGGTTACAGGAAGCCCCGGTCGCTGCGTTCGAGCATTGGAGCGCCCCCCCCGAAGTCATTCCGCGAATAGAACGATTCAAGGGGCGGGTCACCCGATTCTGGTTGCGTGAGGATACCCGCCGATTATTCGATACCATGTCCTGAAATCGAAGCATGATCCTCACAATATTTGAAATTCTCGGCAGCCTCGGCGTTTTCCTCTTCGGCATGAAGGTGATGAGCGAGGGAATTCAGAAGGTCTCCGGAAATCGCCTTCGCGGTCTGATGCGCACCATGACCAGCAATCGCTTCGCCGGTATCACAACCGGCGTTCTGATCACTTCACTGGTTCAGTCTTCCTCCGCGACGACCGTCATGATCGTCAGCTTCGTCAATGCCCAACTGATTACCCTGACTGAGTCGATCGGCCTTATAATGGGAGCAAACCTCGGTACGACCACGACCTTCTGGATCGTTTCGTTTCTCGGGTTCAAGTTCAGCCTGACATCCGTCGCCCTCCCGATCATCGGGATCGGCTTGCCTCTGATCTTCGTGAAGAACGTTAAGGTCCGCAATACTGGCGAGATCTTCATCGGGTTCGG
>QNAI01000209.1 GCA_003641745.1 Verrucomicrobiota bacterium | reverse complement strand
TCGCTCCACCCGACCATCGGTGATGACTTCGGTTCGAGGTTTTCTCATTGAACCGGATGGGTCCGATGGCGGATTCTTCCTGCCGGCAATGGAAAGAGACGAAAGATCGCAATCAACACCCTCCATCTGGCATTCCATCCGGGCTCGGGGCCAGATCCTCTATCCTGTCATACTGGCCATCGGGATTGTGGGTCTTTCGGGCACCGAGAACCCCCCTGCGCCGGGATTCGTCCCCAGCTTCGACAAACTCGCCCATTTCTGCGTCTACGGGCTACTGGCGACATTGGTCTTTCGTCTCATTCCTCAAACTTCAAAGAATTGGCGATCGGCCCTTCTGGTCATCGTCGCGGTCTCACTGTTTGGACTCAGTGACGAGATCCATCAGGCCTTTACTCCTGGCCGGTCGGTCGAGTTTGCCGATTGGGTTGCGGATACTCTGGGGGCCTTTGTCGCCGTGTTGGTGTATTGGAAGTGGGGAGCCTACCGGAATCTCATGGAAACGGGTCGTCGACGAAAACAAAACTGACAGGTGGACGGTGATAGGTCTGAATAGGGCATGGAATTCGAGGAAGCCAGGCGGCGGGTGGGCGAACTTCGGCAGACGATCGAGCAGCATGACCGGCTCTATTTTCAGGAATCGAACCCGGAGATTCCGGACCGGGAATACGACGGGTTGAAAGCCGAACTGGTCCGGTTGGAGGCGGCCTTTCCAGAACTCGATCAAGGTGATTCGCCGACTCGGCGGGTGGGGGATGATCGTTTGCCGGGTTTCGCAACCTACCGACATCGGGTGCCGATGCAGAGCCTGGACAACACCTATTCGGAAGAAGAATTACACGCTTTCCACCAGCGCCTGATTCGGGCCTCGGGAGACGAGAATCCCATTTACGTGGTGGAGCCGAAGATCGACGGAGTCGCGGTGAGTCTCACCTTCGAGGAGGGCCGGTTTATTCGGGCTGTCACTCGTGGAAACGGCGTTCAAGGCGATGACGTCACTGAAAATGTTCGCGGTATCCGTTCGCTTCCGAAAGCGCTCAGCGGGGCAACTCCTCCCGCGATGATCGAGATACGTGGAGAGATCTACATGACCACGGAGGAGTTTCAGAGGATCAATGGTCTGCGGGAAGAAGCAGGACAGGCGGTTTATGCAAATCCCAGAAACCTGACCTCCGGCACGATCAAGCTCCTCGATCGCCGAGAGGTGGCTCAGAGGCACCTCGAAATCGTTCTTTACGGTCTGGGCCACTCGGAGGGGTTGAAGCTTGAGACACAGGAAGGTTATCACGAAATCCTGCGTGAATGGAACCTGCCGACCGTGGAGAAGATCTGGACGGTCGAGGGTATCGATGAGGCGTGGGCAGCGATTCAGGAACTCGATGCGATGCGTGAAGGGTTCGCCTATGCGACCGACGGTGCCGTGATCAAATTGAACTCCCTGGCCTTGCAGCAGGAGGTCGGTGCAACCGCCAAATCCCCGCGTTGGGCGATTGCCTATAAGTTTGCCGCGGAGCGGGCGGAGACAGTTCTCCGGGCAATCAGCATCCAAGTCGGAAGAACGGGTGTCCTGACGCCGGTGGCCGAGCTCGAACCCGTTCACCTGGCGGGCACCACCGTGTCCCGCGCTACATTGCACAATGCGGGGGAGATCGCACGGAAGGACGTCCGGGTGGGAGACGCGGTTCTGGTTGAGAAGGCGGGAGAGATCATTCCGGCGGTGATCGAAGTCAACCTGGCGAAGCGACCGTCTGACTCGAAACCCTTCGAGTTCCCGGCCAATTGTCCGATCTGTGCGACCCCGACGGTGCAATTGGAGGGAGAAGTGGCGCGCCGTTGCCCAAACCTGGATTGCCCTGCCCAGGTGCGGCGCCGGGTCGGCCACTTTGCCTCAAAGCAGAGCCTGGATATCGATGGCCTGGGTGAAGCGGTCGTTGATCAATTGGTGTCGCGGGACCTGGTCAAGCGACTCTCCGATCTCTATCGGCTCAAGCGGGAAGACCTGCTCGAACTGGAGAAATTCGGTGAAAAGTCGGCAGACAATTTATTGCGTGCCATCGAGATCAGCAAAACGGCTGAGCTCTGGCGCGTCATCCACGGTCTTGGCATCCAGCAGGTCGGTGCGACCACGGCGCGAGACCTGGCAAGGGTGTTTGGTTCTCTCGATGAATTGGCGGATGCGACTCCGGAGGGTCTGGTGGCGGTTGAGGGCATTGGCGAAAAATCTGCCGAGGGTATTCGAGCCTACTTTGATCTGGAGGCCAACCGGGCATTGATCGATGAACTGATGGCCCTCGGGCTGAAGCCGGAGTCGCCGAAAGGAGACGAGGCCGGAGGAAGTCTGTTCGAAGGAAAAACGTTTGTGTTGACGGGGACGCTTCCGTCTCTGACCCGCGATGAGGCCCGGGTGAAGATAGAGGCTGCCGGTGGTCGAGTGACCTCGAGCGTGAGCAGGAAGACCGACTTTGTACTCGCTGGGAGCGATGCCGGATCCAAGTTGACCAAAGCCCGGAAACTGGGCGTTGAGGTCGTCGACGAGGATCGGTTGATGGAAATGCTCGCCTAGAATCCCTGTTTCTGAAGCTGCTTGCTGAGTGCCTGCTGGAAAACTTCGATGTCTTCGGCCGAGGGCTGGTAACCGGATTGACCGGGATCGAGAGCGAGTCGGCCCATCTGATCGAGCCCCCAGGTGGCTTTGACGCCATCGCTGAAGACGACATCTCCGCTTACGACCATTCCGGGCCGCGTGATCTTGTCCACCTCGACGGATACCGAACCGGTGCCCGCGGGTTCGAGGTCGATCACATCGGCGGGACCTGCTGCCGGTGCCGAAGGAGGCGGTTGGCTGGCATCCGCACCCACACCCACACCCAGATCCGTATGGATCGAAGCCTTCTCTGAATCTTTCAGGCTCAGATCGAGGTCGTCGATCAGGAAGCGCGCCTCCATATAGGTGAGGGCAATCTTGAAGTCATCTTTCAGACGTTTCTGCACCTCGGCAATTGAGGCCCCGTCTGTGATCCAATGACTGACGGCGTCCTTATGTTCGGCTGTTAATTCCATGATCGAGAGTCGTAGGGCCGCAGTGTTTCCGCGGCCGCGGAAGGCGTCAAGTCCGCCCGGGTTTACTTGGACAGTTGAGTCTTGAGGAACTCGACGCTGTTGCGGACCGATTGGTCCTGCTCCATCATATTTTCCACCGAGCGGCAGGCATGGATGACCGTGCCGTGATCACGCCCGCCGAAATTCTCGCCGATTTCCTGGAGCGAATGCTTGGTCAGGATCCGACTCAGGTACATTGCGATCTGGCGGGGGAAAGCGATATTGGCCGGTCGGCGCTTGCTCACCATGTCCGACGTCCGCAACTGGTAGTAGTCGGCGACGCGCTTCTGGATCCCATCGATCGTGATCAGTCGTTGGGCTTCCTCCATCAGCACGTCGCGGAGCAATTCCTCAACTGTTTTGAGGTCGAGTTTCCTGCCGGTCAACGACGAGTAGCTCGCCACTTTGATCAATGCGCCTTCAAGGCGGCGAATATTGCGCACAATGTGTTGGGCAACAAAATCGATGATCTCGGGATCGATCTCAAAACGGTGGGTTTTTGCCTTGGCCCGGAGGATGGCCACACGGGTCTCGAAATCGGGTGACTGAATGTCAGCCATCAATCCCCATTGAAAACGCGAGACGAGGCGGCTTTCCAGGCGGGCAATTTCATTGGCCGGTCGATCGCTGGACAGGAAGATCTGTTTCTGGGATTCGAACAGGTCGTTGAACGTGTGGAAGAACTCCTCCTGGATCCGTTCCTTGCCACTGAGGAACTGGACATCATCGAGAAGAAGCACATCGACACTGCGATACCTCTTCCGGAACCTGGTCAACGTATTCTCCTGAATGGCGTTGATGAACTCGTTGGTGAACTTCTCCGACGACAGGTAGGCGATCTTGGCCTTTGGGTTCGTCTTCAGGATGCTGTGTCCAACCGCGTGCATCAGGTGAGTCTTGCCGAGTCCGGTCGCGGCGTAGATGAAGAGCGGGTTGTAGGCGTGAGCGGGAGCCTGGGCGACCGCCATGGTGGCCGCGTGAGCGAGCTGATTATTTGAACCCACGACGAAATTCTCAAAGGTGTTCCTCGGGTTCAAACTACCGGAAATACTCTTTCTGTTCTCCTCGGCTTCCGCCCGCTCGGTCCCGGAACGTGACCAGGAGCTCTGCTCGGTGCGGCTACTTCTGTCGTGTTCGATCCGGTCGGCGGATTCGCGGTCCTGACGTTCAATCGACACCTCAATCGGGTGCCCCTTTTCCAGACGGGCGCGCTGGGCGATGAGATCCAGGTAATTGTCGTGGATCCAGATGGCGGCGAAGTCGTTGGGAGCGCTCAGGACCAGGTTATTCTCCTCCTCCTGAATGCACCGGATCGGCTTGAACCACATCTCAAAGATGTCCTTTGGAAGCTGACGGGCCAGTTCGGCTTTCACAAGCGGCCAAACGGGTTGTTCGGTGGTGGTCGACGACATTTCTCAGGCTGAGGGCTGCTGGTTATTCACATGCGGTGGTACTGCGGACGCTGACGCCACTCTGACGGCAACCGTGTCAAACTCTCAGCCTGGAAAAATTGAAATCCTTCAAAAGGGGGGGAGGGAAGCAACAGATCTTGCGTAAGCTCCTGAAGGTGGGGAAGTAAGAGAAAAAGTCCGGGAGTTCTAACGGTTGTTTACAAGGCGGGTCCAAGGTTTGAGACCGGTGGGTGGTTTTCAAACTATGGAATATGACAATAACGTTAAGCAAAAACGCCATTACAAGACCAACTTTTCAACAAGTTGCTAACATCTGATTGAGCATAAGTTTTTTTATTTTTTGATTGCCACGAAATTGGCTGAATGGAGCCGATTGAAGGCAGGTCGGGGTGCAATGAAGCCCGAAGACCCAAGCAGAAAGAACCTCAAAAAAAGGTGCCCTTTATTCGTTTTTCGCCATGTGCGCGATCAGCTGTTCATTGAATTCCACCGCCGAATCATGCCCCATGATCTTGAGCGCCTGGACCAGGGCGGCCACTTCGACCAGTCGGGCGAGATCGCGACCCGGTCGGACGTAAATCTCCACATGGGGTACGCTGATACCCAGAATATCAAATAATCCCTGCTCGAGGCCGGTCCGCTCTTCAACCGCGCCGGGGACCATCTCCATCAGACTGACCACCAGGTCGATTCGTTTCTGAAGCCTCACACTGCGGACACCGAACATATAGGCGACATTGATGATGCCCAGGCCTCGGCACTCCATGTAACCGCGGTTCAGTTCCATGCTGGAGGCCATCAATTCCCTTTCGTCGAGAAGCTTGATCCTGCTCAGGTCATCGGCCACCAGGCTGTGTCCGCGTTCGATCAGGGCGAGAGCGCATTCACTCTTGCCGACACCGCTGTCGCCACGGATGAGAACGCCGATGCCTTTGATGTCCATCGTGGTTCCGTGTTTGGTGGTCGTCGGCGCAAATTCATTGTCGATGCAGAGCGTGGCGGCATTCACGAAGTTCATCGTGATCAACGGCGTCCTCAGCAACGGAAGCCTGCGCTCCTTCGCGATCTGAAGCATCGGCTTGGTCGGATTGAAATTCCGGGAGAAGACCAGGCACGGGATCGATCGGTCGACCAACTGGTTGATGATCGAATACTGGTCCTCCTGGCTCATCGATCGCAGGTAGGTCATCTCGGCTGCTCCGAGGACCTGAAGCCGCTTGTTGGCGAAATACTTGAAGAATCCGGTCAGCGCGAGGGCGGGCCGGTTGATGCTGCCTTCGCGGATGGTTCGGTGGAGGCCTTTTTCACCCGCCACGACCTCCATCTTCAGGCGATCCTTGTAGGCCTCGAAGAAATGTTCCACCGTGATGCTGCCGGTTTGCCTTCGTTTTGATTGCTTGGGCATGATCTCTACAGGTTGAAATCCTCTCCTAGGTAGAATTTCCGGCTTTGGGAATCGTTGATGAGGAAGTCGCTTGTGCCCTCGCAGAGAACCCGCCCCTCGTGGATGAGGTAGGCTCGATCGACTATGCGGAGGGTTTCGCGCACATTGTGGTCGGTGATGAGAATGCCGATGCCACGCTCCTTGAGTGAAAGGACAATGCGTTGGACATCGGCCACGCTTATGGGGTCGACGCCGCTGAACGGTTCGTCCAGGAGCAGGAACTGAGGTCGCGTGACCAATGCGCGTGATATCTCCAGGCGCCGTCTCTCTCCGCCGCTCAAGGTATAGGCTTTCTGGCCGGCCAGACCGGTCAGTCCGAGTTCTTCGAGATGCTCGGCCGTCGCGATGGCGCGCTGGTGCCGGTCCAGGGGCAGCGTCTCGACGATGGCCCGGATATTTTCCTCAACCGTGAGTTTGCGGAAGATAGATGGTTCCTGCGGAAGATAGCCGATTCCGATCCGGGCACGTTGGTGCATCCGTTTCCCGGTGACATCGCGATCGTTGATCAGCACCTTTCCTTCGGTTGACTTGATCAAACCGACGATCATGTAAAAAGTCGTTGTCTTTCCGGCGCCGTTGGGTCCGAGCAATCCGACCACCTCTCCTGCCTTAACGTTGAGGTTGATACCTGATACCACCCGTCGCGATCCGTAGACCTTGACCAGGTTTACGGCTTCGATCGATGCGGTCCGGGTTTCAGGTTCGCTCATGAGGGATCGGTCGTATTCTCAGGGTCGGACCCTGCGGAGGATTCGTCGGCCGGGACTGTTTGCGGGTCGGGCTCGGGTTCCTGCGCGTTATTGTCGAATCCCAGGTCGGGTA
>QNAI01000208.1 GCA_003641745.1 Verrucomicrobiota bacterium | reverse complement strand
CTGGAAATCCTCGTTGAGGAGAGCCAGGGTGCCGTTCTGTGCAGCGTGCACATCCTGCCAATCGATTTCATTGTTGGTAAACATCGTGTCGGCAACCACACCGGGACCGATGCTGTGATTCAACTTGAAATCCGGATCGAGGGCCAACCCTTTCAGACCGACGCAATTGGAGGTCCGTTCGAACTTGGCAATGGAATTCCGGCTATAAATCGTCTTGGTGCCTGGCGAGGTCCAGTCGAGGGCCGCAATACCGACGGTGGCTGCGGGATACATCCTGGGGCCGCGCTGCACCCGAGTGCCATCCGGCTGCTCGGCGGTGCCGAAACCGGTGATGTAGGCAGTCCCATCAACCACGAAAATGGGCTGGCGCGAGCGGAAGACCATGGGCACCATGTAATTTGGAAACCCCTCGATGAAGGATTCCATGCTGCCGCCGCCGACCAGGAAGAAGTTCCCGCCGCGTACCTGATAGGGAGCCAACCAGACGAACTGGTCGATGCCGTTACGGGGCCGGAACTTCTGGAACATGAGCTGGTTCTCGTCATTGAACTGTGCATAGCAGAGCACCGCCTTGTACTTGACAAGGTCGGCGTAATCCACGTTTTCGGTGTGGTCCTTCCAGTCCCGATCCCAGGTGAAGCCGCCCACGCCGCCGGAGCCTTCGGCCAGGAAGTGCCAGTAGGCATTACGATACAACTCTGAATTCCGGGGATTGCCATTGGCGTCGGGCCAGTTGTTGGTCAGGGCGGCCGGGTCGAACACCTGGTCGATGACCAGAAGCGGCAACTGGTTATTCAGCGACACGTAGGGAATGACCCGCAACCTCCACAGAAGGGTTCGGGATTGACCGGAGTCATCCACCACCCGCAGGGTGAAGGTATGGAGGCCATCCTGGAAGGAACGTTCGCTGGCAAAAAGGTTCTGTTTTGAAAGCCCAGGGGGAACGGCCCAGCCGGGATCATTGGGGTCGGCAGCATCGATCAGGTCCCAGCCGTGCCGGTACGACACTATTTCACCGTTGTAGTCATTGGCGTGGGCGGTCCAGCTGAAATTCATGGGCTGGCCGCTGGCGATTTCATCGCTCATCTCCGAGGAGTTGGCCAATCCCAGGAACGGTTCTCCCAAGGTAATGCTGGGTGAGAACCCCCCCCTCTTGATCCAGAGGTTGGCCACCTCGACCTGGTAACCATGGCCGATACTGACGGCGCCAGCCGTGTCACGGACCTGTACGGCGAACAGGAAGTATTGCCCGTCGGGCTGATCAGGGAACTGGACCCGGCGGTCTTCCTCCCGGGCTTCGTAACCACGCCAGGCGGACCAGTCGGGATCCTCGAAGTCGATGACCTCGTCCCAATGGGCATCGTACTCGAATGGCGTCCGGATATAACGGGGCTCTCCGGATTCCGTGGTGTCGTACTGGGCCGATATCCACAGGAAACGGACCTGGGTGGGTACATTGAGTTCGAAATCAATATCCGCACCCTCCCACCCGATGTTGACCGAGCCGGGCACGGTCTGGAAGCTCTGGTTGCTGAGGTTGGGATAGACCACTTTGCATGTTGGTACGATCGTGGTCGAGGTGAAGGAGATGAAGGCCGGCGTGGGATCCACCGCGCCCTTGTCGTCAACCGCACGGATGAAAACGGAATGGGACCGGTAACTACGGGGTTCCGAATGCTGGTCCCCAGGGAAATCCACCTGATCGGCCAGGACAAGAAACGTGGTGTCGTTGGCCACGGTGAAATGCCAGGGATGCAGGACCGCACCGGTTAACGGATCGATGGTCAAGGTATCCCGCGGACTGATCCCGTCGATTCCGTTGTCACTGATCTTCCATTCGTAACCCACGATACGTCCGTCTGGATCAGAGCCGGTCCAGTTCAGATCCACGGCGAAACCGGCCTCCAGCAGGGTCGGTGGCTGGCCGGTGATGCGCGTGTCGGGCCGGCTATTGGGCAATTTTACCCCACCCAGGTCACTGTTGGTGGAACAACCTGCAGCGAGGACCAGAAGGGCAATCGCCGCCACAGCAGTTAAACGCCTGATCATTGAGATACTCCTAGTTCCACTGGTCACCATTAGAATCCATCCGACGAATGACATTCGAAATCGCCCGTCGCAGTCTCGATAACGATCCGGAAAAACTGCGAAGCAGCCCATCCATCCAGGCTGGCCATGGCCCCGGGTGAAATATCCAATGTGAGCTGGATCCCGGTCACGCCGCTGTCCTTGAGATCGCAATCACGCCAGGACCTGCCGGGCGGAAGTTCGGCCTGGGAGGGCCGGACGTTGCGGAAGAAGTTGTACGTGGCGGGCCTGGTCGGGCTGAAACCGCATTGGGTCTGGTCCAGCGCGATCGCCTGCACACGACCCTTGCCGAACTGCTTGGTGCTGTCGTTGAAGACCCTGTCGCGCATATCCGGGTCATCGATACCCACAATGTACTGCAGGGTGAGATCCTTGTACAAATCGGGCCCCAGCGTGATCAGGTCGCGTGGAACGGCCACGTCGACGGAAATTTTCCACAGGCCCGTCGCGGCATCAATCGTGATGCCCTCGGAGTTACCCGACCTGCCCCAGGTAGGAACCTTGATGTCGTCGTTTCCGCCGCCGTCCCGGATCTGGTTGAAGGGATCACATTCGTAATCGACCTGGTAGGCCCAGCCCATGATGCGCCGGACCTTGTCTTCCCAGCGTTCGCGGATGTCATCGAGGCCGTGCAACAGGATTTCCATCCGGTAGAGATTGGACTCGATCACGTACGGTTCATTTTCCCCGCCAGACGGAGGATCGATCACCACCCAGGTGAAACCGGTGGACCTGTCCACCAGCATGAACACCGGTTGGATGAACTGGAGTTCATCGTCGCCGAGGCCGGAACTGGTGACCCGCAGGATGGTGGTGTCGCTGAAGCAGGGATGGGCATCGATGGCATCGGATGTGGTATCGGCCAGACACTCCAGGGATTCGTCGTAACCCGAAGGGGTCGAGAACTTGGGCAACAGCTCGATGCACTGGATGCAGGGCGGATGCCCCACGTCGAAACTCAAATTGGCAGGAGAGCCGTCCTTGCGACCGTGCTCATCAACCGCCTGCATGTTGATGGTGAAGGTGGTACGAGGCCCGGTCAAAAATCCCAGGGTGTCCGCATACCAACCGTCCTCGTTTGCGTCCCAGGGCGGCTCTGTGTTCACGACGCTCGACTCCGAAGTGAAGCTGAACCTGCCACCAAAGTAGTTGTGCCGGGTTCCCTGGAGGAAGCCGGAGATACCGATCTTGAAATTCGGATCGAGCTTGGTGTCCTTGGGATTATCCCTGGCCAGGGACTTGGCCACCACGTAGGTGCGGTCCGGTATCCGGTCACCCGACTGGAACGGGTGGTGTTCCTGCGTGTCATCGTTGAGGAGAATGTAGTAGGGATAACTCTCGGGGTCCTCGGGGTGGGCCCAGTCAGTCTCTCCGTCCAGCATGATGGTCTCGGGATCGAAATTGACCACGAAGGTGAAGGGCCGCAGGAAAGTGGAGACTTCCACTCCGGCAATATCGATGGAATTCACTTCCAGATTGACCGCCCCACTGGGCAGGAGCTTCTCGAAGGGACCATCTTCCGGGCCGGCAAGGGGATCGTTCAGGAAAATGAGATCCTGGACCGGAGGCAGCACGTTCCCGTCCCTGTCGCGGAGCGCGAAGACGGAGATACTGTCGCCGGTGGCTTCCTGGAATATTCGCGGCGACCAGCAATCGGTCAACGAAGGCACGCAGTTGCCACCGAGTTCGCCCATCAGGCGGTACTTGAAACCGAGCATCCCGTCCGTGAACTCAGGCACCGTATCCACCATGGCCAGAGCCTCGGGGCTGTAGCCGCGAATGTTGGGGGATATGCCCTCCCAATGGACCTGGTAGGGAACCGCGAATCCGACCGTGTCGGCCTGTCCCTGGGGAACCGCGATCAATGAGTCATCGATCACCTGGAAGAAGGTGATGACGGGGTTGCCCAGCGTGTTGCTGAAAAAGTGAAGACGAGCCGGGGTCCGGTCGAAATCCCCGAAATCGTCCACGGCCACCATGTGCAAGGTCATGTCGTATGACGGTTGTACGCCCTGGTCGATGGTGAAGTTGAAAATGGAATCGGTCCTGGTGGTCCAACGGCCGATATCGAGCGTGGATGCGTCGAGGGCGGGATTGAAGCGCACATCCTCCTCGTCGTCGGTCGTGTCATCGTCCTGAACGGTGGTGTCGGTCAGGGCCCAGACAAAACGTTCCACCCTGCCGTCCACATCGGAGCCGTACCAGAAGACGTGGAAACGATAGTAGCCGCCACCGTGTTCAACGGGTGCGCCGATGATGAAGGTTTCGGGAGCCTTGTTGACGATCACGGCTTCCGGCTGGAAAGCACGGCACCCGGTAAGGACCAGCACAGCCAGAGCTGCTGCAAAGAGCAGTCCGCTAACGGTTTCTCGCCTGTTTCTCATACTGGAATGCGCCCCCTCGGAAGCATTTTTGAAACTTCTGGTTTGGTGCGCCGCTTTGGTGGGACTGACGGCGCCTACCCTGCCGGCCTGCCGGTCCAGGCCCTGGAGGGTCTTTGATTTTTCAGCTCCTGAAATATAGGGATTCGGTCCGGTCGGTGTCAACCTCAAGGTTGGCAGAAATCCCCTGTCATTACAGGATTTCACCAGATTCGGGGTGGTTCCTGCCTGCTCGTGCAAAAACAAAACGGGAGCGACCCCGAAGGGCCGCTCCCAAACAGCGACTGCTGAAGAGATCCGAAAGGACTACTTCACCAGAGCCATTTTCTGCACCAGAACATTCCCGCCGGTCCGTGCCTCATAGAAGTAGACACCGGAAGAAACGCTGGAACCCTGGTTGTTGGATCCGTCCCAGACGATCTGGCCGTCGCCCATAGCGACCTGGCCATCGATCATGGTCTTCACCAACTGTCCGCGCACGTTGTAGATGCTAAGCTTCAGATGACCAGCCTTGGGCATCGAATACTTGATCGTCGTGCTCGGGTTGAAGGGATTCGGATAGTTGCTGGTCTTGAACGTGATGCCCGGAATATCGACACCGGACACGTTCTGGGGATCACCCGCGACTCCGAAGTAAGCCAAGACGTCTTCCAGCAGCTGGGCGCGACCCGGAAGGTCGTTGCCGGCAGCGGCGGGATCCGTGTAGACGTACATCAGATCCACGGGCATCGAGATGACCCTGCTTTCGGTCGGACCCGGGTTCAGGATGTTCAACGTGGCCGCGGCATAGGGGAACGATCCACCGTTGGGATCATCGAATTCCGCAATCCGCTGGCCAGTGCCGAACGTCTCGACAGCATCAAAGGTGTTGATTACACGGCAGCCGCCATAGGCGATCCAGGTCTGCAGGTTTCCGGTGAACACCGGGTTGCCCGAAATGACCTTGACCAACGGGGTGGTCTGGTTGCCGATCAGCGGTCGGACATCGTTGGTCGTCGCACTGACACCCATATAGTTCTCCATGAACAACTGGGTCGCGGAACCGGACTGGGACAGATCGCTGGCCAGTTCGTCACCGGTCAGGAAAATGTCCTTGCCACCCAGATCGAGCCAGTTGGTCAGGACACCGACATCGTCACCGGCGTCGTTGTTGAAGTCACCATTGGAGATGGTGAAACTACCAAGGTCGCCACAGGTGTAGAGGATTTCGGTGTAATCGGTCAGCAGGAGGTGGTTGGCACGACCGCCGATACCACTGCTGACACCCGAACTGGGACCGCTGGTGTAGTAAATGTCGTAGTCTTCACTGGACAGCAGGCCGATGTTGTTCAGGGCGGTATACCATTCGTTCTCCCCGCCACGGTTGGCGAAGTCGTTGAGGAACAGCATACCGGGATGTTCATAGCCACCTTCACCGTCGGGACGGATGCTCGGCAGGCCATGGACCGTGAACGTCGAGCTGTAGCCCATGGGATCTCCGAAGTCACCGAATCCATCGATGTTGGCAGGCAACGTCGCAGTCTGGGGGTCGGTACCGCCCACTCCGCCGATGGCGTCCGTCGCGGAGATGTAGTAGTGCAGCACGTCGCCCGGGAACAGGAAGCCTGTATCGGGCAGGTCGAAGGCCCACTTGCCGGGAGTCACAGACCCGCTGGCGCCGACAGCCGGCATACCAACAACCGAACCCTGGTCAGGCAGACCAGCGGTACGCATCGCGGGAGTGAAGACCGGGTTGGCCATCAGGCTGTAGACAATCATGGGGTCGCCGTCGAAGTCGGCACCTGCACGCACCACGGAGATGTTGATGACAGTGGAGTCACCCGGGTCGATGACTTCGTGTCCCGAAACCGCGACAGTGTTCGCCATATCGAAGCGAATGCTGTGCGAACCCAGGTCACCGTAGTCGATCGATTGGCGGGTAGGCCAGTTGTCCTGGGCCCTGTCGATCTCACGGGATGACATACCCGGACCAATGTACGGGAAGATCTTGACCGTCACGTCGTCGAAGTAGGGAGCCGGATAACCATCGTTACCGACATAACCCCAGATCCAACCCACCTCTTCGCAACCCAGCTGAATCTGAACAACGTCGCGTCCGGGATTCATCAGATCGGTCACGTCGTCGTTGGTGCGGAAATAATCCGGTCCACCCCAGTAGACGAAGTTACGATCCAGGTAACCCTGGGCCTCGATGTCCTGGGCCAGCCGGGCCGATACGGGGAATCCCTCACGGGCGTACCGGATGGCCGGAGCCAGAAGCTCTGAGATCTCCATGGTGCCGAAGCGCTCCAGTGCATCGGCCCAGGCCGCCACCGCCCCGG
>QNAI01000207.1 GCA_003641745.1 Verrucomicrobiota bacterium | reverse complement strand
TACGGGACATCGTGGACATGGTTGGCTGCAATATCGCCGCCGTCAACTACCACTTCGGTGGTAAGGAGAATCTCTACCTCGAGGTTTTCAGGCGACGCGTGTCCTCTCTGCGGGAGGTTACGTTGAACCGTATCGAACGGCTCCACGAGCATGACTCGCCCCCCCCAACTCTCGAGATCATCCTGGAGTCATATGCCGAGGCATTCATCGAGCCCTTAGTGGAGGACAGCAAGGGCCGTTACATGATGCTGCTGTTCTCACGAGAACTTACGGATCCTCACATCGCCCCTGAGTTCCTCCTCACCGAGCTGGTCGAACCCATCGAGGAGGCCCTTGGGGAGGCGATCGGTTCCGCCTGCCCCGATCTCGACGCCGAAGACGTGAGGGTTTGCATCCAGCTTTTCATTGCCCAACTCGTCCACCTGCTCCGCATGCAGGACTACTTTGGATTGGTCGGCCGCAAGCGCACGCCTCTGTCGTTTTCCATGAAGACCATCCGGACAATCGTTCGATTCAGTGCGGGAGGCGTTCGAGCGATGACGGCTGCCGATGAGGGAACCCCCAGTTCCTCGGCAAAGGGAAGATGAAGCTCCGAACACCGATCTCTTGGGGTGGGGGAGCGACGCCCGGATTCCCATAAATACGACATTCAGGAGGTAGAACCCACATGTCACAAACCGAGTTCCACAGGTCTGCAACGCCGAAAGCTCGTCTCGCGACGGTCCTGGTCATTGCTCTCTCGATTTCATTGAGCATTCTGCAGGCCGGCTGCGGGAGACCCCACGGACCGGGCGGCCCCCCTCAGGGCGGCGCTCCGGAGGTCGGGGTCGTGACAGTGCAACCGGAGCGCGTCGTGCTGACCACCGAGCTGCCGGGGCGGGTCTCGGCGTATCTCGTCTCGGAGGTGCGGCCGCAGGTCAGCGGCCTGATTCTGAAGAGGCTGTTTACCGAAGGCCAAGTCGTTCGGGCAGGCGATGTTCTGTACGAGATCGATCCGGCGATGTATAAGGCGGCATATGATCAAGCGAAGGCAGCGGTTGCGATGGCGGAGGCCAATCTCCCCGCGATCCGGTCCCGTGCCGAACGATTCGAAGGTCTTCTCGAGATCCATGCCGTCGGCCAACAAGAGTACGATGACGCTTCGGCGGCCCTGAAACAAGCCGAGGCGGCCCTGGCTGCTGCCAAGGCCGCGTCGGAAACCGCGCGAATCAACCTCTCGTACACTCCGGTCAAGGCGCCGATTTCGGGGCGAATCGGCAAGTCCGGCATCACGGTCGGCGCACTGGTAACCGCCCATCAGCCGGTTTCTCTGGCGACCATCCAGACCCTGGATCCGGTTTACGTGGACCTGACCCAGTCCACTACCGAACTGTTTCGGCTGAGACGCCGTCTGCAGAATGGCGTGCTCGACCACCCCGGCGAGGCACAGAACGAGGTCGAGCTCATCCTCGAGGACGACACACCGTACCCAATGAAAGGCGCATTCAGATTCCGTGACGTTACGGTGGACCCGTCAACAGGATCCGTCATCCTTCGCGTCGTTTTTCCGAACCCGGATCGAATTCTCCTGCCGGGCATGTTCGTCCGGGCGCGCGTGAAGGAGGGCGTCAAGGAAGAGGCCATCCTGATTCCCCAGCAGGGGGTCAGCCGAGACCCGAAGGGGAAGCCCTTCGCTCTGGTGGTCAATGCCTCCGGCGAGGCCGAGATGCGGAGACTGGAGCTCGATCGCGCCATCGGCGACAAATGGCTCGTCTCGGCCGGTCTCGCGCCCGGCGATCGCCTGATCGTAGAGGGACAACAGAGGGTGCGGCCCGGCGTGGCCGTGGAAGTTGTTCCTTTCAGCGAGGACGAAGCGCGGCCCACCGCGCCTGATGACACCCCGCCTTCGACTTCTGAATCGGATTGAGGGGGGCGCGTCATGCTGTCAAGATTCTTCCTCGATCGTCCGGTTTTCGCCTGGGTCATCGCCATCGTCATGATGGTGGCGGGGGTGCTCGCGATCTACAAGTTGCCCGTGTCCCAGTATCCCCCCCTGGCTCCGCCCTCTATCGCCATTGAGTCCTTCTATCCCGGCGCCTCGGCCGAGACGGTCGAAAACACCGTCACCCAAATCATCGAGCAGAAGATGACCGGCTTCGACACGCTGATCTACCTTTCCGGCACCAGCTCCTCATCTGGCGCTTCTCGTTTGACGCTGACCTTTGCCCCTGGAACCGATCCCGACCTCGCCTGGGCCAAGGTGCAGAACAAGCTCCAGCTTGCCATGGCGAGCCTACCCAATGTCGTTCAGCGCCAGGGTGTCAAGGTCAGCAAGGCGACCAGGAACTACCTGATGATCATCGGGCTGATCTCGGAAGACGGCAGCATGGACGGCAATGATCTGCGGGACTATTCCCAGTCCCAACTGGAAAAGGTTCTGGCACGGATACCGGGCGTGGGCGAAGTGGAGAACTTCGGTTCCCAGTACTCCATGCGGATCTGGGTCAATCCCGACAAGCTCACCGATTACGGCCTGACGATGGAAGACGTCATCATGGCGCTTCGGGTCTACAACGTCGAGATCTCCGCCGGCCAGTTCGGCGGGGCGCCGGCCGTCGAAGGCCAGCGCATGAATGCCTCCATCGTCGTCCAACACCTGCTTCAGACCCCGGATGAGTTCGCCGCCATCCCCATCCGTACCAATCCGGACGGTTCCATCGTGAGAATCCGGGATATCGGGCGAACCGAGCTGGGAACCGCCTTTTACGATATCGTGGCCAACTACAACGGCAAGCCCTCCGCGGCGATGGCCATTCGGCAGGTCCCCGGCGCCAATGCCCTGGACACGGCCGATGCCGTCAAGGCGAAGCTCGAAGAGATGAGCCGCTATTTCCCCCAGGGTATGAAGGTCATCTACCCCTACGACACCACCCCCTTTACCAGTGCGGCCATCAATGAAGTGGTCAAGACCCTTATCGAGGCAGTCGTGCTGGTTTTCCTGATCATGTATCTTTTCCTGGGGAATATTCGGGCCACCCTGATCCCGACGGTCGCGGTTCCCGTGGTGCTCCTCGGAACCTTCGCGATTCTCGGGCTCTTCGGGTTCTCGATCAACATGCTGACCATGTTCGCTATGGTGTTGGCCATCGGCCTGTTGGTGGACGACGCCATCGTGGTGGTTGAAAACGTCGAGCGGATCATGAGCGAGGAGGGCCTGTCGCCGAGGGAAGCGGCGGGCAAGTCCATGGATCAGATCACCAGCGCCCTGATTGGGATCGGGCTGGTGCTGGCGGCAGTATTCGGACCCATGGCGTTCTTCCCGGGCTCCACCGGCGCCATTTATCGGCAGTTTTCAGTGACCATCGCCGCTTCCATGCTGCTTTCAGTGGTAGTTGCGCTGGTGTTGACACCTGTTCTCTGCGTCACGTTCCTCAAACCGGTGGCAGCCGGACATCAGCCCTCGGAAAACGCAATCTGGTTCCTGCGCCCCTTTTTCAGGTGGTTCGACCGCTTCTTCAACGGCGCACGAGGCCTGTACATGAGATTGGTCGGCCGGGTGCTTGCCAGGAAGCTGCGCTACCTATTCATATTCCTATTGATCGTGGTGGCCACGGGTTTTCTGTTCTTGCGGATGCCCACCGGCTACCTCCCGGACGAAGACCAGGGAATCCTGTTGGTTCAGGCCGTGCTTCCCTCGGGGGCCACCCTGGAGCAGACCCAGAAGGTCATGGATGAGGTCAGGGACTTTTTTCTGACGAATGAGAAAGATGCGGTGGAATCGTTCATGTCGGTCGCAGGAATGAGCTTCGGCGGCAGGGGACAAAACGTGGCCCTGGGATTTGCCAAGCTCAAGGACTGGGGGCTCCGCAAACGGCCTGACCTGAAGGTCGATGCCGTAGCGGGAAGAGCCATGGGGAGGTTTTCACAGATTCGAGGCGCCATGGTCTTTGCCTTCCCGCCACCGGCGGTCCTCGAGCTGGGCAACGCCACGGGATTTGATGTTGAGCTGTTGGACAGGGGAGGTCTGGGCCATGAAAAACTCATGGCGGCCCGCAACCAACTTCTCGGCATGGCGGCGCAGGACCCGAGATTGATCGCTGTCCGGCCCAACGGCATGGAGGACGTTCCCGAGTACCACCTCGACGTGGACTGGGAGAAGGCCGGCGCGTTGGGAGTACCCATCAGCTCCATCCACAACACCATCGTCGCGGCTTTTGGCAGTGCCTATGTCAACGACTTCATCCAGGCCGGACGGGTCAAACGGGTCTTCGTGCAGGCGGATGCCCCGTACCGCATGCTCCCTGCGGACTTGGGAAGACAGTACATTCGCAACACCGCGGGTGAGATGGTCCCCTTCTCTTCCGTAGCTTCCGGACACTGGACAACAGGCGCCGCTCAACTGGAGCGCTACAACGGTTTTCCATCCATCAATATCTGGGGCGAGCCGGCGCCGGGGAGGAGCTCCGGCGAAGCGATGCAGACCATGGAGGAACTCGTCTCGAGACTACCTGAGGGAATCGGCTACGACTGGACCGGACTTTCCTACCAGGAGCGGATGGCCAGCTCCCAGGCGCCGCTGCTGTACGCGTTTTCGATTCTCGTAATATTCCTGGTACTGGCAGCCTTGTATGAGAGCTGGCCGATCCCCATCGCGATTCTGTTGACCCTCCCCCTGGGCGTGATCGGCGGCATCATCGCGTCGAACATGCGGGGGCTTCCCAACGACGTCTACTTCCAGATTGGGTTGTTGACGATCCTCGGGCTCACCACCAAGAACGCCATCCTGATCGTACAGTTCGCCAGGGCCCGGGTCGATGAAGGGATGGGCTTGACGGAAGCGACTCTCGAGGCGGCCAGGTTACGGCTGCGTCCGATCGTCATGACCTCGTTGGCCTTCGGGTTCGGTGTCCTGCCCCTCGCCCTCGCGAGCGGGGCCGGGGCCGGCGCGGAAAACGCCATCGGCACCGGCGTCTTGGGGGGAATGATCACTTCCACTTTCCTGGTGACGCTGTTTGCGCCGCTCTTCTACGTGATGATCTACAAGGCCTTCGGCAAGCGCCGTAAGAAGGTGACGATGAAATACGTTGAAGAGAATTCAACAGGGGATCGATGACATGAACAGACGGATATTCTTCACTGCTGGAATCGTCCTCTTTCTCGGCGGCTGCAGTCTGGCCCCCAAATATGTGCAACCTGAATCACCGATCCCGGCCTCCTGGTCTGAAAGTACCGAGAGCTCGACTGCCGACGCAAGTGCGACCCCCGTCGCGGTTGCTGATATCCAGTGGCAGGACTTTTTTCCGGACCGGCGGATGCAGGAGGTCATCGAGCTGGCGTTGACAAACAACCGCGATCTGCGGGTGGCTGCGCTCAACGTCGAAAAGGCGCAAGCGATGTACAGGATCCAGCGTTCGGAATTGCTTCCGACGGTTGGCGCGGCCGCAACCGGAAGCAGGCAGGACCTGGTGTTCGAGGGGCAGAAAATCGCAGCCGAGCAGTACAGCGCTGTGCTGGGAGTCTCCGCATGGGAGTTGGACCTGTTCGGGAGAGTTCGGAACCTGAAGGAAGCAGCGCTCCAGAGGTTCTTTGGAACTCAGTACGCCCGGTCAGCCGCGCAGATATCGCTCGTCGCCGCGGTGGCCAACACGTATCTGGCGCTGGCTGCGGATCGAGAAAGCCTCCAGCTGGCCCAGACAACGCTGAAAACGCAGCAGGACAGTTACGAATTGATTCGGCAGAGCCGGGAGTTCGGCATCGCATCCGAACTTGACCTGCGCCAGGCGCGGGCTCAGGTGGAGGCCGCACGTGTCGACGTTGCCGCATTCACAGGCCGTGTTGCGGTCGATGAGAACGGACTGAATCTCCTGGCCGGTGTTTCCGTGCCGGATGAGCTGTTGCCTGATACGCTGAAATCGGTCCAACCGCCGAGGGACGTGTCCGCCGGTGTTTCCTCCGAGGTGCTGCTGCGCCGACCGGATATCCTGGCGGCCGAAAGCCGGCTCAAGGCCATGAACGCCAATATCGGGGTGGCCCGGGCGGCCTTTTTCCCACGCATCACCCTGACCGCCGGCGTCGGTACCATCAGCTCGGAGCTGTCGGGGTTATTCGAGTCCGGATCAGGTACCTGGAGCTTCATGCCGCAGATCACGCTCCCTATCTTCACCGGGGGCGCCAATCGGGCCAACCTCGATGCAGCCTACGTCGACCGTGAGATCGGAGTTTCCCAATACGAGAAAGCCATCCAGGTTGCGTTTCGGGAAGTCAAGGATTCTCTCGCGTTACGAACGACGTTGGATGAACAGGCCAAGGCGCAGCGATCACTGGTCGATGCCGTTGACGGCAGCTTTCAACTCTACGACGCGCGTTACAAGGCGGGGATTGACGGATATCTGGGTGTTCTCGTAGCCCAGCGTTCGCTCTATGGCGCTCAGCAGGGGTTGGTGAATCTCCGCCTGGCGCGTCTTGCGAATCGTGTGGTCCTGTACAAGGTGCTCGGCGGAGGGGGCGTGAGGCAGCCGGCGAAACACCGGGGAGATGACCGATCCGCTGCTGAAGTCGAGAAACCGACCGAGGAAGGGCAACGCTGATGGGAATGGATGGGCGAGCCGTTGACGGCCCGCCAAGACGCTTCCGGCGTCGAGGGGCGAAGGCCCCATCGGCCGGGTGATGAAAGGAGGAGGATCAATGAGCCCTCGAAAGTCAAAACCGGTTCGTGAACCCCCGGCGGCGTTTTCCATTGAGCGATTAGCGAGCATCACAGTGCTTCGATTCCATGCCCTCGACATGCTGGCGTGGTCCGAGCTGAGCCTGGCTG
>QNAI01000206.1 GCA_003641745.1 Verrucomicrobiota bacterium | reverse complement strand
TTTCCCGGACGAAGAACTTCTCGTCCTGCCGTTCTCCGATTACACCGAAGGCGCCTACCGGACCCGGATGCAACTCATCGATGTGGGCATGGATTCTCTGACCAGGCGCGGGGTGATCAGCTCCGAATTCAACGGGCGCCGCTCGCAGCTGTTTGGCTCCGACCTGGTTGCGGTATCCGGCCGCGAACTACAGGTGATCGACCTGAGCGATCGCGATCAGCCCGAGGTGACAGGTCGTCTCTCGGTCGCCTGGCCGGTCGATACAGTGGCCTCCATCGGAGACGAATACCTGGCCCAGTTTGAGAATGGTTATTGGGGATGGTGGAACGGACAATCCCGACCTGTGACCATGAGAATCACCAGTACCGACGATGTCGATACGGTGGTGGCTGAACTCGCCATCGGGGTCGGAGGTCAGGTGGCCGGGGTCCTCGGGGACGGACACTTCCTCTACCTGGTGACCGCCCGCCCGAATGTTCGCGAGGAGATTGTCGATTCGGGTAGTATCTGGGAGTACGAAACCACCTATACGACACATGTTCTGGACGTGGAAAATCCGGACGCACCGACCGTGCTTGGATCGGCTGAGTCGACGATCGAAGGTTTCAGATACTGGAGTCAATTCAGGGGTGACTTCCTTCCGGGAGGTGAACTTCTATGGGTTCCTGAAAACGCCGGAACGAGCGGTTTCGGCCGGGGCTATCCGGAACTCGACGCCGGGGAGGGCCTGCGCGGCGGCGATGTCTGGTGGCCGTACTACGGCGCCGGCGATGGGACGATCATCATCACCCGGGTCGACGATCCCACCGGGCCGGAGGTGATTGTGACCATGCCATTGATCGGAAGTGACGAAGGTGCCGGGATTTACCGCGAACCAGGACCCGTTTTTCTCGAATCCGACACGCTGACCTTTGGTTACCTTGAGGGGCGCTGGCACGAAGACCGCTACCAGAATATTCACTTTCTCCAGCAGATCGATCTTTCCGATCCATCCCTTCCGACACGGGGAAAAACGGTCAATGTGCCCGGACTTCTCAAACATTTCCTGGCCACCGAATCCGGCGGTGATGTCCTCTTCACCACCCGGCAGAAGATCGGAGTCGACGAATCCACCAAACGGTCCTTCTGGTCTCCGGACGCTGTCGTCGAGGCTTCGGTCTTCGACGGTCTGCACGCCTATCTTGTGGACCAGATCGAGATCGCGGATGGCGCTTACATCCCGATTGTCGGCTACGATCGTTTTCTCCTGCGACCGAAGGATGCCCTCTGGTGGTCTTTCGACCAGCCGGACGCCGGCCTGCAGGTTGTTGAATGGAGTCATGACGAAGGAAAATTCCGGGATCTGGAAAATGTCGCCCTCGATGCCTCTCCCCAATCCCTGCTGCAGATTGGCCACCTGCTTTTTGCCTTTGGATCAGGCGGAGTCGATGTCATCGCCGTCCACCAGCTTCCGGATGAACCTGCGGTGATTCCCTTCCGTGCGCCCGCCCTCGCCTATCATTGGGGCACCCGATCGATTGAACTGAGCAGCGATGAGAGCGTCGCATGGATCCCGGTCGGCATTTATGGCGTGGAAGCGCTCGATCTCAGCGCACTCGCCCGCAGTCTCGATATCGTGGCGATGGGCCGCGATGAAACCTCGGAATGGACGCCGGTCGATCTGTCTGAACGGCACGTCGTTCCCGCCGGCGCCAACGACTTCATCGGACCCATTCCGGTTGGTTACGGATGGCGGCTCCAACCAACAGGCGCTGAATTGAGCTATGAGGCATGGGTCGAGACGCATTTCAATCCCGATGGCAACCCCGACCCCGTCCTGCCGCTTCCGTCTGACGACTCCGATCACGACGGCTGGTCAAACGCGGCCGAATTCGCCCTCGGTACGGCGCCCGATGATCCAAATTCATATGCAAAGCCCGAGACAAAGGTTCTCTTCTCCAATCCCGGCGGGAAGAGACATCTTTCATACACCTTCACCGTGAATCCCGCCGCATCCGGGGTTTCGGTTGAATCGGAGATTTCCTCAGACCTGGTCACATGGACGCCTGTTACCGCCACCGACGGTGTCGACATCGTCGATGACGGATGGATCGTTTCGATTCGCCTGTCGCAGCCGATCGAGGAAGACCAAAGGCGATTCATCCGCCTGCGATTCACCCTCGCAAACGAAAAATAGCCCGCGCGGACGGGCGGGCGGGTTTTCCTGGAATCCGGAGGGCTGATTTCCACATCAGCCGCACAAGTTCGTGGTTCCCCCTGTCCGAGGACGCGCCATGGGCATCCCCGATCCCCGATCCGCAATCCCCAATCCCCAATCCGCAATCCACAATCCCCGATCCGCAATCCCCAATCCCCGATCCGCAATCCCCAATCCCCGATCCGCAATCCCCAATCGAATGGTATTTTTTTCGGAAATTCCTGAAACTCTCAGTCGTCGATCGGGGTATTCTGGAATACAGCGAATCATCAACGACCTGACGCCATGATCCAGATCCACTCTCACCACCCGGTTCGAATCCTCGCGATTACCGTTCTTTCCTTCCTTCTCACAACCGTAGCCACCCAGGCCATGACCACCGAGGAGATCAACCGAACCCTTGAAGCGGAATCCGGAGGCACCCTCATCATCAAAGTCGACAGCGGCCAGATTGATGTCAGCGGCAAATCGACCTCCACTGTGGAGATCGAGATCTCACGATCCATCGGAGATTCCTCGAAGGAGAAGGAAGCGGACTACCTCGCCAAACACCCGGTAACGATTGAACAGGAAGGCAACCAGATCACCATCACCCAAAAAGGAGGCAAGCGCAGCACCAGTGGCTGGTGGTTCAACCGGGGGCCGAAAATCAAAGCGCGCTACACCATCTCGGTGCCGGACAAGTTCAATGTCGACCTGGAAACATCCGGGGGTGCCATCAACGCCCGCAACCTGACCGGCAATGTGGCGGTCAACACGTCGGGTGGATCAATCGCACTTGCCTATCTTCACGGCCCGACCAATGCACACACCAGCGGTGGTTCGATCACGGCCGAAAGTGGATCGGGAGACCTCAAATTACACACCAGCGGTGGTTCCCTCACGGTTATCGCTCACGACGGTAATATCAACGGCCATACCAGCGGTGGATCGATCAGGGCCACACTCCTGAGTCGCCCGAGCTCAGACTGCTCGCTCAGTACCTCCGGGGGAAGCATCCGGGTCAAACTCCCTCCCGATACGGCGGTCACCTTGGATGCCTCCACCTCGGGCGGTAGCGTCAGCTCCGACTTTGATGTGCCCGGAAGAGACCCCAAGAAGAAGAACCGGCTGAGCGGCCCTATCAACGGAGGGGGACCCGCCCTTCACCTTCGAACCAGCGGCGGCAACATCCGCATCAACCGGGAAAGTGGCGCCTGACCGGCTGAAGACACAACGAAATGACCACCATACTCGCCTTTCTTGCCTGGTGCGTTCTTTTCATCCTCTGCTGGCCGGTGGCAATCGCAGCGCTCCTGCTGATTCCCCTGGTCTGGCTCCTCGCCCTTCCCTTCCGGCTCCTGGGCGTCTGCGTCCACGGCCTGTTTGCCACGCTGACCGCAATCGTGACCCTGCCCGCTCGTCTGCTGGGTTGGAGACCGGCCTGAAGCAAGGTCCGATCAGAAACGGCCCAGGAATTTCGAGAAGGCCACCCACAACCAAGCCCCCAGTTCCGCCCCGAGGGTATTCAACAGCAGGTCCAGGAGACTGGAGTTGCGCGCTGGAAACCACGACTGTACGAACTCGATACCGACACTGAGCAGAAATCCCGCGATCGTGACGCTCACAATGTTGGCGATCATTCCCCGCTTTCTGGAACCGGCGATCAGACTCATCAGCAGAAAACCGAAGGGGACAAACCCGAAGAGGTTGACCCGAAAATCGCTCCAAAAACTGGCGTCGAACCGACCGTAACTTGAAAGGGGGTCGAAGACACGGCGACTCAGATAAGTCACATCCGATCGCACGGCCACATCACGCCCCTGCCCCGATCGATCCCACGCGATTTCACCACGGCCCTCCACCATCGGCACCCATAATTCGCACCCTTCCGGGCGTATGGGGGAAAGAGCAAGTATTCCGTGACGATGAGTATGGTTGTCACGGACCTCCTCCGGACTCTGAACCCGGCTGTACAGACTGATGCCACCCAGTCGCCCGGTCCACGGGTTGTCGCCATATACCGAATTGCCCAGCACGAGCCGCCCGGACGGCAGCCCTCCGGGGATGGTCAACCGCACATCCCGTTTCTCGAACCGCAGCACGCCATCGATGTAGACGCGGGATCCTTCAACCCCCGAGGTGCAGGTCACCAGGAGCGGCCTGCCGAGATCGGATGACAGGTCGACCGAAATCCGGGGCAATCTCCGGCTGTGATCATAGTCGTCGCCATTCATCAGGATGAGCCACCGTCGCCATTGGCCCAACAGCAGTTGGTTGGCATCGCTTCCGTCGTGGAAATCGGCGAGAAACATGAACTTGGATCCCACCGCATCCGGAACCTCGAGCACCATTTCGAGCGTGAAACCCGACTCCCGAAACCGTTCCGCAGTCACCTCGTCCACGAAAGGGAATGTGTAGGCAAGTCCCGCACCGTCGAATTCGAGACCGGGTCCATCGGTCGACCACGTCGCCCCGTTTCGAAAGGGCTTCCCATCCGGATTCAGCCCGGCATACAGAATCACCGCGACCACCAGTCCGAACAGGACGTAGGGCACACGGTTAATCGCTCTGGGCCTTTGGGTTTCGAGGTACAACCCACCGATCTTCATCAATATGTCCCGGCGGGGCAAACCCTGATCCTGACACTTATGCCACGGCTTCACCCGGTCTCATCACCCGGATTTCATGTCCAGACCGGCTCGGCGCGGCTCCAGTCTCCAATAACGTTGCCACGCTGGATCCGACTGCGTGAAATCGCCGCCGATGAATCCCCCCTTCGTCCAGAGTCTGCTGAAAACACTTCGGCAGACATCCCCGCGGAACGTCGCTGTCGGCCTCCTGGTGTTCGTTCTTCTCCTGTGGGGCGTTGCCCTGATCCGCTTTTCGATCGATGTGGCCGGCGGTGCTGACAGCAGCGGCTATATGAACAACGCCCGTCTTTTGCTCGAAGGACGTGTCCAGGATGACTCTCGGACCCTTCCCGAAATCCGGGAAGATCTCTTCCATTTCCGGGGCTATGCTCCGCTTGGTTTTCACATCGATCCCGAGACGAAAATGCTCATACCCGGGTATCCGTTCGGGTTTCCACTTGTACTGGCTCCTTTTCATGCGGCTTTTGGCGACGCCGCAGGCACCCGGATCGTTCTGCTTCTGATCGGTCTGGCGGGTCCGATCCTCACCCTCCTCCTGGCTCGCGAATCAGGTCTTTCCCTCGAATGGGCCACCTTATGTGCGGTGACTCTGGCCACCTCCGCCTTGTATCAGGTCCAGGCCTATTTCCCCATGACCGATACGTTCACTCTGGTCATCGCATGCCTGGTTCTGCTCTTTCTCTACAGGCTGGACCGAGGTCCCTGGAGCGGGTACCTGCTCGGTGCCTGTCTTGCCCTGGGCGTCCTCACCCGTCCGGCCAATATCCTGCTCTTTGTCCCCGTCGGGCTGTATCTGATGGCTCAGCCCGAACGCCTTCGTCACAGCTGGAAGATCATTCTCGGCGGACTGCCCGGGGCCGCATTTCAGATCTGGGTCAACCTCACGCTCTACCACAAGGCGTTCACAACCAGCTACGGCGATTTCAGTTCGCTCTTCAAAGCCGAGTATTTCTTCCCGACCCTGTTGTTCTTCGCTCTCAACGGCCTGTTCCTCGTCACCCCGATGGCATTGGTCGGGTTTCTGGGTTCGCCGGTCATGATCGGCTCAAACCGGTTTCGGCTCCTGCCTCTCTTTGCCCAGGCGCTGAGCTTCATCGGTTTCTACGCATTTTATTTCCACTCCAGCGAAGTCTGGTGGACCCTCAGATTTATTCTGCCGGTGTTTCCGGCCGTCATCATCCTCGGCGCTCATTTCTGGTCCCGGCTCCTGCCCCGTATTCGAAATTCAGATGGTTGGAGCCAGGTGACGCGATGGACGCCCATCGCGTTCTCGGTGGTCGCCATCCTGATCGGCTACCAATATGGCGACAAGAAGAGCATCCACTCTTTATACACCGTTGAAAACGGTTACCGTGAAGCCGCCCAATGGCTCGGGGAACGCACGGAAGAAACCGATGTCGTCGTCTGCATGCAGGTGAGCGGGGCCTTTTTCTACTATCTCCCCAACCCGATCATCCGCTGGGACTATCTCAAACCCGACCTCTGGGAATCCGAAATCGCACCCGGTCTGTTGCAGAACCGTCGGGTTTTTGCCGTCCTCTATCCTTTCGAACTCGAACGGGACCTCTTCAGGACGAGAATGCCCGGGGACTGGAAGATGATTAAGAAAATCAAGCACGTTTCCATTTACGAACTGCGATAGCGAAGGGGTCAGGCCGTTGTTTGTATACGAATCAGATTCGTATACAAACAACGGCCTGACCCCTTTTTGACCTCGATCTCCCGGGATCTGCCGGTCAGGGTCTGTGGCGATGTCGATCAACCCTTTTGACAAACTCGTCGTTGCCTCGCGCCCGCCCAAACCGCGTGATCGCGGTCTGACCATGATCGCGGACTGGGGCCTGCCGCTCGGGCTGCAAAACGGGTTACTCTCGGTCAGCGCACCCCATGTCGACTTGGCCAAGATCGCGGTCGGGATTGCCGCGCTTTTGCCAACCGACACCCTGAAGGCCAAAATCGCTTCCTACGCCGAAAACAATATCCTGGCCTTCCCGGGCGGTCAATTCCTTGAGTA
>QNAI01000205.1 GCA_003641745.1 Verrucomicrobiota bacterium | reverse complement strand
GGCCTTTCCCCGTATCGGTTCGACCCTGAGCCTTCTGGTGGTGGAATGTGCCGCCGCAGTGGTCACCGGCGTCCTGGCCTGGTGGATCCTCGGGGCCGCTCTCACCTCGGTGCAGATTATCTGCGGCCTCGTCTCGATCGGCGGAGTTCTGATCGGCCTCGCCCCCTACCGGTTGCCCGATCTCCCCCGCCCGGTATTGGTCACCGGTGCTCTCTTTGCCGCGGTGGCCTCGGTCGGACAGGGGATCAGCTGGACCCTGACCAAGAGCGCCTTTATCCGTATCCAGGCCGCCGGACAGACCCTTGATCCACTTTCAGCGGCCTACCAGCGTCTGCTGGGTGGCGCCACCGTCGCCCTGATCGCGATGGTTCTGATTTTCGCCGTCCGCTCGCTGCGGAATAGGGGTGCCGCCTCCCATCCCCTGGCCCCAGCCGGCCGGGAGCGCCCGCAGGCCCGGGCCGCCTTCTGGGTGGTGGCCAACGCCCTGGCCGGACCGGTCTTCGGTGTTGGATGCATGCTCTGGGCCATTCGTGAAGTCGGTAATCCCGGCGTAGTTCAGGCCGTGGTGGCCACTGCGACCCTGGTTTCGGTACCCTTCGCCCGGCGTCTGGAACGACGGGTCCTTCGCCCCAACTACTTTATCGGAGCGACCCTGAGTATCCTGGGTACAGCCGGACTGTTGCTTTTCGGAACATGAAAATCCTCAAAACCATCCTGGCCCTGTTTGGAATGCCGCTTGCCCTGGGGGCGACGGAGGACCCGATCTATGGCATGTATTCATTACCCAACTACGAAGTGGACGGATCGGCCAAGGACCACAGTTTCAAGGGTTGGGATTTTGACTCGGTCACCGTGGTCGAGGAGGTCGGGAAGGGGCTCGAGTCGGTTTCCATGGCTCATGCCCTGGTCGCGCTGCCCTCGGTGGACATGGGGCGCAGAGGCGCCAATACGCTCGAGCCCTCCATCCGCGGGCTGGGCGGAGAGCGGGTGACCACCACCTTCAACGGTCTGCTGTTGCCGGGTGGATCACCGACCCACGTGGCCCCGGTCGGTTTCTTTTTCCCCGGTTCGGTGGCGACGGTTTCGGTGGCCCGGGCCTTTCCCTCGGTCACCGGTGGGCCGGCCACGACGAGTGGACGGATCGATCTGGAAAGTCCCCGTCTGGTCACAGGTGAGAAAAGTGGTCTGGTGGCCGCCACGGCCCGTTCGGGTTGGGAGGGTGTCAACGGAATCGCGTCCGGCACCTGGGGTGGATCGGGATCCCAGGCCTACGGAAGTCTGTCCGGGGCATGGTTTGACGACTACCGGACCGGAGGGGGTGACTGGGTGGACGCCGACCTGCGCATGGTGGGGGCGGCCGCTTCGATGATCTGGGCCGAAGAGGACGGTCGATCGGCCAATCTGGCCCTGGTCGTCAACCACCAGTTTCTGGCTCGCAATGCGTCCCTTCCGCTTGATCTGAAGGATACGACCATGTTTGCCGTGACCTTTGATTCCACTTGGAAAGAAGGTGCCGCAACCTGGAAACTGAACCTGGGCTATACCGACAATCAACCCTTCCTGACCAGTGAAGACCGGCCTATCGTGCCGGGTGCGCCCGTCGCTCTGATAACGGCCGACGCTGTGGCTCGGAATATGGGGGGATCTGTTTCCCGGACCTCCCCTCTGGGGGCATCGGGAAGCCTCGAACTGGGGGCTGACCTCAATCGCCAGGACCGGGATTCGATCCGACATCGCATCTTTGTCTCGGGCAACCAGTTTGAAGATCATATCTGGCCCGATATCTGGTCCACCGACCTGGGTGTGTTCGCCGAAGTCATCTGGAATGAATCGGAGAAGTGGAAGCTGCTGGGCGGGGTCCGGGTCGATCGTGTCTGGAGCGATGCCGAGGCGGCGGACGATCCGGTGGTGGGTCTGCCGGGGGCAAGGGGCAGTACCATCCGGGAGAATTATGGAGGTTTCAACGGTCCCGATGCCCTGATCACGGAACGTGATGACTGGGCCGGGTCGGCCCATCTACTGCTCGAGGTGCCGATACGTTCGGGCAACCTGATCGGATTTGCCGGTTTGGGCGTGGTGCGGGCACCTCCCGGGGTGACGGAACGTTATCGGGCTTTTCTCAATGCGTTGGGTGGAGGCATGGAGGTGGGCAATCCGTCACTCGACGGCGAAACGCGATGGGAGTTTGATGCCGGGATCCGCATGCGTGGGGATGGCTGGCGCTTCGACGCCAGTGGTTTCCTGGCCCGGGTCGACGGGTTTATCCAGCGCGAAGCCATCGCCTCCGGTCCTCTGGTCTATGGTTTTCGCAATCGGGATGTCAGCCTGGTCGGACTCGAGTTGATTACGGAGATCTCACCGGGTTCTCTGGCCCGGCTGGGCTTGAGCTTCGACGGATCGTTTTCGATCGTCCGGGGAGAAAACCGAGAGACGTCGATCGGTATTCCGGAGATTCCGCCCTGGAATTTCCGAGCCGGACTTGCTTGGCAGGAGACCGGCGAGAACCCGCGCTTCGGGGTGCGGCTGGACACACGTTTCGTCGGTTCACAGGGAAATCCGGACCCCGCCACCATGCCGCTCTACCGCGATACGGACAGCTTCAACACCTGGCGACTGGGCGGACAATGGACCATGGGCCGCGGGTGGTCTCTCGACCTGGCAGTTGATAACCTCTTCGATCAGCGCTATTACGAGTACCTGCAAGCTCCGGTGGCGACGGGGTTGCTCGGTCCGTCCAGCGGAACCCTCAAAAAGGGGGATTCGATTCCAGGCTTCGGTCGGCAGGTCATACTGACTCTGCGGAAATCATTCTGAGCAGGGAGGCTGTTTGTTCGTGGTGGCGGATAGGGCCTTGGGGAAGCCGCTCACTAAATGACCCGATCTTCCCGAGGAGCGCGCGATCGTTTCTTCCGGCCGGGGCCGGAAATCGGCATTTTCACCTCCGGCCGGGGTTCGGCTGAGTCGTTCGGTTCGGATACCTGGTTGATCGCCGCCTCCTGTTCCTCGGAACCCGGATGGAGCTTTCTCCAGTTGGAGTCGATCTCGGAGCGCATCTCCTCAACCACTTCTTCCGACATCCCATGGCTCACGTTGAGGCCCAGGTAGTCGGACAGGAACTCGGTAATCGAGATCCAGCGGTTGCCGGACTTCACCCGCTGGGTCCAGGCGCAGAGCACGATCCAGTCGCGCATGGCCTCGGATTTGCGGATATAGAAGAAGCTGATCCAGATACTGATCGCTCCGACCAATCCGACCAGGCAGGCCGAGATGAAATAGGTGTTGGAGAACAGGGTCGGCTCCTCTCCAACCAGGTTCTCGACAAACCCAAAAGTCGCATCCGCGAAAATGAACGTGACGATCAATAGGTAGGACAGCAGCTGTCCGATCAGTATGGCAATGTGGATGCGTCGCACGGTATTGGATAATCTCCCTCAACTGTGCAACGGATCCACCTTGCCGGGTTTGAGGCGGTCCGGTCAGGTTTCTTCAAATTGAGTAACCCAGTCACGACTTGCGTGGGTGAGGCTGCGCAGGGAGCATGGAGGAGTGCCTCGACCCATAGAGACAATCCGCCACTGGAACAGGGACTTTACCCTATTGGCCATCGCTGTCTTTGCCGTGGGCGTTTTCTTTGGCGTTCAGCTGACCATGTACAATAACTTCATCGTCGATCGCCTGGCGATCGAACCCGAGGACCTGGGCGTGGTGGAGGCATTACGGGAAGCCCCGGGACTGCTCAATGCGTTGATCATCGCCGGCCTGGCGGGCATTGCCGCGCCCCTCTCGGCCGGACTCTCCCTGATCCTCATGGGTGCCGGTCTCATGGCCTACACCGCGGTGCATACCGTTTTCGCGTTGGCTCTCTGGTCGGTGGTCTGGAGCATCGGGTTCCATTGCTGGGTGCCGCTGGAACAGACCATGGCGTTGCAGTTTTCCCAGGGAGAGGAAAAGGGGCGATGGCTGGGCCAGTTGCGGGCGGTCAGCAGCGTGGGCTGGCTGCTCGCCATCCTGGTCTGTCTGACCACCTATCGGTATATTGGATACAACGGTCTCTATGTCATCGCCGGACTGGCGGCCATGGGCGGTGGGGTGGCCGTTCTGTTTGCCTCCCGAAAGCGGACACCGGGTGAGCGCTCCTTTGTTTTCCGCCGCCGATATTCGATCTACTACGCACTCCAGTTCCTGCAGGGGTGCCGCAAGCAGATGTTCATCACCTTCGCCATTTTTGCCTTGGTCAAGGTTCATGGGATGCCGGTGACCACCACCATGGTCCTGGTCCTGATCAACCAGATTCTGGTCACTTTGTCCGGGCCAACGGTCGGTCGCTGGGTGGATCGTTTCGGTGAACGGTGGATGCTCAGTGCCAGCTACCTCGGGTTGATCGTGGTTTTTGTCGGTTATGCCACGGTCACTCACCGGCCGACGCTCTACGTGCTCTATTGCATCGATAATATGATCTTCTTCGGGGGCATCGCCCTGACCACCTATATCTACAAGGTTGCTCCGGCCGAAGACCTGAAGCCCACCCTCTCCATGGGGGTGACCATGAATCACGCGTCATCGGTGGCCGCCCCGCTGATTGGCGGATTCGTCTGGTACTTCTTCGGTTACGAGGTGATTTTTTTCGCGGGCGCCGTCCTGGCCTTCATTTCACTGATCGTCAGTCAGTGGGTGAGGCCGGAGCAGTTCGCGCTCGAAAATCCCCAGGTGGATGGGGCACCGGGCTGAAGGGCTTCTCAACGGTTTTTGCCGAAAAGGGGTGGATCGAAGGCAACTGGTGCGGTGACACTCTGTTGCCACCGGATCAGGCTGAGGAGCTGTAACCGGGCCAAGGGCTTATGCATTGTCAGTGGTCTTCGGCGGCTTCATGATTTCCTGTTCCTGAATCGCCGTCATCAACCCTGACCGACACCATCATCCGCGATGAACCTTCGTCTTTGTCTCGTATTTCTGGGGGGACTGCTCCCGGGCTCCAGTGCCATGGCGCAATCTGAAACCTGGGTGTATGTGGGGACCTACGATCATGGTGAAGCAGGAGGAGTGTATCTCGCCCGTTTTGATCCCGCCCGGGAGAAACTCGAGGCCGTGGGCGCGGTCGGGGTGTGCCGCAATCCATCCTTTCTGGCCCTGCACCCGAACGGCCAGTTCCTCTATGCCGCGAGCGAGTGGGGAGAGCCGGATGGCGATCACGTGGTGGCCTTCACCATCGACCCGTCCGACGGTAGTCTCACCCGGCTCAACCGGCAGTCATCCGGAGGCAAGGGGCCCTGTCACCTGGTGGTTGATCCCAGCGGACAGTGGGTCCTGGTGGCCAATTACAGCAGTGGTGCCGTGGCCACCCTGAGGATCCTCGAGGATGGAAGTCTCGGTTCGGTCGGTGCACGCATTCAGCACGAAGGTGGCAGCGTGAATCCCGACCGTCAGGCGGGTCCGCATGCCCATTCGGTCAATCTGACGCCCGACGCGAGCCGGGCCATGGTGGCTGATCTTGGTTTGGACAAGGTGATGGTCTATCGCTTCGATTCCGGGAACGGCAGTCTTGTTCCCCATGATCCGCCCTGGGCGACGGTTGAACCAGGAGCCGGTCCGCGTCACCTCGCTTTCAGCCCCAGTGGAGGGCGGGTTTATCTGCTCAATGAAATGGCCGCTTCCCTGACCGTGTTCCGATATGACGCACCGACCGGTGGTTTGGACGCTGTTCAGACCATTGATATGCAACCGGACGGCTACGAAGGAGCCCGGTCCGGAGCGGAAGTGGTGGCTCATCCAAACGGCCGATTTGTCTATGCCTCAAACCGGGGAGATCATTCGATAGCGATATTCGAGGTCGATTCTCAGCAAGGGACCTTGACCTCCCTTGGGGCCGTAGCTTCAGGTGGTCGAAATCCTCGTAATTTTGTCCTGGATCCTTCGGGGCGCTATCTCTTTGCGGCCAACCAGGGTTCAAACAACCTAGTCGTCTTTCGCGTCGGGGACGATGGACGCCTGACCCGCACGTCGATGGAGATAACCGTGCCGCGTCCAGTCTGCGTCCGCTTCCTGGTCAGGAACTGAGCGGGCTGTAGCTCAGTCCTTCGCTTTTGGGGAACAGGCCAGGAGCAAGCCGGCAACCAGCCACGCTCCTATGCTGTAGATCATGGTGTGGATCTGCCACGCCCAATCCTGACGCCACCAGATGACATCTCCTCCGTGCGTGAACAGGGCCATGATGACTCCTGCGAAAAGGATAAAAACAAGGCGCGGGCCGTAGCCCCTGATCCCGGTCATAGCCAGCAGCACCGCCATCATCAGGCAACAAACCCACCCCAGGATGAAGCCCTTGGCCATGAGCAGGGGATCCATGGCCGGGGTGCCGCCTTTCCTGATGTGAACGGTGGCGAAGGGGCCCTTCTCCAATTGTTTGCTCAGCTTATCATTCTCGGTTCGGGGGTCGGGGATCACGTAGGTCCCGGTGGTGGGGAAAAGTTCATCGAGTTGGGCCCCCACGTTCTGGGCCGGTTGCAGAGATTTGTATGGAATACCTGATACGCCGTAATAGGCGAAGCCCCAGACGAACATGGCCAGGGCGGCCAGGAAGGTAGCGAGAAGATTCTTCATGAGGGTGGCGGGGTTGAGGGGCGTTGGCAAAAAAGCTGAAGAGAGGGGGATGGTCAAGCCCGCCGGGCCAGAGCCATCCAGTCCCATGGATGTGGCTCAACCATCCATGCGGGAGGCTGGGCAAACTCGGTGGTCCATGGGTAAGGGATCTTTTCAATCTCCCGCACTTCCAGGCCATGGTCGGGCAGAAGGAATTCCAGCTCCTCCTTCAGGTAGTGCTTGGTGATCAACCCGTCGATCGGAATGTGCCCCCGATGTACCTGGCGCACCGACCCGGTGCGGGGCAAACCGATCTTCATGGCCTCGGAGGCC
>QNAI01000204.1 GCA_003641745.1 Verrucomicrobiota bacterium | reverse complement strand
GGCGGGCAACGGTGTTGGATTCCGACTCAAATAGCCCGCTATGTTCGCCCGAACCCGCCTTGTTGCTCCCCGAAAATCCTGCGCATCTTTGATAACTTATTTTGTTACGGCCCCTTGGTGGGGTGGCTGACGGGACTTGAACCCGCGACCCCCGGAATCACAATCCGGTGCTCTAACCAACTGAGCTACAGCCACCATTCATAGGGAAGAGGATCGAGATTCCACAGGGTCTTTCCAGTGTCAATCCTGTTGTCGCCACAAGCTACCTCGATCACGCTGTAAGGGAGGTTGCATCGGGCTGACCGGTCAGAGGGCGAAGTCGGCCCTTTTATGCCGTGCACAGACATTTTCCGGGCGGTTCACGGGACTCCCAGCGTCCTCCCCTGCCACCCGCATCATACGGCTCTCGGTGAGTTTCCGGACGCAGGGGAGTCAGATCTGCCAGGCTGGAGACCAGCAGGTGGTGCGGCCTCCGATCTTGTCCCGGACCAGAAGTTCTCCGGTTTTCGGACAATGTCCGCCGGCTGACCACCGCTGATGAAACAACCAGCCCGAGGGTGGATCTCCCCAGTGTTCTCCGGGACGGGAGATATGCTTCAGGGCACCACGCACGACGCTACGAATTTCCCGATAAAGTCGGTCCCGCTCTTCGTCGTCGAGATCGCCGCAACGCCGTCCCGGCCGTATACGGCTCCGCCAGAGGATCTCGTCTGCCATCCAATTCCCTACCCCCGGAAACCGCTCCTGCATGAGCAATCCGGCCTTGATGGGCGATCGCGCCCGCCGGTCGAGGAATTGATCGAGGTCGGCCCGTCTGAATCCGCTCCCCTGCAGATCAGGCGGCAATGAGGTCCACCATTCGGGTCGGTTTGCACCGGGATCAAAACGGACCCGTCCGAACAGACGCGGATCGCGGAAGACCAGCGAAAGTAAATCCATCTGCAACACGAGGTGTTCGTGCCGGACCGGTCGATGCCCGGGGCCCAAAACCTCCAATTCTCCTGTCATCCCCAAATGGATACCGAGCCATCCACCCGGCGCAAAACGAAAGAGCATCTGTTTCCCCCGCGCCTCTGAGGCCTGGAAAGTCGAATTCTTCAGCGCCCTGGTCAGATGCCAGGGGCTTGTCCCCCGGAACACCTTTGCTTCCCGGTGCATGCGAACGGCACGCACCTCCTGCCCCAGCGCAGGATTCCAACGGCGTCTCATGTATTCGACTTCAGCGAGCTCAGGCATCGGAAGATGAGAGATTCAACACCTACCGAGACACCTCAACGAACGAAGTGAGAATAACAAGGAACAAAGGTTCGGACAAAAGCTGGATTCCCGCTTCAATCGCTGCTTCTACCGGATCTGCCAGCGATAATGAAGCTTCGAGAGCATCTCCACCCCGTCGGCTTTGACCCTGACTACATCCTCGAAACGACATCCCCCGATCTCCGGATAATAGAGACCGGGCTCGACCGTGACGACCTGATTGCGGCGCAGGCGCGGTCTCCCGGCCGCGATCCTCGGCGGCTCGTGGACCTCAAGACCAAGCCCGTGACCTGTTCCATGGAAGAAGCCGACCGGACCGCCTGCCCGCTCCTCGGTCCGAAAGCCACGGCTTTCAAAAAGTGCGACGATATCCCGGTGAATCCGATTGCCCGACACCCCGGCTTTGATCGTCTCCAATCCGATCCGGTGTCCGTCGCGAACAGCAGCCACCAGTTTCTTCTGAGCCTCTGAGGCTCTACCCTTGAGAAAAGTCCGGGTCATGTCGCCGTGATAGCCGGTCTCAGTCACCTGCGGGAAAACATCGATAATGATCAATTCATGCGGCCTCAGTATGCCCGACCCCCGGCAGTGGGGATCGCAAGCCTGAGCCCCTCCCGCCGCGATCGTATTCAGTGAAACGGCGCCCCGCTCCAGGCAGGCCTGCTCAATCTCAAGGCGCAGCCGCTCAGAGGTGAGTCTGCGCCCCTCATAAAGAAGATGGCGCCCCTCGATCCTGGAGGTACGCAAAATCCGTTCCGCCGCCCGGATGCCTGCCGCGCTGCAGCGGTTGCCCTCGGCGATCAGTTTTGCTTCCCGGTCGGACTTGAACTCACGGGCCGGGAAAAGCATGCCCGGGACGATGTCAATCTTCAGACCACAGGTCTGCAGATCAAAAGCCAGCCCGGCAGGAAACTCGGCGCCGACCTCAAGTCGACTGACCTTACGTTCCCGGCAGAACATCCGGATCACACCTGCTGTATGGCCGGATGCGGCCCCGAAACCATTTCGGGCCCGGCCAATCCATTCCTCCAGAGACAAAATGGTATCGAAGGCCGATTCCCTCATGGCCCGTCCAATCTCAAGCCGACTGAAAAACCCAATCTTCTCATTGCCGATCCCCATCGAAATAAACGGATCGGGGGCCTGGAATCCGCCAAAATAGAACTGATCGGCATTCCTCTCCGTATCGGCAAACTGCAGGATGGCTGTGGTGGGCAAGTCGGGTTGCTTCCGTGTCCCTTTTTTCATCGGCCCTCAAGATGGCAGAACCTGATTGAAAACTGCAGCACAATTCGACACACAAGCCGGTGTCTCCCTATCCCAGTCCTTCCTGCCTGATGCCCAGATCAAGACTCACCATCTTCTCCTTCCCCCCCCCCGTCCAACCTGTCTGCTGGTTGCTTTTGATCAGCATGACTCTGAACGTCGGCTGCGACTCAGAGCCGGAGGAACAGCAGAGTCACTACCCGCTCAGGATCGGCCCCGCTACCATGCAGGCAGAACTGGCCCTTGATCCCGCGACCCAACAGAAGGGCCTGATGTATCGGGAATCTCTGGGCGTGAATGAAGGTATGCTCTTTGTCTCGGAGAGTCCTCGTCCGCATAGCTTCTGGATGCGCAATACCTCGATCCCGCTCGATATTGGATTTTTCTCTGCGGACGGAATCCTGCGCGAAGTCTATCCCCTGTTCCCGCGCGTCGAGGAGCCGGTACAATCACGACGCGACGATATCGTCTTCGCCCTGGAAACGAACCGCGGATGGTACAAGGAAAACGGAGTCAGAGTGGGTGACACCCTGGATCTTGAGATGGTCCGGAAAGCCATGCGTGCCATGACCATGGGCCGGTAACGAGAATCCGGCAGGGCCTGGTTTCCCTGAAATAGGGAAGCGAAGTCGCACCGAGGACCCGTGGGCCATAGGTGGCGGATGCGGAGATCCATTCTCCGGAAGAGTCTGCGATTCCTCCAGCCTGTCTTCAGCTCAGTTGCTGGATAATCCGGACAATGGGCAGGAAGAGGGCGACCACGATGATACCCACGACGAAGGCCAGAAAAACGATCATGACAGGTTCGATAATCGACGTCAGGCCCGCCACCGCGTTGTCGACCTCCTCATCATAGGTATCGGCGATTCGGTTGAGCATATCGTGGAGCTGACCCGTCTCCTCGCCCACTTCGATCATGCTGGTCACCATGGCCGGAAAAACGTTGGTTCCTTCGAGCGGACCGGCAATCCCCTCTCCTTCCTTGACCCGATCGTGCACCACGTCGATAGCCCGCATCATGATGGTATTCCCGATGGTGTCCCGGGTGATCTGTAGCGCCTGGAGAATGGGCACCCCGCTGGACAGGAGGGTGCCAAAGGTCCGGGAAAACCGGGAGACCAGGGCCTTGCGGAACAAGTCTCCGAGGGGAGGCAGGTGGATCATGGTCCAGTCGGTGACATAGGCACCCGGACCGGTCCTGCGGACCAGCTTCATCAGGATGACCAAGAGGATAAGGATCGAAAGGGTCAGCCCGAAATGATTCTTTACGAAGTCGCTCACGTTCATGACCGCCTGGGTCAACGCCGGCAGGCTGGCCCCTCGGAGCATGTCATCAAAGATGGTCTGGAACTTCGGAACCACGAAGGTGAGCAGACCGGCCAGAATCGATACGGCCACGATCAGAACGATGATGGGATACACCATGGCGGCGCGAACCCGTCCCTTAATCCGCTCGGCCTTCTCCATGAAATGGGACAACCGGGCGAGCACGACATCGAGAACTCCGCCTGCCTCACCAGCCCGCACCATATTGACATAGAGACGGTTGAAAACCTTGGGGTGTCGCTCCAGTCCATCCGAGTAGGTATTGCCCGAACGGATATTATCGGCCAGTTCTTCAATAATCACCTTGAAGGCCACTTTCTTCTCCTGCCGACCGAGGACCTCAAGGCTGCGCAGGAGGGGCAACCCCGCCTCGAGAAGAATTGCCAATTGCCGGGTATAGGTGGTCAGCCCTTTCTGACTGACTGGGCGCCCGATGACGATCGGCTTTCGGCGACCGGTCGTCCGGCCGCTCCCTGTCGCCTTGGCCCCGAGAACCGCCCTCGCGCCCCGCCCTCCCCTGTCCTCTTCGAGCTTGGTGGGAAAGAGCCCCATGCTCTTGATCTGGGTGGAAGCAAGATCGGCGGACGGTGCCTCCACCAGTCCGGTCCGTTCCCGCCCACCAGAATCAATCGCTGTGAAGCTGAACTTCGGCATAGTCAGGTATACTTGATGACCTCCTCGATGGTCGTAAAGCCATTGTGTATGGCCCGAAGACCATCGTCACGCAAAGTTCTCATCCCATCCCTCAGCGCCTGATGCCGGATGGCCAGGGCCGGCGCCCGTTGGGTCAGCAGTTCCCGGATGGGCTCCGTGACCCGAAGCATCTCGAAAATGCCCATCCGCCCCCGATAACCGGTATCGTGGCAGAAATCACACCCTTCTCCCTGATAGAAATTGCGCTCTGATTCTTCGACTTCCTTCACCCCCAGTTGTTCCAGGAGTGCTCCACCCGGGCGATAGGCCTGACGACAATCCGGGCAGATACGTCGCACCAAGCGCTGGGCCAGAACCGCCTCAAGAGATGAAGCGATGAGAAATGGCTCCACCCCCATATCGATCAGACGGGTGACCGCACCGGGAGCATCGTTGGTATGCAGGGTGGTCATCACGAGGTGACCGGTCAATGAGGCCTGGATCGCGATCTGGGCTGTATCCAGATCCCTTACCTCGCCGACCATGATAATATCGGGATCCTGACGCAGAAATGACCGCAGGGCTGCGGAAAAGGTCAATCCGACATGAGTTCTCACCGCCACCTGCATGATACCCTCAACCTCGTACTCGACCGGGTCCTCGGCAGTCAGGATTTTCACCTCGGCCCGGTTGAGGGTGCGCAGGCAACTGTAGAGCGTGGTGGTCTTGCCCGAGCCGGTCGGCCCGGTCACGACGAAAATCCCGTTCGGTCGCCGGATGATTTCGTCGACATGAGTGAAAACATCCTGGGGCATACCCAGACTGTCGATGTCGAGTTGGATGACCGACTGGTCCAGGACCCGGAGCACGACACTCTCGCCGAATTGAGTCGGCAGGGTGGAGACCCGAAGGTCAACCTGGTGCCCCCCGATGGTTATCTTGATCCGCCCGTCCTGCGGCACCCGACGTTCGGCAATATTGAGTGACGCAATAACCTTGAGCCGAGAGGTGATCGGGAGGGCCAGTTGGACGGGCGGCGGCGAAAGCTCATAAAGTGCTCCGTCAATCCGGTAACGGATCTTGAACTCGCTCTCAAACGGCTCGAAGTGAATATCAGACGCCTTGTCCCTGATCGCCTGACTGAGTACCAGGTTGACGAAGCGGACAATGGGGGTCTCGCCCGCCATGGCCTCGATATCCTGCTCGCTCAGATCCTCCGCGTCGGCAACCGGTCCCGCGGTCAACTCCTCCAGCAGGTCCTCAATCGAAGAGTCGTCCTCACCGTAATAATGCCGGATGAGACCATCTATCTGGTCGGGATCCGTCACCACCAGGCGGACGTCGCGCCGCAGAGCAAAGGTAAGGTCGTCGACGATCTGGCTGTTGAAAGGATCCTTGACCAGCAGGTCGACCGTGGTGGCATCCGCCCGCAACGGAACCACGCCATACATTCGGGCCATACTGCCGTCGACCGTGGCCAATGCCGCCTCGGAGATATCCCCAGGCGGGCGGGGTACAAAATCCCACCCCAGATACTCCGCCACTTTGCTCAGCAGGTCCTGCGCAGTTACCAGATGGAAATCAACCAGAAGTTGGGAAAGCGGCTTACCACCGTTTCGGTGTTCCTGAAACAATTCATCCAACCGCACACGATCCACGAGCTCTCGATCGCGGAGCATCTCATAAAGGGCAATGCTCTGGGCCTCAAACATAGGACCACGGGGAAATCGCCCGTGTCCCAAAGGATCTCAGATCAAAGGTCTTTGAGTCGAGCGCCAATCGACAGGAGCTTTTCCCGCATCGCGACGGGATCCTGAGCCTTCTCGGCCGCTTCGTCGGCCGTGATCAACTCCTTATTGTAAAGGCTGAGCAGGTGGGTATCCAGGGTGATCATCCCGAGGGCGGCTCCCGTCTGGATATCGGAATTGATTCGGAAAGTCTTGTTGTCCCTGATGAGGGCCTGGATCGAGCTGGTCGATACCATCAACTCAAAGGATGCGATCCGGCCGCCTCCGATCTTCTTGCAAAGAACCTGGGAGAGGACCGCCACCACGGACGAAGCCAACTGGGTGCGAATCATATCCTTCATAGTGGCCGGAAAGGCATCGACGATTCGGTCGATCGTCTTGGCAGCACCATTGGTATGAAGAGTGGCGAAGACCAGGTGACCCGTCTCCGCGGCACTGATGGCCGCTTCAATGGTCTCCAGATCCCGCATTTCACCGACCAGGATCACATCCGGATCCTGGCGCAGAGCCCGTCGGATGGCTTCCGAGAAATTGGTCACATCGACCCCGATTTCCCGTTGGGTGACCAGGCACCGCTTGTGATCATGGTAATACTCGATCGGGTCCTCGATGGTGATCAAGTGCCCTTCACGGTGTTCATTGACGTAATTGACCATCGAAGCGAGCGTCGTGCTCTTGCCCGATCCGGTCGGCCCTG
>QNAI01000203.1 GCA_003641745.1 Verrucomicrobiota bacterium | reverse complement strand
GCTTGGCGTTGATTTTTCTCATACCTGGTCCTGTTACCGTGGTGGTGAAATGCACTGTGGTCGTTGCGGGACCTGCGTGGAACGCAGGGAAGCATTCCTGCGGGCCGGCCTGGTCGATCCAACCTCATACCACCATACCGATCCTCTTCCCCCCAAGCCGGTAACCGGTGAGGGGGTTTGACCTGTTCACATTTCCTCCCTTCGGTTTCTCCATCGTGCGCATCGCCGAGATATTCAACTCCCTACAAGGCGAAGGAACCCTCCTGGGCACCCCGTCCACCTTCGTCCGCACGTCCGGCTGCAATCTCCGTTGTGTGTGGTGCGACACCCCCTATGCCTCCTGGGAGCCGGAAGGTTCCGAGATGGAGGTATCTGAAATACTCGGGCAGATTGAAGCCCACGGGAGCCGGCATGTTGTCCTGACCGGGGGGGAGCCGATGATGGCACGGGAGGTTCATGTGCTGGCCGACCGCATCCGCGAGACCGGACATCACCTGACCATAGAAACGGCCGGCACCATCGCCCCGGAGGGCATGGCCTGTGATCTGGTTTCGCTCAGCCCCAAACTGGCCAACTCAAGCCCCATCGGAAAATTGCCCGCCGCCTGGGTTGAGCGCCATGAAGCCCGGCGCTGGCAACCCGGTGTGGTTCGGGACTGGATGCAGGCCGCAGCCTGCCAGCTCATGTTTGTCATCTGCTCGGAAGATGATCTGGGGGAGATGGAATCGATGGTGGGTGAACTCGGGGGGGACATCGACCCGCACTCTATCTTCCTCATGCCGGAAGGTGTCACCAATGAAACCCTACGCGAACGGGCAGCCTGGTTGATCGATGTCTGCCGCGAACGGGGCTACCGCTACGGCCATCGACTGCAGATAGAACTGTTCGGCCATACACGGGGCACCTGAATATACCCATACGAGTGGACGTCACAGTAAGTTTGGGTCGGGTCCGACCGGTCATCCGTTTCGACCCTCCACCGCACCGGCTGTCTAGTGTCCTGTCTCATAAATAGGCTGGTACAATATGGAGGCGTCATGGGGTCGATAACAAGGCGGGACAATCCCGGAATGCCCGTAGGCCTTTCGGATTTGTCCTAACGCCGCTAGCGGCCCCATGACGTTCCACCCCTTGGGCCAGGCCCTTTTGAACCTCAGCCGCGTTGCCCGCGCCGGGCAGTGCCACAGGGCACAGCATCGGCGCGGCCGCCTCGCTGGGGTTGAAAATGGCTCTGGTATTGGCAAGCTTATTTGTGAGACAGGACATTAGAGAATCGCTCCCGGCTCTAGCCGGGTCGCTTCCGGGAAACGCTTCATCCAGCCCTTAACCGTTCGCCGGAAGGCATCGACCTGGGTAGGGGCCGAACCGACAAACTTGCGACCGGAACTCAGGACCTTCCGTATTTCGGCCGAGGTCAGCGGGATTCGATCGTCCGCTCCCAGTCGCTCAACCATGTCTGCCTGGTCCAACCGTCCTTCACGCCGGGCCACGGTTGCCTCCAGGGCGTGCTCCTTGATCACTTCGTGCGCGGTTTCTCTTCCGGCGCCTGCCTTGACCGCTTCCATCAGGATGGTCGTCGTGGCCAGAAACGGCAGTTCACGTGCGTTTTCGATCTCTATCGCGGCCGGGAAGACAGCGAATTGCCCCAGTACGGTAAGAAAGGTCTCCAGTAACCCGTCGAGGGCAAAAAAGGAGTCCGGCAAAACGACTCTTCGCACCACCGAGCAGGAAACATCGCCCTCGTTCCATTGATCGCCGGACAAACCGGAGGCCATGGTCACATGACCCGAAAGGATGGTGGCAAATCCGACGATTCGCTCCGAACTCCGGCAATTGGTTTTATGGGGCATGGCCGAGGAACCCACCTGCCCTTTGCGGAACCCCTCCGTCATCAGTCCGTAGCCGGCCATCAATCGGATTGTCTTGGCAAAACTCGATGGCCCCGCAGCCACCTGGCTCAAGGCGGTGACCACATCAAAATCAAGGCTTCGGGGATAAACCTGTCCCACGTTTGCCAACACTTCAGCAAAGCCGAGATGCCCGATAACCCGCTTTTCGAGCTCAGCCACTTTCTCGGGATTGTTCTCAAACAGGGTCAGCTGGTCGAGTTGGGTGCCCACGGCTCCCTTCAATCCGCGGGCGGCATAACGCCCGATCAATTGGTCAAGACGCTCGACCGCGATCATCAGTTCCTGGCCGGCGGATGCGATGCGTTTGCCCATGGTGGTCGGCTGAGCCGGCACATTATGAGTCCGGCCCGTGACCATTAGGGTCCGGTATTCCCTCGCCCGCTCCGCCATCCGGCCCAGCGCGGCCACCCCCTTGAGACGAATAACCTGCAGGGAACGGAAAACCTGGAGTTGCTCCACGTTCTCAGTCAGGTCGCGACTGGTCAGGCCCAGGTGGATCAACTCACGTCCGGCCAGGCCATTGAATTCCTCTATCCGGGCTTTGACATCGTGCAGGAGAATCCGCTCGCGCCGGTCGATCGAGACCAGGTCCACCTGGTCACTTACCCGTTCATAGTCCCGGATGGCTGCGGCCGGGATTTTAAGGCCCAGATCGCGCTGCGCCTTGAGCACGGCAACCCAATAGTCCCGCTCCAGTCGAATGCGACCGGACGGTGACCAGATTTCGCGAATGGCTGGCGAGGCGTAACGCTCAGCCAGCACATTGGGCATGGTTTCAGTCGGTTTCCCGACCGACGGTTTATTCTTCATAAGGATGCGGGGATTCAACGCGCCGCCCAGAGCAGGCCGCGTTTCTGGATTTCGAGCGCTTCCGGTACACCAAAGTCCGCAGTCACGTGCCCGAGAGCGCTGTAAAAGACCCTACCCTGACCGTAGTGGCGCTTCCAAACCACGGGCATGACCGTGCCATTTATCCACTCCGTGGAGCGATCGACAAATGTCGTGGTGGCCAACACTTCGTTGCCGGGATCAGTATGCATATAGTATTGCTCCGAATGCATCGAGAAATCGCCCAGACCGGCCGTGATGGGGTCAGTGTGGTTCGTTATCTGAACCGTGTAGTCGATGATATTGTCGGGATGAGCCACCCACTGTCCGCCGACCATGAATTGATAAGCCGTGTCGTTGCGGAAAGAGTCCCCCATGGTGCCGTGGTAACCGCCCAGGCCGACGCCACTCTTGACCGCTTCGCGAAGACCTTCTGACTGCTCCTTGGTGATGGTACCCATGGTCCACATGGGCACGATAAGCGAAAGAGCCGATAGCTTTTCAGCATCGAGATAGCTGTCGAGAGTGTCGGATATCTCCACCTCAAAATTCTCACTGCGCAACCATTCGGAGAACAGTTTCGCGCCTTCCTTCGGTTCGTGACCTTCCCAGCCACCCCGGACAATCAGAGCTTTCTTCATCGAAGCGGCATTAGAGCAGACCGCGAAGGGTTCTGACAGCAAAAAGCAGGTGCCGGGAACGTAAGTCCGAACGGAGTCGGCACTTGCCATTCCCGGGTAATCGTCCATGGTTACGGTCCTGATCAACCGGTTTTTCCGGCTTCCCTTCAACCCGAAACCGCTGCATGAAAACCACTGTTACATCAGACAGACTTCTTTTCCCCGCTGGCGGTATGGGCAGCGTTTGAACGAGCGCCCGTTTTTCTATTTTAAGGCCGATCCTGCGGGGTCGGCCTTTTTCGTATCCCTCACATACCGAAATGAACAATCTATATGCCCTCGGCTGGGATGCCTCTTTCGAAACCCACTTCCAGTCCTATTCAGATCAGGGCCTGATCCCGGCCCGGATCGCCATTGAGCAACGCTCCCTCTACCAGGTCATGGGAGAGGAAGGGTCTCTGACCGCCCGTTGCAGCGGGCGGTTTCTCCATCACATCGCCGATCGGGCCTCCATGCCGACGGTGGGTGACTGGGTTGCTGTCGACCGCAAAACTGGAACCGATCAGGTCGATATCCAGGCTGTCCTGCCTCGCCGATCGGAATTCTCACGAGCAGCCGCCGGTCGCCAGACCAGCCAGCAGATCATCGCCGCCAATATTGACACCGTATTTCTGGTTACCGGACTGGATCATAATTTTAACCTGCGGCGTATAGAAAGGTACCTGACCGTGGCCCGCGAAAGCGGCGCGGATCCCGTCATCGTCCTGAACAAGGCGGACCTGTGCCCGGACACCGAGGTCCGCAGAGCCGAGGTTGAAGCTGTGGCTCGCGGGGTTCCGGTCACCGCGACAAGCGCCGTCACCGGGCACAATTTCGATGAAATCCAACTCTTCATGCGGCCCGGCAAGACCGTCGCCCTGCTCGGTTCCTCCGGCGTGGGCAAATCCACCCTGGTCAACCGACTGCTCGGACAGGAAATCCAGGATACCGGCCCGGCCCGGATCGACGATGGGCGCGGTCGACATACCACAACAACGCGCAACCTCTTTGTCGTGCCGACCGGCGGGATCCTCATCGATACCCCGGGCTTGCGGGAGATCGGGCTCTGGGAAACGGACGTCGATCAGACCTTCGATGATCTGGTCGACTTGGCCTCGAGGTGTCGTTTCTCCAACTGCAACCACGACGGTGAGCCCGGTTGCGCCATCCGGGAGGCGGTGAAAACCGGTGCTCTCGATCCCGGACGCCTGACCAACTGGAGAAAACTCCAACGCGAGCAGGCATTCGCCATCCGCCAGCAGGATGAGGCTTCAAAACGCCGGTATGCCTCAGCCTGGAAGCAAATCACCACCCAGACCCGGCAGAAGAACCGCTTTGAGGAACGCGACCAGGATTAGTGGGCGTCCCAACAAGATCTTTCCTCGGGATCAGCTGCTTATGTCGATGACCTCGACGTAGAAGACAAGAGCTGAGCGGCGCGGGACCTTGTCCGACAGACCGCGGAGCCCATAGCCGAGTTCATGAGGGATGATCAGGACCCTGATTTCGCCTTTGCGCATATCGGAAAAGGCCTCCTCCCAACCCTGAATGACGTCTTCGACCCCCAGGCGAAAGCTGAACGGGTCCTCACGATTGAGGTTCTCATTGAACTTGGTCCCATCCATGAGAAAAGCGGTATAGACCACCGAGACCTTCATACCCCGGCGGGCCTTGTCTCCGGTTCCTTCCTTCTGGACCACATACCTCAGACCGGAAGGTGTTTCCTCGTAGATCGGCCACTCCTTTTCGATGACCAATTCTTCCTCCGCCGAAAAGGAACCCCGTCGACCAACGGCAAATCCGGATGCCGCCAGAGCGAGGGCAACCGAGGTGAGAAGTGCGAAACGAAATAAATGCAACAGGGTCATCGGAACCGGGGAATTCAGCTGAAATCTGTCACAGTCTCCCCTTACCTACAAGGGAAAGGTTCTACTCACCCGTGCACCCAATCACGATGAATATCCTTCAGGGCGGGGAAACGGTTTCGGTAGGCCTGGAGGGCGGTCTGGTCAATCACGGATGAAAGGGTGACGGCTTCAGTCGTTGCCTCAGCCAGGACTTCGCCCCGGGGATCGATCACCACTGATCCCCCCCGGTATGCAACGGAGGGATCCCGACCGACCCGGTTGACGCCGATCACATAGGCCTGGTTCTCGATCGCCCGGGCCCGGAGGAGAGTCTCCCAATGGCCCTGCCGGGCCCGGGGCCAATTGGCGATCACCGCAAAGACCTCGGCCCCACGGATTACCGCCGTCCTGAAAACCTCCGGAAAACGCAGGTCGTAACAGACCAGGGGGCAGACCTTGAGCCCCTGCCAGTCGAAGACGGCCAGATCCTGGCCCACAGCGAAATGCTCGGTCTCTCCGCCATAGCTGAACGGGTGCATTTTCCGGTAGGTCAGGACCCGACACCCGTCGGGGGCAAAAACCACGGCATCGTTTGAACCGAGGTTCGCGTCCGACCGGCTGACCACCCCTCCGACTACGAAACAGGCCCACTTTCGGGCCAATGTGCTGAGAAATTCCGCCGTCCGTCCGTGAGCCGTCTCCCCCACCGCAGCGACATCCATACTGAATCCGGTGGCGAACATTTCGGGCAGGACCAGCAGGGAACCCTTGGGTGGGACGGCTCGGTTCACCATTTGATCCACCCGGTCAAAATTCGTCGACTTGTCCTGCCAGGCTATATCGTACTGGAAGGCAAAGACCCGGGTTTCTGGATTCGTTGCGTCCATGGTGAGGGATACTATCCGGCAACCCGGGTGGGTGCGCAAACGGTTTTCCCGGTCAGGCGGCTCGCCCGGGTGACAGGCAGCGAAGGATGGTGGCCCGAACGACTTCTTCGTGATCGTTGGGTCGTTCGTGGAGCTCAACGAAAGCCCGCCTGAATTCGATCTGATGGTCGAGCAGGCTGCGCAGGTTGGGCAACGGGGCTTTCCCTATCAGTTTGCCCAGATACCAGGGATTCTGGGTAAAGACATTCATGGGGTTCTTTTCCGTGATTGAACCGAAAATTCCACCATACCGCGCTGCCGACTGCTCAAAAGAACGTTTGTCCAGGCCGCGATCAGAAATCCGCAGAGATCTGGCATCAACCAGGGACTTCAACTGGATCAGCAGACGGTTCCGGTTCTGAAGAGCGCTGAGCAGGGACCGGGCATCATAACCCGCAAAAAAGTGACGCCTGAGAGCATGGACCGACCATTCCAGATCGCGGGCAAAAAACGCCTCCGCCGCCTCAAAGAAATCACCCTCGCCAAAGGCCGGGACCAAAAGGTCCACCATGCGTTCATCGATAACCCCACCGGGTGCTTCACAATAGGTGATCAACTTCCGCGCTTCCTCCACGAAGAGCCGGGCATTGCCGTTGATCCTGGCCGCGAGCAGGTCGATCACGCCGGGTCCGAAAGACACCTCCGTGCCACGACACTCTTCCGCTGCCAGCGATGCCCAGTCAAAACCAGCGCTACTGTCGGTCACCAAAAGGAAATCGCTGTTCTTCTCGCACCATTTGGCGAAACTCCGGCGACGATCGACCGGAGAAGCCGAGACAAGCAGCCCCACCTCATCCGGGACAATCCCGCTCAGCAGCCGTTTCAGCTC
>QNAI01000202.1 GCA_003641745.1 Verrucomicrobiota bacterium | reverse complement strand
CTGGTGGCCTTGACCGGCCTGCCGCTCTCCGGCTTCGGAAGCGAAGACCCTGTTACCTCCGAACCCGCTCCCAAAATCAGCCTGACCACGGCCTGCTTGAACGGCTTGACCGTGGTGACACTCCGGAACACCGGCGGCGCCATGCCCGAGGCCGGTCTTTTCGAAGTGGTTTTTGCCGATGGAAAAAGGGACACCCTGCTTATCAGGGCGGGCGCGGGCGCTTCGGTTGCCTGCCGGCTGAGCAATATCCATGGTGGGGCGACGGTCTCAAACAAGATATGGGGGCTCACCGCGACCGCGGACGATTGCCTGCTGAACACCTTCAGCAATCTTCTGGCTCATTTGGACCTGGGGAGCCTGATCCCATCGCCAATGGGAAGCCAGGACATTACCGTCTGCACCTATACCATCTACATCAGGAATTTCAAATACGACGCCCCGACTTTCGAACTCGTCCGGACCGACGGCAACCTGGTCCTGAAGTATGTGTTCCGCAATATCCGCGGAAACGTCAAGGCCACCGGCAACAACTGGGCGTGCGCGGACATCGACGGGACTTTCAGGGTGGCCTCCGTCGTTTCGGAAACGGCGATCATCATTGATGAAGGCGGGACGCCCGAGGTGTCGCTTGGCGCCACCAAAACGTCGGTCCAGGGCCTTGAAGTTAATATTGCAGGGAGTCTCGGATTTGTTGCCGACTGGATCCTCGATTTTTTCAATGATACCCTGACCAGGGAAATCAACCTTGCCATCGAGGCCGAGCTCAACGCGCTGGCGGGATCGGACCTCAGCAACCTGGTGGTCGTTCGTTCCAACTGCGGGGAGACTGAATAGCCCCTGGGGGGTGCAGACACCAGCGGACCTGTTCGGTTACGTTGAAATGTTCTACAATGCATGGTGCCGCCACAGCCCTATCGGCAGCGTCAGCCCCGTGGTGTTCGAGTGGAGCCCAAACACCTGCGCGGAGGATTTCATGAGGCACATTGGAACGACACACCTACTCCTCATTTTCACGCTGCTGGCCACCGTCTGCGGCGCCAATGAAATTTCTTCCGATGAAAACAGCGAAGCCGTGGCGGGAAATCCACCTGCACCCGTCCTTCACGCGGACGATCTCGCCGGCATTCGCGCGCGCGGTGTGCTGCGTGTCCTGGTGGAGAGCGACCACATCCGCCACCTGCCGAGAAAAGGGGACCCGTTACTTAAAGAACGTGATCTCGCCCAACGCTTCGCGGAGTCGCTGGGGCTGGAAATGCAGGTCGTCGCCCTGGACACGTTTTCGCGGCTGCTTCCTGCGTTGCAGGATGGGCTTGGCGATATCGTTGCCGCCAATCTGACCGTGACCCCTGCCAGGCAGGAGAGCGTGTCCTTCACCGTTCCGTTGGATCGCAGGTTTGAAATGCTCGTGCTGGCCAAGGGGAGAGATCTTCCTGAAGAAGCGAAGGGCCTCACGGGGAAATTGGGCGTCCGCGCAGGATCCTCGTTTGAACAAACTTCTGCCGAACTCCTCGAAATGAACCCGCAGTTGGAGATCGTCACCTTCCCGGGCAACATAGGTGCCGAGGCACTCCTGGACTCCGTCGTAACAGGGAGCCTCGACTACACCATTCAGGATTCGAATCGGCTCACGGTTTTCCTGAGTTACCGGAATGATTTTCAGGTGGGACCACCGGTATCAACCGAGCGGTCGTTGGCCTGGGCGGTTCGCCAGAATTCCCCTGCCCTGCTCGAAGCCCTCAATGGCTTTCTTCACGTCCACAGGATCCTGGGCCACGAAAACAACTATGTCGCGGATCTCTCGGAACTCAGGAAAAAACGGAACATCCGCATGATCACGCGGAACAATGCGGCGACCTATTTTCTGTGGCGCGGCCGGCTCATGGGATTCGAGTACGATATGGCCACTCGCTTCGCGAAAAAATACGGGATGCAGTTGGAAGTCGTGGTCGCGCCGACCCACGCGGACCTGCTGCCCATGCTCAGGTCCGGCGAAGGTGATTTTGTCGCCGCGTTCATGACTCCCACGACAGACAGCAACGACAGTCTCGTTACGTTCAGCAATCCAAACTATTTCGCCTCGGAAGTCGTCGTCGGGCGGGCTTCCGAATCACCCATGAACACTCCCGCGGACCTGGCCGGCCGCAGGATTGCCGTGCGTCGATCCAGCGCCTACTGGCGGACCCTGGAAGAAATTCGCGCAGGCGAAGGCATCGAGTTTGAAATCGTCGAAATTCCCGAGAGTATGGAGACCGAATCAGTCATAGCGGCGGTCGCTGACGGTCTCTATGAACTCACTGTCGCCGACTCGCATCTGCTGGAGCTGGAAATGTCCCTGCGGGATGATATCCAGGGCCTGCTCCAGCTCAAAGGACCCACGCCGCGGGCCTGGGCCGTTCAGCCTCGCAATACGGAACTCCTGAAGGCAATCAATGACTTCCTGGATTCGGAGTATCGTTCAGAATTCTACAACATTGCAAACAGCCGTTATTTTGATCGGCCGGCAAAGTACGAGTCCGGCTGGGACGAGGCAGGGGCCGATGAAAAGTTAAGCCCCTACGATGATCTTGTGCGTGAATTCGCCCAGCGCTATGGCTTTGATTGGCGGCTCATTGTCTCCCAGATGTATCAGGAGAGCCGTTTCAAACCGCAGGCCCGCTCCTGGGCAGGCGCTGTGGGATTGATGCAGGTCATGCCGCGTACAGGAAAAGAACTGGGAGCGGTTGATCTGGAAGACCCGAGGGTTTCCGTTGAAACGGGCCTCCGCTACCTGAAATGGGTCTGGGAACGTTTTCCGAATCGCCTGGACCACGATGAGCATATGTGGTTCGCGCTTGCCAGTTACAACGCAGGCCACGGACATGTTCGGGATGCCCGACGTCTGGCGGCCCAGCTGGAATTGGATCCGGACGTCTGGATGGGAAATGTCGAACTGGCCATGCTCAAGCTGGCCGAGCCTGAATACTCTCGTCATGCGCGACACGGATATGTGCGCGGAACAGAACCCGTTGCATATGTTCGTCATATACGTGAGCGCTACCGCGCCTATGTGGATCTCCTGGACAGGGAATGATTCTCTAATCGTTTGGAAACAAAAAGGGACGGGAGATAATTGGGTGGGTGGCGGCTTTACTGGCGTTGGAGGAGCAATCCCGAAAGGGGCAGGCACAAGGCAAGTTCAGAACAAGGTACGCCTCTTGCAAATATCTCATGTTACTGGATCGCAACAGGGCTATTAGTGGCAATACCTCGTCCATTACCATGTTGTGGCCGTACTGGTGTTAATAATCAACAACTGGACAAAATGCCTGGGGACAACAAGTTAAAGATGATAAGCCGAAAACGGCATTTGAATTTCCCGAAGTCCTTCCGGAACGTGATTATTCCCGGTCTGTTGGTCGTTGGCTCCCTTTTGACCACCTGGGAGGCCCGCGGTGCCTGGATTCCGGTCGGAGACGCCTCGGCACCGGACGGCGCCGGGTACGTCCAGATCACCCCCCCGCAGAACAACCAGGTCGGGGCCGTCTGGCTGGATGTCCCCCTGGATCTGTCGCTCAATTTCGATATGACTCTTCTGGTCAACCTGGGCGACCGTGATGCCAACGGCGCCGACGGGTTTTCCATCGTCTTCCAGAATGACCCCCGCGGTACCGCGGCCATTGGTGACAACGCCGCCGGTGGTGAATGGGTGGGGATGCACAACATCATCCCCGCTTTGGCCATCGAGCTGGATACGTACCAGAACGGTTCCCGGGGCGATCCCGGCTGCGACCATCTTGGCATCAATGAATTCACGGGGCCCGCTTCGGTGCCCGATCACTCAGGCGCTGCACCTGTCTGTGCCACCTCAAGTTCGGCAAACATCGAGGACGGGCTGGACCATGTCGTGCGCTTGGTGTGGGATAGTTCGGCGCCCCTGCTGACGGTCTATTTCGACGGGCAGCAGGTCTTGACCTACGCCAAGGACATCCGCTCAATTCTAGGTGGGGGAAACAACGCATATTTCGGCGTGGTGGGATCGACCGGTGGAGCCTTCAACGATCAACGGTTCAAGGCCATCATCCCAACCAGTGAAATTCTCGTCACCAATACCGTGGCGCCGACCGCCGTCGATCCGGGCGACCTGGTGACCTATTCTGTGACGATTCAAAACATCAGTACCAGCACCGCCTTCGCCAATGAATTCGAAGATCTGCTGCCCGCCGGTTTCACCTACGTCACCGGATCCGCCAGCGGTCTGACTTCCGTCGATCCTTCCATCGTGGGCCAGGCCCTGACCTGGGGCGATAACTGGTTGATAGCACCCGGGAGTACGGCCACTCTCGTCTTCCAGGCGACCGCTTCGGTCACGCCCGGAATCTATTTCAACAACATAACCGCACGAGGAACCAACTTCGCCGACGCCTCCACCGGCAACACGGCGATGGTCACCGTGGGTTCGGACCTGTCCACCTCCACCAAGGGCGTTGTTGATCTCAACGGCGGAGACCTCGAACCCGGCGACACTCTGCAGTACACCGTCACCCTGGTGGAGACCGCGGGACGCCTTGCCACAGGTGTATCTCTGGTCGACGACCTTCAAACGGACCTCGCCAACCCGAGCCTGGTTTCCCCTCTTCCCGCCGGTGCGGTCGACAACTCGACCCCCGCCCAGGTGAACCTCACCAATCTCACGGTACCCGCCTCCGGCAACCTGAACATTGTCTTCCAGGTCACGGTCATGGCGGGGACAACCCATGGAACGGCCATCGACAATACCGCGAACATCGTCAACGGGGCCGGCCTCGGGGCCAATCCAGTTGCCCCCACCCTGACGGTCGTGAATCCCGCTTTCCCGATCACCGGGTCCAAACCCCTGTACATGCACGACAATTTCGACCTGTCGCGGCTGGCCATCACGGCCCCGCAGACCGAATTGCGTATCAATGGCGGCCAGGATGTCACCTGGACCCTGAATCCCTCGGCCACCCTCCCGATTACCATCGACGGCGGCGCCGGGACGATTCCCGTGACGATGTGGATCAGGGGCGGCAGACGGAGAATCGCCACCCTCACCCTGACATCGTCCGCGGGAGTCATAGGAACCCTCGGCCCTTTGAACATCAACGCGAACAACTACGGAACGGCCCCGGCCACCTTCAATATCCCGATTACCAATGCCGGCGCCCTTGTCGACATCTCCTCCCTGCAGTTGAACGTGGACAACGTCTCCGCCCGCAGGAACAGGCGAATCCGGATTCAGCCCTATTTCAACGGAATCCCCTCCAGGGTCGATCTTGAGTCGTTGACCGTCATCCGGGTCGAGTCGGTCCTCTTTTACGACGCCCCCTACCCCGGAGGATCGGTCATTACCTCCACCGCGGGCGGCGGAACGGTTTATGCCCGGGCTGTTGTGAGCGATCCCTTCGGTAGTTTCGACATCAGCTCCGCCGCCCTGACCATGACCACACCCTCGGGCACCGCCGTGGTCACCAGCGCTCCGATGACCGAAGTCGCGGCAGACGCCAATGGGCCGCGCAAGATTTATGAACTGGCCTATCCCAGCCCTCCGGCCGCCTGGCCCACGCCCACGGAGAACGGAAGCTGGACGGTTCGGGTGACGGCTGAAGAGGGTACTGAAGGACTGGTGCGTCATACACGGATGAGCACGCTGCAGGTTGGATCCTCCCCCGACATCCTTCTGGTCATGAGTGTCCAATCACACTCGGATCCGATCAATGGAACCGCCAATCCCTTCTCGCTTCCCGGGGCGGCCATGACCTACACGGTGGCAGCTTCCAACCACGGAGGTCCCGGCCTCATTTCCGACACGATCGTCATCACCGATCCCATCCCTCCCAATACCGCGTTTTGCCTCGACGACCTCGGGCAGCCATGGGGACCCGTGGCTTTCATGGAAAACATGCCACCGAGCGGTTTATCCCTGGACCCGGCCAATGACGTTACTTTTTCCATGGATGGCGGGAACAATTTCAACCTGACCATTGCGGATCTGGTACCGGATGCCACCGGGTGCGACCCTAGAATCACGCACTTGCGCGTGCATCCCAAGGGGACTATTGCCGGGGTGAACGGAGCTGGAGTTCCTGGGTTTACGATTTTATTCAGGGCTCAGGTAAGATAGTTTTTGGTTGTTCTCAAGTCGTCACCGAAACGAATATGGAAGCTTGGACTTCTCCCGATTTCCAAGACACAGAAAATCTTCACCTGTGTTGACCGGGAGCCCATTTCCGGCCCCAAAAAGCAGAGAAACCGAGACTCAGAGACGGCCTTCGGAGTTGTTTGGAAAGAGTGTGTTAAGGAATAGATTTTTTGAATTTCATTCACCAAACACCCGTTCTCACTAACCATTTAATTACATCGGGTTATAGATCTTAAAGAAACAGGCCCCTCGACCTGCCAAAATCCAACCGCTTTTTCTAACCAGGACAACCGGCTCCCCGAGTGGGGCCAGAAAGGGAATTCGGAGTCTCAGACTTCTCCGGTTGAAAAGCAGCCGCCCCAGCAAACCGATTGAGACACGGATACTCTCGTCATTTCATTCCTTGTAGCGTAGGGGCCGTGCAACATGATTAATGGTGAGAAACCGGTACAGAAATAGTGGTCTCTACGACAATGGGAGTCATTTTGGTTGCACCTGATACGGCTATTTTTTCAAACATAAATAGGGCTGCGCTGTTAACCGATAATAGTATATCACACGGATTCTGAGAATATGAGATCAACATGGGAGCATTTTGGTCCGGTCTGTTAACCGAGATTTCTGAGATAAACAGCCATCGGACTTCCCGTCCTCGCTAACCATTTTATTCCAACCACTTATATGCACGAAAAAACAGACCCCGCTTCCCGCCACCACACACAAAAACCCCGCCACCTCCCGGTAGCGGGGTTCCAATCATCAACCCTTGGGCTGAATAACTAACCTACCAACGGCCGCCGCCGCCGCCGCCGCCGCCACCACCATAGCCACCGCCGCCGCCGCCGCCGCCACCACGGGGTTTGTCCTGGGCCTCGTT